>NZ_WTYZ01000001.1:600000-900000 GCF_009827455.1 Pontixanthobacter aestiaquae
GTAGAAATCCTTCGTCGCTTGCGCGCTGTCCCGGGACTTGGCGTCATCGCCTTTGTTGAGGTGTTTGAACATCTCGTAATGGCTCAGCATATGGCTGCCGAGGTTCATGCTCATAAAGCCTGCAAGCTGGAGGAAGCCGGGATATACTTTGCGGCCCGCGCCTCTGTACGTCATCGGCACCGTGGCAATCACCGTCTCGCGGAACCACGCAATCGGGCGCTTCATTGCCAGATCATTGACCGTTGTCGGGGATTCGCGCGTGTCGATCGGGCCGCCCATCATGGTGAGCGTCTTGGGCGCGCAGGGGTGTGTGTCACGGTTCATGATCGCCGTGGCGGCAAAGGCCGGAACTGACGGCTGGCACACCGCCATCATATGCGCGTCCGGACCAATATGCTCCATAAACTCGATCAGATAGTCGATGTAATCGTCCAGATCGAACTTGCCTGCGCTTTGCGGCACCAGCTTCGCATCGGCCCAATCGGTAATGTAAACTTCGCAGCTTTCGACCATCCGCTCGACCGTACCGCGCAGCAGCGTGGCGTAATGCCCGCTCATCGGCGCGACGATCAGCAGTTTCGGTGCGTCCTTGGGCAGATCATCGCGAAAGAAATGCAGCAGATCGCCGAACGGCTTGGTCATCACCCGCGTTTCAGTGACCGAGAAGGCATTGCCGTCCACAATCACCGCTTCGATACCGAAATCGGGCTTGCCATAGGGCGCCGAGGCGTGGGCAAAGACTTCCAATGCCGAGGCCATGCGCGGACCCATGCCGAGATAGCCCATCGGCAGAGCGGGATTTGCTAGCATTTCTGCTCCGACGGTGGCCCATGCGCTCGCGCTGGACAGCCATGCGCGCTGCATTTCATAAGCGGTATAAAGCAATTGGAATTCCCTGCGACATTTGGTCGAGACCTCTCGGGCCCTTCATTGTGCAGTGCAGCATGGAGGCAAATCGCCTGTAACGCAAACAATGATTGCGAAATGCCACGGAAAAGAGCTGCGTACGGTAGATTTTGCCCGCCAGCGTCCCTATTTCGAGGCTATGGACGCGGATCAGACTTCCCTAGAGATTACCGAAACCCCTGCGAAACGCTCTTTATTTGGGCGCAATACAGCAAAGCCGACGAACGGTCCCAAACCGGCCAAAAATCTTGGCCCGCTCAAAATGATTTGGGTTGAGGCGATCAAATATCCCGGGAAAGTCCTGTTGGCCTTTATCGCGCTGGTTATCACAGCTGCGGCAACACTCGCGATACCCGCGGGTCTGAAATTTATCGTTGATTATGGCTTTGCGTCTGGCGGCGATCCCGAACAGATCGGGCGGTGGTTCCGGTACTTGCTGATGATTGTAACAGTGTTGGCGGCAGGCACGGCACTGCGTTTCTATTTCGTCAGCTGGCTCGGGGAGCGCGTCGTGGCGGATATCAGGGCTAAGGTTCAGGACAATCTGATGCGTCTCGCCCCCGGCTTTTATGAAGAAAACAGCCCGAGCGAAATCGCCAGCCGCATGACGGCCGATACCACGCTGATCCAAACGGTGGTGGGCACAACGGTATCGGTCGCGTTGCGCAATATATTGATGGTTTTCGGCGGAACGGCTGTCCTGTTCTGGCTCGCGCCGCGGCTGACGATGGGTCTGCTCGTGGCGATACCGCTGGTCATGGTGCCGATCATGATCTTTAGTCGCCGAATACGGAATATTTCGCGGTCGAGCCAAGACCGTGTGGCCGATATTGGTTCAATGGTGTCCGAGACACTCGGCTCGATGAAAGTTGTGCAGGCGTTCAACCAAGAGAAGCGCGAAAGTGTGCGTTTTGCAAAGGCTGTGGAAGCCACATTCGATGTTGCGAAGAAACGTATCCTGCTGCGCTCGGCCCTCACAGCCATCATCATACTGTTCATTTTCGGTTCGATCGTAATCGTCATGTGGCAGGGCGCGATTGGAGTCACCACAGGCTCGATCAGTGGCGGTACGATATTGGCATTTGTAATTGCCGGGGGGCTCGTCGCAGGCGCTTTTGGCGCGCTGACCGAAGTCTATGGCGAGCTGCTGCGCGGTGCCGGTGCGGCCAGCCGCCTCAACGAATTGCTCAACGAGAAACCGACTATTGCTGCGCCTGAGCGTCCGCAAGCTTTGCCGGAACCACCGCGCGGCGGCCTGTCATTCCGCAATGTGACCTTCCGCTACCCGACACGGCTGGAAACGGCGGCGCTCAAGGATTTCAGCTTAGAGGTCGAGCCGGGCGAGACAGTCGCGATTGTCGGTCCATCGGGCGGCGGTAAATCCACGATTTTCCAGCTGGTCGAGCGCTTCTACGACCCTCAGGCTGGTTCAATCCGTATCGACGGCGTTCCTCTGACCAGTGCCGATCCCGCCGAAATCCGCAAACGCACCGCGTTGGTCCCGCAAGAGGGTACGCTGTTCTCTGCCAATGCGCGTGACAATCTGCGCTATGGCCAGTGGTCAGCAAGCGACGAGGATATCTGGGAAGCAGCCCGCGCCGCCAATGCCGAATCGTTCCTGCGCGATTTGCCACAAGGCCTCGACACTTATTTGGGCGAAAGCGGCACACGCCTTTCCGGCGGTCAGAAGCAGCGTATCGCGATTGCGCGCGCGCTGCTTCGCGACTCGCCCATTCTGCTGCTCGATGAAGCCACCAGCGCGCTCGATGCCGAGAGCGAACAATTGGTGCAGCAAGCGCTCGACCGGTTGATGCAGAGCCGCACCACGCTGGTGATCGCGCACCGCTTGGCAACAGTCCGATCCGCTGACCGGATTATTGTGCTGGAAGAGGGGCAAATTGTCGAGCAAGGCACACATGTGGAATTGGCCGATGCGGGCGGTCTTTATAGCCGTCTCGCCGCGCTACAATTTGGCACGCATGAAGCAGCATAATCGCGCGCATTGCCTTGCCGAATGGCTGCCTTTTCGACAAAGTTACATTTGAAACCGATGAAGGGCGGCACTGTGCGGTGCTGGTCTTTATGATATCATGGCCGCACTCCCTGCCAACAGGGACCCCGCGCAATGGGAGCACAACTATTATGATCCGGACTATTCTTATCGCTGGCGCCAGCGCCTTGGCGCTTTCCGCCGCTGCGCCCGCTTTGGCGCATGAACCCCATGCAAAAGGCATCGAACGTCTTACCGAGGAGGATTCGGCTGCCGAAGACGAAGTCGCCATGCCAACTATGAGTTTTGGTGAATGGGGCGTCGATCCGGACCTGCTTTCGCAAGACATCGACCCGGGTGATGACTTTTTCGCTTACGCGAACCAGAAATGGCTTGATGCCAACCCTCTGCCGCCTGAGTTTTCCCGCTTTGGCGCTTTCACGCTGCTGGGCGAGAAATCGACCTCCGACGTTAAGGCGCTGGTCGATGAGTTGGCTGCCAAAGACGCCGCTACGCTGACCAGCGATGAAAAACGCATTGTCGATGCCTACAACGCCTATCTCGATACCGATGCAATCGATGCGGCAGACCTCGCGCCGGCGCTGCCCTATCTGAACAGCATTGCGAGTGTGACATCGCTTGATGGTCTTGCGCGGCTGTGGAGCAGCGCAGCCTATCCGGCGCCGATTGGTGGTTTCGTCAATGTCGATGCCAAACAATCGGACCAATATGCAGCCTATCTCGGGACAGGCGGTCTCGGCTTGCCTGATCGCGATTATTACACCGACACCAGTGAAAAAGGCCTCGAGATTAAGAAGGCCTATATCGACTATCTGACATTCCTGATGACCGAAGCTGGCTATGCTGATCCGGCTGCGGCGGCGATAGCTGTCTATGGCTTTGAGGATCGCCTTGCGCGCGAAGTCATCTGGGATCGCACAGTCAGCCGCAACCGCGATCTGACCTACAACCCGCTCACCCGCGAAGAGTTGATCGAGATTGCAGGCGATTTTCCTGTTGCCACAATGCTGGAACTGACCGGCTTTGATGCATCGCCCAAATTCATCGTCGGTCCGATGCCGCCGACCGAAGAGGAAATCAAAGAGCTGGAGTTGACCGAAGACACGCTCTCCAAGATCGGCACCGGCCTTCCTGGCATGTTCGACGTGATTGGCGAGACACCGCTGGCGACTTTGCAAGCGTGGACGATCAAGAGCTTCCTGTCGAACAATGCCAGTGTTCTGCCGAGCCGGTTCGACGAAGCGAGTTTCGCGTTTTACGGTAAATTGCTGCGCGGCACGCCAGAACAGCGCCCGCGCTGGAAACGTGCCATTTCGGCAACCGAGAATGCGCTGGGCGAACTGGTCGGCAAATCCTATGTCGAGCGCTATTTCCCGCCTGAAAACAAAGCGGCGATGGACGAGCTCGTTGCCAATTTGCGTACTGCGATGGCGCAAAGCATCGATGAAATCGACTGGATGAGCGACGCTACCAAAGTAGAGGCACGTGCCAAGCTTGCGACATTCGACCCCAAGATCGGTTATCGCGACAATCTGGAAACCTATGATGATCTCGCTATTTCGGGAAGCGACCCGCTGGCGAATGCGTTGGCGGCGAATGAATGGCAGTTCAAAGACAATGTCGCCAATCTGGGGCAACCGATCGACCGCACCGAGTGGTTTATGCTGCCGCAGACGGTCAATGCCTATTACAATCCCACGAAGAACGAGATCGTGTTCCCGGCTGCTATTCTGCAGCAACCCTTCTTTGGCATCAACGCCGATCCGGCGGTCAATTACGGTGCCATCGGCGGCGTGATCGGCCATGAAATCGGGCATGGTTTCGACGATCAGGGTTCCAAATCCGACGGTAAAGGCGAGCTTCGCAATTGGTGGACCGATGCCGACCGAGAGGCCTTCGACAAGCGCGGTGACAATCTGGCCGCACAATATGACAAGTTTTGCCCGCTTGATGACGGTGAAACCTGCCTCAACGGCCGTTTGACCTTAGGCGAGAACCTCGGCGATGTCGGCGGGCTTAGCCTCGCCTACCGTGCCTATAAGATTGCCACGGCGGGACAGGATGTTCCGGTGATCGATGGCCTGACCGGCGACCAGCGCTTCTTCCTGGGGTGGGCGCAGGTTTGGCGGGCGCAAAACCGCGAAGAAAATATCCGCCAGCGTCTGCGCGTCGGCCCTCACAGTATCGAGACTTACCGCGTCAATGGTGTCGTGCGCCAGATGGATGCTTGGTATGAAGCGTTCGGCGTCACGCCCGACCATGACATGTATATCCCGCCGGAGCAGCGCGTCCGCGTCTGGTAATCATTGTTACCTGCTTGCCTCTTGGCAGCGGAAAAGCCATGGGACGAGCCGGGTTGCGATCGTGCAATCCGGCTCTTTCATTGTGTATCCGGGATTTGGCCAAACCATGACATTGTTTCAGCAAGTGTTGATTGCCATCGTTCAAGGCATCACCGAGTTTTTGCCGATATCGTCGTCAGGCCATTTGATCCTGATTCCTTACCTGACCGACCTGCCCGATCAGGGGCCGCTAATTGATGTGGCGGTGCATATTGGCTCGTTGCTGGCGATTATCATCTATTTTCGCAAAGACGTGATGGGGCTTGCGCGTGGCGGCTTTGCGACTGTCGGGATTGGGAGTGATCCCGAGCAGCGCAAACTGTTCCTATGGGTGCTGGCTGGTACTGTTCCGGCCGTCGCAGCCGGGCTGTTCCTGAAAATGGGCGGCTATATGGAGGGGTTTCGTACAACCGATCTGGTTGCGATCAATCTGATTATATTCGGCCTTTTGCTCGGTGCGGCGGACTATTGGGGTAAGCAAACCAAAAGCTATGAAGATCTGACATTGCGCGATGCCATTCTGGTTGGGATCGCACAGGCGATGGCGCTGATACCGGGCACCAGCCGTTCCGGCGCGACGATGACGGCTGCGCGGGCACTCGGCTATTCGCGGTTCGAGGCGGCCCGGTTCTCCTTCCTGCTCGCTATACCGGCAGTCGCGGGTGCGGGCTTGCTGGCTGCTTTTGACCTGGCAGAATTGTCGGCGCAGATGCAAATTGATGCGCTCGTCACCGGTGTGTTCACTTTCGTGGCTGCGCTGCTGACAATGGTATTCCTGATGAATTTCCTGCGCAAAGCATCAATGCTGGTGTTTGTGGTGTACCGTGTGCTGCTCGGCTGCGCGTTATTGGCGATTTTCTGACAAAACTCACTATGCTTATCCGGCGCATGAGGGTTGCGTATCTTCGTCTGCGGGAACCAATTGCGCTTCCTTTACGTTGCTTTACTATAACGTAATTCGGAATTTATGATGGGTTTGGTAATTCTTCTCGCCGTCGGGGCTATCCTCGGCTGGCTCTCTTCGATTGTTCTCGCTGTGCACAATGGCCGTGCTACCGCAGTCTACGTTGCTGCGAGCATAGCTGGCGCATTGGCGGCCGGGCTCAGCGTTGCGCCTTCTTCGCTGATTGAAGCGATCGCGCCCGTAAGCGTGCTGTTTGGCGCGTTGGGCGCAGTTATCGCTCTCGTGCTTACGCACCTCGTGCGCGAGCAATTACCCGATAACTATTAAAGCGAGTTAGACCGCTTTCGCACCGCTCCCGCGCCCGCCGCGCAGCAGATATTCCTGGGTGCCGCGATGCAAGACATTATCGACATCGATCACCGCCGAATTGGCATAGGTGAATGCTGGTGAAAGATTGCGATATAGCCGATCGAAATCACGTTCGACGGTTTGCCGGTACAGATCCTCAAAACTCTCGATGACGAAATAGGTCGGCTGCAAATCGCTGATCACATAATCGGTTCGCATAACCCGGTCGACGTTAAGCATGATCCGGTTGGGGCTCTCCGCCCTGACCGAAAAAACTGCCTCGGTCGGGCCTGATAGAATGCCTGCGCCGTAGGCGCGGATTTCGTCGCCCTCCACCATCAAGCCGAACTCGACTGTATACCAGTAAAGTGCGCCCAGCGCTTTGAGCCGGTTGTACCGCATCGCTTTCCAACCTGCTTTCCCATATTCCTGCATATAATCGGCATAGGTCGGGTCGGTCAGCATCGGCACATGACCGAACACATCGTGGAACACGTCGGGTTCCTGAATGTAATCAAAAGTTTCGCGCGTGCGGATAAAGTTGCCGGCGGGAAAACGGCGATTGGCGAGATGCCAGAAAAATACGTGATCGGGGATCAGCATGGGCACAGGGACCACGCTCCAGCCTGTCAGCCCATCCAGTTCTTCGCTGATCCGGCCAAAATCGGGGACCCCGCCTTTGCCCAGATCGAGCTTTTCGGTGCCTTGCATAAAGGCGCTTGCAGCTAGGCCAGGCAGGACATCCATCTGGCGACTGAACAGATCGTCCCAGATCGCGTCCTGGTCGCGGTCATAGGTCGCTTGCTGCGGTTCAAGCCAATCGTCGCCCAAATGTTCGGGTTTTTTCAGCGGTGCGGTAAAGACATCTGCCGGCATCTCGGGCAGCGTGGTAAAATCACTTCCGGTGCCGGTGTCGTCTCGGGGAACTGTAGCCATAGTTTCCATTGATACCAGTTTATTGGCCGAAAGTTAAGTCAGGATTGGAGAGTGCCGCGATGGGCAAATTGAAGGGCAAAGAATATGACGAGCTGATGGAGCCTCTGGAAGAGGAACTGGTGGGCATGGCCCGCTGGGCACGGCATACCGGTGCGCGAATCTGCGTGATTTTCGAAGGCCGCGATACTGCCGGCAAGGGCGGCGCTATTCGCGCCGTGGGTGGACGATTGAACCCGCGCCAGTGCCGCACAGTGGCTTTGTCGAAACCCAACGAAACCGAGATGACACAGTGGTATTTCCAACGTTACGTGCAGCATCTTCCCGCGGCGGGCGAAATCGTGCTGTTCGACCGCAGCTGGTACAATCGCGCGGGCGTCGAAAAAGTGATGGGCTTCACTGATAACGCGAAAGTCGAGCAGTTTCTTGAGGAAGCGCCCAAGTTTGAAAAAATGCTAACCGATGACGGCATTTTGCTGTTCAAATATTGGCTGACGACCGATCAGGTGAACCAGGAGGAACGGCTGGCCGAGCGGTTAGAAGACCCGCTGAAGCGCTGGAAATTATCGCCCATCGATCTGGCTGCGCGTGAGCAGTATGAAGCCTATACCGAGGCACGTGAGGCGATGCTGAAAGCAACGCATAGCGATCATGCACCGTGGACTTTGGTGGATTTCAACGATCAGAAACGCGGGCGTTTAACGCTGGTGCGGGATTTGCTGGACCGGTTGCCTGACACACGGGTCGATCCACCCGAACTGGTGTTCCCGCCGCTCGGGCATGAGCCGATTTCGGAGAGTTACTCGGTGTTGCAGCCGATTGAGGATTATCCGATAGATTAGTTCGTCGTCATTGCGGAGGTCGCGATGCTCTGGATTGCCGCGCGACCTTTGGTCGCTCGCAATGACGTCAATTAAGAGTCGCGCTCGCTTTCATCGTCTGCCGCCCCTCGTCAGCGAAGGCTCCGAGTTCGATTTCGCCAGCGCTTTGCCGCATTGCCAGATGCAATGGTTCACCCGCAATCGCGGGGCTGATCGCGCGGAAATTGAAAGTCGCAAGGGCATTCTCACCATGCGTATCAGCGACAAGCTGCATCAGCAGCGATGCGATCAGCGGGCCGTGCACCACTAGGCCGCGATAGCGCTCCACATCGCGCGCATAGGGTAGGTCGTAGTGAATCCGGTGTGTATTGAATGTCAGCGCTGAAAAGCGGAACAGCAGCCGCGAATCGGGCGTGGTCGTGGTGCTGGCATCCCAATCATCAAGGTCAAATTGCGCTGCGCCGGGTGCAGGCGGGCTGAGCGGGGCGTCAGGGGCCGCCGCATCGCGATAGACGAGCGTCTGTGCCTCGTGGATCGCTTTCTCGCCATTCGCCGCAAAGCTATGCTCCAGCTCGACGAAAGCGAGTTTGCCGGTCTTGCCCTCCTTCTCGCTGATCGAAACAACTTTGCTCGTTCGCGCAACGGTTTGTGCACGGCCTAGCGGCGACAGAAAGCGAATATCGCTTGCCGCCCACATCCGGCGCGGGAGCGGGATGGGTGGCAGCAGAGCGTTTGGATTGCCATCGCGCTTGGGGTGCCCATCTTCGCCCAGATCAGCAGTCGCGGCATCGGGGGTGCACAGGCAGAAATGGAAACCTTGCGGCAATGCATCGCCGGTGTTTGCGCCCCGATCAAACGTAGCGCGCCACCTCTTGGCCAGCGCGCTGTCGATCAGATCGCTTTGGACCGCTTCGCGGCCAACCCAAGCGTCCCAAGCACTCATCAGATAGCGCGCTCGAACAATGCCGCGATTCCTTGACCGCCGCCAATGCACATAGTCTCCAGCCCGAACCGCGCTTCACGGCGGTGCATTTCATGCGCCATATCGGCGAGGATACGCCCACCTGTTGCGCCGATTGGATGGCCCAGCGAAATGCCCGAACCATTGACGTTGAGCATATCCATGCGGTTGTCATCTTCGCTCCAGCCCCAGCCTTTCAGCACCGCAAGAACTTGCGGGGCGAAGGCTTCGTTCAATTCAACCAGATCCACATCGCTCCAGCCTTTGCCTGTGCGATTGAACAGGCGTTCCACCGCTGGCACGGGCCCGATGCCCATTCGGGAGGGATCACATCCCGCGGCTGCCCAGCCTTCAAACCACAACAAAGGCTCAAGGCCGAGCTCTTCGAGCTTGTCTTCGGCAACCACCAGACACGCCGCCGCCGCATCGTTCTGCTGGCTGGCATTGCCCGCAGTGACGACAGCATCGGGATTGTTCTTGCCTTCGATAGCGCGCAGCGCGCCTAGGCTGTCCATGCTCGCATCGGCTCGGAAGCCTTCATCCTTGGCAAATGTAACCGGATCACTGCGCCCCCTGTTTTTGGGTTGGGGGATGTCAACCGGCACCAATTGCGCATCAAATTTGCCTGCATCCCATGCTGCTGCCGCATTCTGGTGGCTGCGCACAGCGTAGGCATCGGAGGCTTCGCGGCTGATACCGTAATCCTTGGCAAGATTTTCTGCCGTCTCAATCATGCCGGTGATGACACCGAAGCGTTCGATAGGTTGGCTCATCAAGCGGCCGCGCGTCAGCCGGTCATGCATGGTCAGATCGCCAAAACGTTTCCCGCTGCGGATATCCGTGGTGTAATGCTCGACATTGGACATGCTCTCTACGCCGCCTGCGACCACCACATCTGCCGCACCGGTTTGCACCATCATCGCGGCATTGATCACCGCCTGCAGGCCGGAGCCGCAGCGACGGTCGAGCTGATAACCGGGCACGGCGAGCGGGAGGCCCGCAGCCAGCCAGCTCCAATGTCCAATGGCAGGCGCTTCGGCGCTGCCGTAACCTTGGCTGAACACCACATCATCGACCCGCTCGGGGTCAATTCCGCTGCGCTCGATCAGCGCTTTTAGAATCACTGCACCAAGCGGCCCTGCTTCCAATGGTGCTAGCGAACCGAGAAACTTTCCAACCGGTGTCCGCAGTGGGCTTACGATAGCGGCGCGTCTGAGTGTCATAGTGAGTCCTTGTCGCTTCCGGCAATTACGCCGCTATCCATCAATTTGCCGATTTCGCCGGATCCCAAGCCTAACCGCTCAGCCAATATTTCTTCGCTGTTTGCGCCGAGAAATGGCGCAGGTTCGGGTGCACCACGCGATTGCCCGGGCATATTGGCGAAGGGTCCGGGGGCGGGATAGTCAAAGCCGCTGGGGTTCGCTGGCGATGCCCCAAACAAAGGGTTGTTGGTCACCAATTCAGGATCGTTCGCTGCTTCATGCATCGTGCGGTAGCGTTCATACGTGCATCCGGCGGCGGAAAGGCGTTGTGCCAGTTCGGCATAGTCCAGCGCGCTCGCCACTTCTTGCAGCAAGTCAAACAATTCCGCTCGGTGGGTGAAGCGGTTATGGTCGCTATCGGCAAAGCGGATTCCGTGCTGCTGTTCAAGAGCTTCAACCTGCCCCGCAATGCCGAAGGCTTCGACAACGCCGTGCCATTGTTTGGTCGTGAGTACTGCGACCATAAAGCGCTTGCGGTCGCGACTGATGAAATCGCGGCCCAGCGCGCCCCAGATGTCGTTGCCCAACCGCTCACGATCCGATCCGCGATAGAGCATTTCGGCCATCGCACCGCTATTCGCGACCGTGCCGATTGCGACATCACCAAGGGGTATGCGCACTTCTCCACCTTCGCCCGTAGTATCGCGGCGGCGTAGCGCAGCCATCAGCGCGAAGGCGGTGTAGGCACCAGTGATGAAGTCCCATGCGGGCAATAGCTGGTTGACCGGGGGTGCTGTTTCAGGATCCCACTCGGCTGGGCCAGTCATCAGCGGATATCCGCTGGCGGCATTTACGGTAAAGTCCATCGCCTGCCGTCCATCACCCCAACCCATAATCCGGACTGTGATCATATCGCTGCGACCTTCTTTCAGCACGGCGTGCGAAAGAAAGCTCTGCTCTGGGACGTTGGTAATGAGCTGACCGGTTTTGCGCGCCAGTTCCTGCACCAGTTCCCGGCCCTCGGCGCTGCGCATATTGACCGCGACGCTTTTCTTTGCGCGGTTGAGGTTTTCCCAGCTGAGCGAGCGACCTTCCTCCGTCAATTGATAGCGATCATAATCCAAACCGCCGCCAATTTGATCGACCCGGATCACTTCCGCGCCCATTTGTGCGCAGTACAATCCGGCGGTAGGCGAGGCGACAAAGCTCGATACTTCGATCAGCGACAGACCGCTCAGCAGGGTGTACATCAGGCCGCTGCTCCGGCTGCGAATTCGCGGAGCATATTCTTGGCGATCACCAGTTGCAGGATTTGCGTGGTGCCTTCGTAAATAGTGTAAATCCGGCTGTCGCGATAGAAGCGCTCGGCCTCATATTCCGCCAGATAGCCCGCACCGCCATGCACCTGCACGCAGCGATCTGCGACGCGGTTGCACATTTCGCTGGCGAACATTTTGGCGCTGGCGCACTCAATGATGGCCTTGCCTCGATCCGCTTTGGTGCTGGCATCGCGCAGCATACATTCGGCGGCGTAAATCTCTGCCTGACTGTCAGCAAGCATTGCCTGAATAAGTTGGAACTGGCTTATGGGTTCGCCGAAGGCCTTGCGCTGGGTCGCGTATTTTACAGCTGTATCGAGAATACGCCGCGCATAGCCGCAGCTCGCCGCCGCCACCGAAAGGCGCCCGTTGTCGAGGCTCTGCATCGCTGTTGCAAAGCCGCGCCCTTCTTCTCCGCCGAGCAAGGCGTTGCCCGGTATTTTCACATCGTCGAGATAGATGTCGGCGATATGGCTGCCCGACTGGCCCATCTTTCGGTCTGGCTTACCAACGCTGACCCCATCTGAATCCATTGGCACCAAGAACGCGCTGACATGGGCGTTGCGCGGCAATGCTTCATCATTGGTGCGCGCCATAATCAGGCCGAGTTTGGCATGCGGTGCGTTGGTGATGTAGCGTTTGGAGCCATTGAGCACGTAACCATTGCCATCGCGCTTGGCCGTCGTGGCCATCGCCGCGCTGTCCGATCCGGAGCCAGGCTCGGTCAGGCCGAAACATGCGATTTCACCCGCTGCAAGACGAGGAAGCCATTCGCTCTTCTGCTCCTCGGTGCCAGAGTTTTTGAGCGCCGAGCAGACCATTCCCAGATTGATCGAAGTGATGGAGCGATAGGCCGGTAGAGCGTAGCTGAGCACGCGTATTGTCTCGACATATTGCGGGACATTCATGCCGCTGCCGCCATATTCCTCTGGCATGGTTAAACCGAACAAACCCATTTCACGCATCTCGTCGACCAGATCGTCAGGGATCCGGTCATTCGCGATGACGACATCCTCTGCCGGGATCAGTCGTTCGCGAACATAGCGTTGGAGCTGATCAATAAATTGCGAGAAAATTTCCGGGTCCATCCCGGTTTGGGTGGGGCTGTCGGCCATGTTTGATCCTCTCACACTCGCGTCCACTATGTCTTTCAAGCGAGTTTTTCTGTTAGTCTTCGCGGGCTGGCTCTTCGGCCTGCTCTGCGGGTTCGCTGGCTTGCGGATTTTGTTCGGGAAGTCTTTTAGCCTCGATCATTTCTGCGGCTTCATCGAGCGCGCGGGCCTCACCCACGCTCACTCCGCCGGGTCCCGGCTCGTTATCCGCATTCCCGCAGGCAGTAAGCAGGAAAAGGCTGGCCATGAGAAAGCCCAAGGGCGGCAGAATCGGTGTCGGTTTCCATTGCATGGAGGCACCATACCCGCCTGGCCCCAAAGGAAAAGCGGGCGAATCGCCTTAACGACCCGCCCGCTCCAAATTCCCGATAGAAGGGCCGAGGTTTACTCGACTTCTTTTTTCACGCGATCGACGGCCTTATCGACCATCTTGTTGCCTTCTTTTTTGGCAGCTTTTTCAACTTCGGCCAACACGTCGTTGGCAGCAGCAGCGCCGGCATCTGCGGCGGTGTCGGCTTCGGCAGCAACAGCAGCAGCCGTGTCGCCAGCGGTGTCTTCAACAACAGCTTCGGTGCCAGCAGCATCTGCATCGGCAGCGGGCTCTTCAGTAACATCGCCTACAGCTTCTTCGGCCGGCACTTCTACGGTTTCCGCTTCAGCGTCAGCCGATGCGTCTTCAGCAGTGCCGCAAGCGGACAGTGCGAGAGCAGCGGTGCTGGCGAGAGCGACAGATACAAACTTCTTCATGATGTTTCCCTTCCAATAATTTCTTGAGAATCGCTCACCAAAAAAGTCAGCGGCCCCTGATGGTGCACGGGGTGATAAACAGCAATCGCATACTGCGCAAAGGGTAAAGCTGTGGATACGGCGTTTGCGCGGGGCGGCGCCTCTGCCATGAGGGCGCTGATGGCGACACTTCCTGACCCTAATTTACAGCTTGAACGCGCTCGTGAGCAATTGCGCACAGTGTTTGGTTTCAGCGAGTTTCGCGGACGGCAGCCTGATGTGTTGGCGCGGATATTGGAAGGGCATTCGACACTGGCGGTGATGCCAACCGGCGCTGGCAAGTCGCTGACCTATCAACTGCCCGCGACGCTCCTGCATGGGACCTGCGTGGTTATTTCTCCGCTGATTGCGCTGATGCATGACCAGTTGCGGTCGGCCCGGGCGAATGGCATCCGCGCCGCGACTCTCACGAGCGCCGATGCGGATTGGCGCGATACGATGGATGCCTATCGCGCGGGAGATCTGGACTTGCTCTATGTCGCTCCGGAACGCGCTAGCCAGCCGCAATTCTGCGATTTCCTGACATCCTCGCAGATTGCATTGTTCGCGATTGATGAAGCGCATTGTGTGTCCGAATGGGGCCATGATTTCCGGCCTGATTACCGTCAATTGCTGCCGCTGATGGAGCGTTTTCCGGAAGTGCCCCGGCTGGCGCTAACGGCGACAGCAGATAAGCGCACGCGCTCCGACATTTTGAGCCAGCTGGGCATTCCGCAAGAGGGGTTGGTACTCGCGGGTTTCGATCGCCCCAATATCACCTACGCGATACAGCACCGCGATAACCCGGTGCGGCAAATCACCACGCTGATGGCAGAGCAACCCGGACCAGGTATCGTTTATGCCCCAACCCGCCGCAAAGTAGAGGATCTGGCACTCAAGCTGGCAGCAGCGACGGGCCGCTTGGTCCTTCCTTATCACGCGGGTCTGCCAGCAGAAGAGCGCGCGGCAAATCAGGCTGCGTTTGTGGCTTCAGAAGACATGGTGATTGTTGCGACGATCGCCTTCGGAATGGGCATCGACAAACCCGATGTGCGGTTTGTCGCGCATGCGGGCATCCCCAAATCGATAGAAGCCTATTATCAGGAGACCGGCCGCGCGGGCCGTGATGGCGATCCGGCCCAAGCAACGATGTATTGGGGGGCAGGCGATTTTGCGCAAGCGCGGCAGCGGTTGGCGGAATTGCCAGAGGAACGTCGCAGCGATGAGCGGACGCGGCTGGATATGCTCGCCAGTCTGGTCGAGACACCAACCTGTCGCCGTGCGGTCCTGCTCAGGCATTTCGGAGAGAAGCCGGAGAAAGCGTGCGGCAATTGCGACAATTGTCTGTCTCCCCCCAAAGTCACTGATGCGACCGAGACTGCACGCAAGTTGCTCTCGGCGGCATACCGGACCGGACAGAGCTTTGGCTTCGGGCATTTGCAAAAAGTGCTGACCGGAAGCCGCGACGACCGGATCAAGCAGCGCGGCCATGACCAGTTGAGCGTGTTCGGCATTGTCGAGGGAGAGGAAGCGGCGATGCTGCAACCCTTGTCGCGCGCATTGCAGGCCCGCGGGGCGCTGGTTTCGACCGAGCATGGCGGCCTGGCGCTGGGTGGTGATGCGCCAGCTATTCTCAAGGGCGAACAAGCGGTGGAAATCGTTATTCCGCCCAAGCGATCACGCGCCACCAAACGCGGTGACAGAACACCCAATCCGGTTGGCGATCCATTGTTCGATGCTTTGCGAGAGCTGCGCCGAGAACTGGCCGCGGAAGCGCAAGTGCCGCCCTATGTCATCTTCCACGACGCGACGTTGCGCGAGATGGCCTCCGCACGTCCTGCGTCTCTTGACGAAATGGGCCGCATTGGCGGCGTGGGCGCAAAGAAACTCGCTGCACATGGTGGGGCATTTCTCTCGGTGATCCGGCAATACTGAGCCGCCAACCTGATTTCCTCCCAACCGGGATATATTGACATTTTTCCGGCTTGATATAAATATGATATCATAATTATATCGGAGATAGGATGATGTCTGACACAACAGGCGGCATGAACATAAGCCGCGAAACCCCGGCCAGCACTTTTAGCGGTTACATGCTACTGCTTCTGATGCTTGCGCTCGTGGCGTTGGCTGTCTGGCTGGTGTCCAGTATGACGCCAATCGACGGGGCCAGCAAAGCCGCCAAGGTCGTGTTTATTACCAGTATGGTCGGCTCGCTACTTGGCCTGGTTTTTATCGCCTGCGGTTTCTTTATGATCCAGCCGAATCAAGCAGCGGTAATTACGCTATTCGGCGAATATCGCGGCTCGGAGCGAACCGAGGGACTGCGCTGGATCTGGCCCTGGATGATGCGTCGCAAGATCAGCGCGCGAGCGCACAACATTCATTCGGAGCGGGTGAAAATCAACGATTTGCGCGGTAATCCGATAGAAATTGCGTGCAATGTGGTTTGGCGTGTCGCGGATACGGCGCAGGCGAGCTTCGATGTCGATGACTATAAGGAGTTTGTTAATATCCAGATCGAAGCGGGTCTGCGCACAGTCGGTTCGCGCCATCCCTATGATGATTTCGAAGGCGAGGAAGTGACGCTCCGTTCAGGAGGCGATGTCATCAATCGCGAGCTTCTGGAAGAGCTTAATGACCGGCTCAAAACAGCAGGTATCGTCGTGGACGAGGCGGGTCTCACGCATCTTGCCTACGCGTCCGAAATCGCCAGCGCGATGCTCAAGCGTCAACAGGCTGACGCGATCATCGCGGCGCGCGCCAAGATTGTACTTGGCGCAGTCGGTATGGTCGAGGATGCATTGACCAAACTCAGCGATGACGGGATTGTCGAGCTCGATGATGAACGGCGCGCATCGATGGTGTCGAACCTGCTGGTGGTGCTGTGCGGTGAACGCGAGGCGCATCCTGTGGTGAACGCTGGCACGCTGTATCAATAGGCCGGCTTGGCAATAGAGCGATTTGGAGATTCGAGCGATGGCCAAACCATCCTCAAAATCCGGCAAGAAAGCCTTTGCCCTTCGGCTTGATCCTGCGGTGCATTCTGCGATCGAGCGGCTGGCCGCGGCGGAGCTTCGCTCGGCCAATGCGCAAATCGAAATGCTTCTGCGCGAGGCATTGGAGGCGCACGGAATCACTGTGCAACTGTCGCTAAAACCGAAACGGGGACGTCCGCCCCAAAGATCCAAGGATGATTAGAGATGCTGCATAGGTTTTTCGAAGAGGGATACTGGTTTGCACCGAAGAAGTTTGGATATGGCTCTGGCCTGCCGATAGCATGGCAGGGCTGGGTGCTGCTCGCTGGCTATATCGTACTTATGTTTGGGGCTGCATTACTGCTTGAGTCCGGAGGTCTGGGCGTGACCGCAATTCTGGTCGCCGCCATGATAATCATGACGATCCTGTTCGTATTCATTGCGAAGCGCCGCACCAAAGGCGGTTGGAAGTGGCGACCTTAACGTGCAGCCGGCCAAGACAGGCTTAGCAGGCCGTTAACCCTTTTCTTCTATCGCGGGCGCATGGAACATTACGCACAAGCCCGCCTCGAAGCACTTCCTGCTCGCCCGTCTCTGAAAATCACCGCCATTGTGGCTGCGACGGCCATTGCCGCTATACCCGCGGCAACGGTATTTGCGCAATCAAACGCTGCGTTTACTGTGGTGGAAACCGGCCGCGGATATGAGCGCTTGCAAGACGCCGTCAACGCGATCGGCAACGGCAGTGGCACCATTGCGGTGGCTGCCGGAACCCACCGCCAATGCGCGGTGCAAGAGGGCGGATCGATTGCATATATGGCTGCCGCTCGCGGCAAAGCAGTTTTTGACGGTGTGACCTGCGAAGGCAAAGCTGCGCTCGTTTTGCGTGGCCGCGAGGCAAGTGTTTCCGGCCTCGTATTCCGCCGCATGGCTGTGCCCGACTTTAACGGCGCTGGCATACGGTTGGAGCAAGGCGATCTCACCGTAGCGCAAAGCTGGTTCCTCGACAGCCAGCAAGGTATTCTTTCGGCCAACGATTCCGACGGGCAGATCGTCATCGACAAATCGACGTTCTCCGGACTTGGTACATGTGAAGGCGGCGGTGGCTGCGCGCATTCGGTGTATATCGGCGATTACGGTCATCTGCGGATCACGCGCAGCCGTTTCGAAAAAGGCACAGGCGGACATTATGTGAAAGCCCGCGCGAGCCGCGTCGATGTCGCCTCTTCCAGCTTTGACGATTCCGCAGGACGCGGCACCAATTACATGATCGATCTGCCTGCGGGCGCGATCGGCCAGATCACCAATAATTGGTTCGTCCAAGGTCAGAATAAAGAAAATTACTCGGCCTTCATTGCGGTAGGCGCAGAGGACAAACTGCATACCTCGAACGGCTTGCAAATCGCTGGAAACGACGCACGCCTAGCGCCTTCGGTCCGTCGTAACACGATTTTCGTGGCGGACTGGTCGGGTGACAATCTGGATATCGGTCCGAATAATCTCGGCCAGGGTCTGCAAGGCTTCGAAAGCCGCTAAGCACGCCTTTGCTGGTATCACAGCGGCTGCGCTGTTACGGAGATTGTTGATTATCAATAGTCGCTGGAGAGTGCGCCATTTCCCTCAACCCCTTCATTCTGTTGCAGCACATTCTGCCGCAACATGCCTTGTCCCGATTGGCGGGCCGGTTTGCATCTAGCGAACGTCCATGGCTGCGTGACCGGCTGATCCGGCGTTTCGTCAAGGCATACCACGTCGATATGGAGCAGGCGGAGAGGCCGCTGGGCAAGTATCGCAGTTTCAATGACTTCTTTACTCGCGCGCTCAAGCCGGGAATGCGTCCGCTGGCTGATGCCGGGTCGCAGGTACTGTGCCCAGCCGATGGTGCGGTCAGCCAGCTTGGCCGGATAGAGAATGGCCGGATTTTTCAGGCCAAGGGGCAAAGCTACACCGCTGCTGAGCTATTGGGCGGCGACACCGATCTTGCTGCAAAATTCGAAGGCGGCAGTTTCATCACGATCTATCTGTCACCCAGCGATTATCACCGTGTGCATATGCCGGTCGATGGCACGCTACGGCAAACGGCCTATATTCCCGGCGATTTGTTCTCCGTGAACACTGTGACGGCGGAGAATGTCGACCGGCTGTTCTCCCGCAATGAACGGCTTTCCAGCGTGTTCGACACGCCCGTTGGCGCAATGGCCAGTGTGATGGTTGGTGCAATGATTGTAGCGAGTATTGAAACTGTGTGGGGCGGTCTGGTCAAACCGCACCAAAAGCAGATTGTCCGTGGCAATTTCGCTACCGATGGCGAGAATGCGGTGAAACTCAATGCGGGTGACGAGATGGGCCGGTTCCTCTTGGGCTCAACCGTGGTTCTGCTGTTCGAGCCCGGTCAAGTCGAATGGGCGGACGACCTCAAACCGCTCAGCGTGGTCCGGATGGGGCAATCGCTGGGGCGTTTGACATCGGCTTAGCCAAAGGCGGGGGCGTATTTCACGACCCCTTTGGGCGCATCACCATCGAGAACAAGCCGCTGGAAATACTTCGCGGGCGGGCCGGGATATTGCAGCTCTGGATCATGCGTGAAGCCAAAGCGCGGATAATATTCGTCGCTGCCTAGCAGAATGATGCCCTTGGCACCCATCGCCCGAATATCAGCGATGCCGCGTGTTATCAGTTTGCTGCCGATACCAGTCTGCTGCAATACCGGAGTGACCGAGACGGGGCCGAGTCCATACCAGTCCGCCGCGCCGTCGGAGATAGTGACCGGCGAAAACGCGATATGGCCGACGATCTGCTCGGCATCCTCGGCCACCAGCGACAATGTTAGATCGCCTGCATCGCGAAGCTTGCCGACCAGCGGTGCCTCGTCGCCATCGCTGAATGGCATGTCGCGGAATGCGGCTTCGGTCAGCGCATGGATCGCTGCTTCGTCGCCGGATTGCTCGGGGCGGAGAGTGACTGCGGTCATGTCAGCAAATGCCCTGAGCGATCACGTTTGGTCTCCAGATAGCGGCGATTATGCGGATTATCGGGCAATTGATGCTGAACGCGCTCGGTGATGGTGATGCCTGCCGCTTCCAGAGCAGCGACTTTCTTCGGATTGTTGGTCATCAGGCGAATTGCGTTGACACCCAGCAAGTCGAGCATCCGCGCTGCCAAAGGGAAATCGCGCGCTTCATCAGGCAGGCCAAGCCGTTGGTTCGCATCGACAGTATCGAAGCCCTGATCTTGCAACCGGTAGGCGCGCAGCTTGTTCACCAGGCCAATTCCGCGCCCTTCTTGGCGCATGTAGAGCAGAATCCCCCAACCGCCTTTGTCAGCTTGGTCGGCCATTGCAGCAAGCGCTGCATCAAGCTGCGGACCGCAATCGCATTTCAGGCTGCCGAGAATATCGCCGGTCAGGCATTCCGAATGGAGACGCACCAATGGTTCGCGCTCGCTGCTTTGCTCGCCGATAATCAGCGCGACATGTTCACGTATGTCGTCGGCACTGCGGAAAGCGACGATTTGCGCGTCCTTGCTGGCCGAAACGGGCAGTTTAGCGCGTGTGGCGATCGCCAGATTGATGGTGTCCGACCAATGATCGAGATCGCTGGCGGCGAGATGTTCTGCCTCGCCCGCATCCACTGGGTTTACCAAAAAGGCTGGCAGGATTCCGGCTATCCGCGCAAGCTCCATCGCGGCAACGGCATTATCCTGCCAATCGATAGCATCCGCTTTGAAGGGTCCTTTGAGCGGGTTCGCCAAATCGAGCGCGGGATCGGCAATTGGCAATGCGGTTTGCAGGTCGAAACTATCGGCACCACGGATCAATACCGGTGCATGCGGTGCTGCTGCATCGCGTTGGTTGGTGAGCTTGAGCGTTGCCGCGCGGGCTGACGAGATCAGCATCCGATCAGCCTTTGCGTTTGCCGCAATTGCGGTTTCTACCGGCAGCAAGCTTGGCCCGCCATCCATGGCTATGGGCCACCCATGGCGCAGCGCGTCGATAGCGCGGGCCACGCGCCGTGAAGGAGAGGGCGTGTTGGCGCTCAGAGAGCAAACTCCGTTACCAGCGGAATATGATCCGATGGCTTTTCCCAGCCTCGGCAATCTTCATAAATGCTGTGACCAGTGGCTTTGGCTGCCAGTTCGGGCGAGGCCCACATATGGTCCAAGCGCCGTCCGCGATCACCGACGCGGTAATCTTTTGAACGATAGCTCCACCAGCTGAAATAGCGCTCAGGATCTTTGATAAATTCGCGGCCGACATCGACAAAGTCATGCGCGTCTTTGAAGCGCTGCAGTGTTTCGACTTCAAGTGGTGTGTGGCTGACCACTTTAAGCAATTGCTTATGGCTCCACACATCGCTCTCGAGTGGCGCTATGTTGAAATCGCCGACGATCAGCGTCGGACGCTCAATTGTTTCGGCCCAATCGGTCATGCGCTGTAAGAAGTCCAGCTTCTGGCCGAATTTCGGGTTCACTTCGCGATCCGGTACATCGCCGCCCGCAGGGACATAGACGTTCTCGATCACCATGTCCTGACCAGACCCTAAGCCTCGGCCAGTCAGTTCGACTCCAACGTGCCGGGCTTCGCCATTGGCCTGCCAATCATGGCGGCTGAATTCTTTCATCGGAATGCGGCTGACGGTCGCCACACCGTGATAGCCCTTTTGCCCGTGGATCGCATGATGCGTGTAGCCCAGAGCATTGAACGCCTCGAACGGGAAGGTTTCCTCAACCGTTTTGATTTCTTGCAGGCAAAGTACATCGGGCGCTTGCTCAGTAAGGAATTGCGCCACAATCGGCATGCGCAGGCGGACGGAATTGATATTCCAAGATGCTACTGAAACCATGGAGGCCGAGATAGGGAGACTGCGACGCGAAGTCTATTGGAAGAGTGGAGAGTTTGTTTTGGCGCAGTCTTTTGCTTGGTCCCTCAGTCGCCGGGCGCGAGCCATCCGGCTCGCTTGGCTATCCTCGCTTTCGCTCCCTGACGGTCACTTCGCTGCGGGCGGGCCGCTTGGCCCTATGACTGCCGTGACCAAGAATGGGTGCTGTCCCGAAGGCTTGGAATGGTCCGGTCAGCGACCAGCTGACCGCAAGCGCGACCGCGCGCCGCCGTTAGGCGTAGCCAAGGAATGCGGATGCATTCCGCCCGGCGACTGAGGGGGCTAAAACCAACAACAAACAAAACACAAAAAACCCTCGCGCCGGGGGCGTTGGCACGAGGGTTTCCTATTAGCGTTCGTCACGCTTTTGGCGCAGCACGGTCTTCATGAAGACTGAGGCAACAGGGGGGAAACCCGTCTTCAACCGAACTGCAGAGCAAAGAATATGCCTGTTTGCATTGCTAGCCAATGAACAATCCTCCGCAGCCCGTCCTATTCGCGGGGCGGGATGTCGCCGATGCGTTTACCGTGGGCGGCGAGACGAGCGGCGCGGATCCTTGTACGTGAACGCCGTGTCAGACACCGACATACCATACCGTTGATTCGTCAGCCGAACAGTGGTCCGGTGGTTTTGCGAGTCGAGAGCCACCCAATTGGTCAACTGGTATCCGCCTGGCGCCGCAGCGTTGCGAACAAAAATCAGCGTAATAACGCCAAATTCAGGACGGCCCGGATCGCGGACTTCTACGCTGATCACGTCCTTGTTGCCGGTCGGAACCAGCTTGCCGAATTTAGCCACATCACGGCTCGGATCGAGCAATGCGCCCAGCGGCGAATTCTTGATCGGCCAGCGCTGGACCTGATTCACGTCATAATCGATCATGGTCAGCGATTTGCCGTTGGAAACCACCAGCAAGGGCACGCCATCCTGATATTGGAAGCGGATTTTACCTGGGCGTTTCAGCGTCATCACGCCGGAAATTGTCTGCCCCTGACGGTCTGTCTGGGTGAAGTTGGCCTTCATCGTAGAGATGCCGCGCAATGCAGCGACGGCTTTCGCCAGATCACCTTCTGCAGCCTCTACCGGTGCAGCAGGGGCCAGAATGGCCGCAGGCAAAGCAATAGCCAGTGCGCCCGCTATGGCGGTGCGCAGCGGCTTCCGAGTGAGAGATGTCACAATGTTCATGCCCTGCCTCTTAACGCCAGAGCGTTGAACCGTCACTGAACTATTCCCAGTCCAGCGGTTCAGATTACTTAATTTTCGCTTCTTTGAACTCGACATGCTTGCGCACGACGGGGTCATATTTGCGGAAAGTCATCTTCTCGGTGATGTTCCGGGGATTCTTTTTCGTTGTGTAGTAGAATCCGGTGTCTGCGGTCGAGACGAGCTTGATCTTGACGGTTGCTGGCTTCGCCATGACGTATTCCTAAATTCGAATGGGGCCGGACCGAAAAAGCCGAATCAGGCCAGAAAAACAACAGGCGACGCTGAACGCCGCCCTTCAAGCCGAGGCCAATGGGTGAAATGCGGGGGAAAGTCAAGCATTCTCACCAGTCGCGGCGGCTGACCTTTCCGCGATTGGCCTTGATCGCCCCGCGGTTCTTTTTCGCTTTGATCCTCTTTTCCTTACCAACACGGTTCACGCGGCTCTTTTTGCGCTTTTTCGGCTGGCGCTGGGCTTCCTCCAGCATTTCGCTCAGGCGTTTGCGTGCATCCTCGCGGTTTTGCTCCTGCGTGCGGTAGCTGCGCGCGGTCAGAACGATCTCGCCTTTGGCGGTCATTTTGCTGCCTGCCAGTGTCTTCAGGCGATTGAAGACGGGCGGGCTGAGCCGCAATGCGAAGACATTCAACCGCAGTTGGACGGCTGTGGAGACTTTGTTAACATTCTGCCCGCCCGGACCGGAGCTGGCGATGAAGCTCTCTTGAACGCTAGCTAATGCCCGATCGACTATGGATGGAGCGTCATCATCCATCACTGAAGCCGAGGGCCACGAAATCATCCGGCATCGGTGCAATGCCTGCTATTTCCGGCTTGTTGTCCCGCTGCACGGTGATCGCTGAGGCGTGTAGCATGGTGCGTTTGGCGCCGATGCTCTTGCCGTGCTCCGGCCCGTAAACCGGATCACCAATCAAGGGCATACCAAGGCCGCTCTCGGCGTGGACCCGGATCTGGTGAGTACGACCTGTTTCCGGGCGAAACTCGACCAGCGTGTTCTCGCCAATGGTTTTGAGCACTTTCCAATGTGTGACCGAGGGCTTGCCGCCTTCATCACGCACCATCCGCCACCCCTTTTCGGCGCTGCTGATCTTGCCAAGCGGAAAATCGATAGTGCCTTCGCTGTCAGATGGCACGCCGCCGATAATGCCGAGATAGATTTTGCCAACGAGCCGATCCTGAAAAGCCTGCGCAAACCGCTTCACCGCTTTGGGGTTGCGCGCGAGCAGCAGGCAACCCGATGTGTCGGTATCCAGCCGGTGCACGGCAATAGGCCGACGTTTGAAGCCGAGCCGGAGCCCGTCAAAATAATCTTCCAGACACGTCCCGCCATTGCGCGGCGGATCGACGGGAAGCCCGGCGGGCTTGTCGATCACCAGCGCTTCGCCGTCTTCATAGACGATCGGAATGCGGGCGATAATCGGGGCGGTGTTCATGGTTTCAGCTTTCCGGGAATCAGGCCGCGCACCGCGTTTCCGAGCAAGAAGCCATTGGTAAGGTCGTCGAGTGTCAGTTCGGCTTCTTGCGCTTTGCCGCTCTCCAGCAGCGAGCGGCGCATTACGCCAGGTAAAAGTCCGAGGGAGGCTGGCGGGGTAAGCAGCTTTCCGTCGCGCTCAACAAAGATGCTGGTCCAACTGCCTTCGGTAAGGAGGCCATCGTCGCGCACAAGGAGCGCTTCGGACGCGCGGTAGGTTTCAGCAACATCGCGCGCTGCCTCGTAAAAGCCGCGATCAGTCGTCTTGTGCCTGAGCCGCCAGTCGCTCGGGTCAACGGGTATGGGTAAGGCGATGCATTCGACAGGGTCTTCGCGTTTGGGCAGTAGATCGGTAGTGACCAGCGAGATCGCTCCGCTGCGGGCGGCCAGCAAGCGCACTTTGGCGGGGCGCTCCAACTCGAAGCACAACGCATGGATCTGATTGCGGGTCGCGTGGCGGTCGAACGAAAAGCCAAGTTCTGCAGCGCTCGTCTTAATGCGTTCGAGATGGAGTTCCAGCAGATCAATGCCGGTGTCCGGATCGAACCGCATGGTCTCGATCAGATCGAATTGGGCCGCGCTGTGATCGAGAGAAGATTGGCGCGCAAAACCGCCTTTGACGATACTCTCGCGCCACTCCTGCATCGCATCACTATCAGCCACAATCGCTGAACCCACGCCAAGAACAGCGTCGCCCTGATCATTTTCAATCGGAGTAAGCCGCAGTGTGCGAATAGCAACATTGAAGGCTGCATCGCCATTTGCATCGATTCGACCAATTGCTCCGCAATAAGCGCCGCGGGCATCGCGCTCGACTTCGGAGATCAGCTCCATCGCGCGAATTTTGGGCGCGCCAGTGATTGATCCGCACGGGAAGATCGCGCCGATCAGATCGGCCGCACCTTTACCATCCTGCAGACTGGCGCGGACGGTTGAGACCATCTGGTGGACCGTCGGGTAACTTTCGACCGCGAACGGTGCATCGACTTGCACGCTGCCCGCCTTGGCAACGCGCGACAGATCATTGCGCATCAGATCGACGATCATCAGATTTTCGGCCTTGTCCTTGACCGAGCTAGCAAGTTCCTCCGCCAAAGCTTTATCCTCGAACTCGTTCTGGCCGCGAGGGCGCGTGCCCTTCATCGGTTTTACCTTTGCGGCATGGTCTTTCAGGCTGAAGAACAATTCGGGCGAAAGGCTGAGCAGCCAATGCGCGCCATCGAACAGCAACCCGCCATATCCACCCTTGGCCGCCGGTCGCAGCGCCGAATAGAGCGCCACAGGATCCCCGCGATAGGACCCTGCGAGCGGAAATGTCAGATTGGCTTGATAGATATCGCCTGAACGGATCGCGTCCTGCAGAGCTTCAAATGATTTTACATATCCGCCCGTCGATATTTGCGGTTCAAGCGGGCCGAGCGAGGCATCGCCTGCACCATTCTCTGCCAGCCAGTTTTCTACATCCGCTGCGGCTAAAACACGTTCCTCCCTAAACAAGCCAAGCCAAACGAGAGGCCCATTCGCCCCGCTGCGCGCTTCAGCGAGCGGCAGCAGCTTAGGCTCTAGCGCAAGGCCAGCTTCATAAGCGAGATAACCTGCCAGCGTACCGCCACTGTTACGCCTTGCCGCATCAGCCTGCGCCAATATATCAGCGACTTCCTCTGCTCGCCGTGCGACGAAAATCTGCTCTGGTTCTTCAAACAGATGCGCATTTGCCGCACCACTTTCGCGGGCATCGTCAAGCAGGACAAAGGCGGACCGGTCAGACATTCCCCGCAGCCTTAGCTTCTCCAGCGCGCAAGTCGAGATACTTGACCACCTCCCGGCCACGCCCTTGACCATTGGTGCAGCCCTGCGCCACAGCGCGGATCGAACATTATTCGGGTTGGAGTGAGACAGAATGGGCGAGATTTTTCTAGGGCTCGGCGGCAATGACGAGAACCAATCGCTCGATTTGGGCCGCGCCAATCGCCACGGATTAATCGCGGGCGCAACTGGTACCGGTAAGACTGTCACTCTTCAGGGCATGGCAGAGAGCTTTTCGGCCAATGGCGTCCCGGTTTTTGTCGCCGATGTGAAAGGCGATCTGTCGGGCATTGCGATGGCCGGTTCGTCCAAGTTCAAACATGCCGACAAGCTGGAAGGCCGGGCCAAAGACCTTGGCATGGAGACTTACGAATATTCGGACAATCCGGCGATTTTCTGGGACTTGTATGGCGAGCAAGGGCACCCGATCCGCACGACGATTTCCGAAATGGGCCCGCTATTACTCGCGCGTCTGCTTGATCTGAATGACACGCAGGAAGGTGTTTTGCAGATTGTCTTCCGCTATGCAGATGACAATGGTTTGCTGCTGCTCAACTTTGAAGATCTGCAATCGATGCTTCTCTATGCCTCGCAAAATTCGAAAGAGCTGTCTTCGGTTTATGGCAATGTATCCAGACAAAGCGTTGGCGCGATCCAGCGGCAATTGCTCAGCTTTGAAAGCCAAGGCGCTGACCAGTTCTTCGGCGAGCCTGCGCTTGAAATCGATGACTTCCTGAAGACGGATGAGGAAGGGCGCGGCTACATCAATGTGCTCGCCGCCGACAAGCTGATGCGCAGCCCGAAGCTCTACGCGACATTCCTGTTGTGGCTGCTCGCGGAGTTGTTCGAGACACTTCCCGAAGTGGGCGATCCGGAGAAACCGAAGCTGGTGTTCTTCTTCGACGAAGCGCATCTGCTGTTCGACGATGCCCCCAAAGCGCTGGAAGACAAGATCGAGCAAGTCGTCCGCCTGATCCGCTCCAAAGGCGTCGGCGTATTCTTTGTTACGCAGAATCCAACGGATATTCCTGACGAGGTTGCGGCGCAATTGGGCAGCCGAGTTCAGCATGCTCTGCGGGCGTTCACTGCTGGCGATCGCAAAGCGATCAAGGCGGCGGCCGAAAATTTCAGGATCAACCCTGAACTCGAAATTGCGCAAGTCTTGACTGAACTGAAGGTGGGTGAAGCGCTGGTGTCTACGCTCGACGAAGACGGCGCGCCGACCGTTACGCAACGCACGCTGATCAAACCGCCGCGCTCGCGCCTTGGTCCGGTTACCAAGAAAGAGCGCGCGATCATCAAATCGATCAGCCCGGTCGAGGGCAAATATGACGAGGAGGTGGATCGCGAAAGCGCGGAGGAGGTCCTCGCGCAGAAAGCCTCCGATGCGGTTGAAACCGCCAAAGAGGTCGAGGCGAAAGGCGAGGAAGAAGTCCGCAGACAGCCGCGCAAAACCAAGAGCATTTGGGAAAAGGCGTTTAGCCGCGGTGCCAAAGTGGCCGTCGGTTCTGTCGCAGGCATGGCGGCGTCCAAGGTCCTCGGCAAAAAATCGCGCGCCAATCCGATGCGTTCAGGAGTAACCTCGGCAGCCGGTTCGATCGCGACCGATCTCGCAGGGCCTGTTGCCGGCCGTTTCGTGCGCAATCTGATCGGTGGATTGATGCGGTAGTCGCTAAATCAAAAGTTGTCGCCGGCAACGAATTGACCGTTGGCGCAAATCTTGATTTTCACCTTGAGCAGGCCAGTCTTCAAAAACACTTCGACAAGCGTTGGCCGAGGCGTGTCCGATATCGACGCACTCAGTGATGGTTCGCGACCCAAAGAGAACAGCTCTTCGAAAGTGTCGCGGCAATCTCCATCGATATAGAGCTTTGCGCTGTTGACGTAATTTGCCACGCGGACCTGGTGTCCGGAGATTTCAGCGCGAACCTCATTGACAAGCATACACTCTAGCCTCCGTAGTCATGTTGATCCTTTAGCTTCCTCCTATTGGGAGGCGCAAGGCAGCCCCCCTATCCACCGAAACCCATCCAAGTATTCAACCCTTATAGCGGCAACCTGATCTCTGCACGCAATCCGCCGCTTTCGCGATTTTGCAGCATCAACTCTCCGCCATGCTGTTCGGCGATAGCGCGGGCGAGCGTCAGGCCCAGACCTGCACCGCCGGTCTCGCGATTGCGCGAGGCTTCGCCGCGGGTGAAGGGTTCGAGCATGTTGGCGATCTGTGTTTCGGGGATGCCCGGGCCGCTATCCTCTACGCGCAGGATGATGGTGCGATCCTCTTGCAGCATGGAGATATGCGCGGTGCCTGCATAACGCAGCGCGTTGCTGATCAGATTGCGCAGCGCACGGCGCAGCCAGGTCACGTAAATAGCTTGGGTGAGGCGCGGCATATCGCCGAGCGACGCGGCTTTGCCCATATCTTCGAATTCTTCGACAACCGAGCGGACCAAGGCCGACAATTCGGCTTTCTCCGGCGGCGCACTGGCGCGGCCGATCCGTGCGAGCGAGAGGATATCATCGAGCGAACGCGTAATATCCTCGATACTGGCGGCCATTTTGGCGCGCTCGGCCTCGTCTTCCACGCTTTCGATCCGCACGCGTAATGCGGCCAATGGTGTCTTGAGATCATGCCCGATCGCGCCCAGCATTACGTCTTTTTCGTCGAGCAGCGCCGCAATCCGGCTTTCCATCGCATTATGCGCTGTGATCAGGCTGCGAATATCCTCAGGGCCTTGCGGTTCAATCGGCTCCAGATCGGATGTCCCGTTACCAAATGACTCGGTTTGGCGAGTCAGCTGTTTGAGTGGCTTGGTAATCCGGCGCAGCAGCAGGAAATGCAGGCCCACCAGCAGCACATAGATCAGCAATGTCTGGACCAGAATTGTGCCCATGGCGCCGCGCTGCGGTGGCGGTTTGACGACACGGGCGATTTTCCAGCCCTCTTCGCCATCAAGCCGCACGCCAGCGATGATCAGCTTGATGTTCTCATAGCCTGGCTGCGATATGCGGCGGAGCAGGCGCGGGCGCGAGCGGACGAAGCCATCGGTGCGCGCGAGCCGTTCCAGCACGACGGTTTCTGAAACCGCTACGCCCTCACGTTCCAATATGCTGGTGAGATCTGCTTCCAATGCAGGCTTGCGCTTCTCGCCGGAGAGCAGCGGTGAAGCCTCCGATTTCTCGATCCGCAATGCCCGGGGAAGTTGTTCCGGTCGGCCATCCTCAATCATGCGGCGCCGGCGATCCCCACGGCTCTCGCCGCCAGGTCTCCCGCGTTGTGCGCGATTCTCTGCACGGCCTTCGCCGTCTCTTCTCCAAACCCGGTCGCGTTCTGTTACGATCCGGAAAGCCGCAGCATTCAGCGCGACTTCTTCGCGCCTATTCTCGGCGGCACGCCACAGGAGTGCAGCAGAAATAGTCTGCGCCACGAGGAGCGCGGCAGCGACGGCCAACAGCATCTGGCCAAGCAGGCTTTTGGGCCAGAACCGCATCGATCAGTCTCGCTTCGCGGCTATACGGCGGACATCTGCAGCGAGTCTGTAACCCCCGCCACGCACAGTCTGGATCAGTTCGGGATTGCGGCTGTCTTGTTCTATTTTGCGGCGCAAACGGCTGACTTGATTGTCGACTGCGCGATCAAATAGATGCGCTTCACGTCCTTGCACCATGTCGAGCAAGCGGTCACGGTCGAGAACCTGACGCGGATGATCAAGGAAAGCGCGCAGCAGGCGGAATTCAGCGGTTGAGATGGAGATCAACGCATCTTCTGGATCAATTAGCCTGCGCTTAAGAGGGTCGAGCCGCCAGCCTTCGAATTCATACATTGCATCCATTTCCGGTTCCACGCTTTGCCGACCGGCGCGGCGTAAGACAGAGCGAATGCGGGCGACCAATTCGCGGGGCTCGAACGGTTTGACGACATAGTCATCCGCGCCAATTTCGAGGCCGATAATGCGGTCGGTTGGCTCGCCTTGGGCGGTCAGTAGGATCACCGGCAATTCGCGCGCTTCGATCAGGTGCCGGCATAGCGACAATCCGTCTTCGCCCGGCATCATGATGTCGAGCAGAACCAGATCGGGTGTGAAATCGAGTAAGGTGCTGCGCGCTGCCGCGGCGCTCTCCGCCTCACGCACTTCGAACCCTTGGCGAGTGAGGTACTCGGCAACCGGTTCGCGCAGACTGGCTTCGTCATCGACGACCAATAATTGAGTAGGCGCGGTTTCAGTCATAATGCTGATACCGCGCCCAATTGGCCAAGGGGCTGCTTTTCATTTTGGCGTTCAAACGCCATCGCCATCAGACCTTAATTCGTCTGTTGGCGCTGACCGCGCCGTTCGCCACGTGCGCCGCCACGTTCACCGCGTTCAGCCCGCATTGCTTGCCGGGCGGTCTCGCGTTCCTCTTGCGAGATCGCGCCGTCGTTGTTCGCATCGGCCTTGGCAAAGCGTTCTGCCATGGCTGCGTCGAATTCGGTGCGACTTACTGCGTTGTCGCCATTGGTGTCGGCTTGCTTGAGCATCGTCATTGCGCGTCCACCGCGTTTCATATTGCCGCCGCCACGCTTGCCGCGCCGTTCCATCCGCTCTCCGCCACGCTCGGCGCGTTTGGCTTGGCGGGCTTCGCGTGCCGCATCCATTTCGGCTAGCGAGACACCGCCGCTATTGTTGGCGTCGAGTTTGGCAAAGCGCTCTGCGCCGCGATTTGTACGTTTTTCAGCGCGTTCGGTCTGGCGTGCTTCGCGTGCTGCGGTCATTTCCGCTTGCGTCAGTTCGCCGTCGCCATCGGTATCGGCTTTCGCAAAACGTTCTGCGCGCTTGGCCGTGCGGTCATCAGTGTTAATCACACCGTCGCCATTCGCGTCCATCCGCTCGAACATCTTTGCTGCGTGGGCATTATGTTCGGCTTCGGTGATGATTTTGTCGCCATCTGCATCGGGACCGTGGCCCCCTTTGTGATGCGCAGCAAAAGCAGTGCCGCCTCCCAGCGCTAGCGCTGCAGCTGATAGACCTAATGTAATTTTTGTGTTCAGTTTGGGCATTTCATATTCTCCAATCAGTTTTGATTGAGCTGCGACGACACCCAGTTTGGGAGGGGGAAGACTGAATAGCATCGCCGCAACTCGTGATACCCTTCTAGAGCCTGATTGTCGCAGCATTATCCCAATACAAACATGAATTGTCGCAGATTGTCGCAGGTTTGAAACCGCGTTCATCTACGCGAAATCGCCTGCAGACTGCTCTTATCGCTGGCGGTGCTCGGTCCCTTCACCGGCTGTGATGAACACCGCTTCGCCATCGCTCGCGACTTTCGCCCCCGTAATCGGCGTACCGGTGAACGGGGGCTGGGCCTCTGCAGAGGCCCCAAGATGCAGATAGATCTTATTCTCGTTCAGCCCCTCGGGGACTTCAGGAAGTCATCGTAAACACATTTAGCTTATTGCCGTCCGGATCGCGGAAGTAACCTGCATAGAACCCGTCATCGCCGCGTGGGCCGGGTGCGCCTTCGTCGGCGCCACCATTGGCGAGCGCTATGTCATACACTGCTTGAACCTTGTCCGTGCTGTCGACTTGCAGTGCAACCATGGTGCCATTACCGACAGTCGCAGGCTGCTCATCGAAAGGCTTGGTCGCGGCGATTCCGGGCGCTCCGCCCATTTTGCCCCACGCGATAAAGGTGTCGAATTCCATCATCCGCCCGACACCCATTTCCTTAGCGATAGCGTCGTAGAAATTCGCCGCCCTCGCGAGATCATTGGTTCCCAGCGTTACATATCCAAGCATCGTGTTCCTCCATTTGCGACTCGTAATGGCAGAACATTAGTAGAACATACACTGAGTCACAAGAGGTCTGAGAGGGAGCCGGTCAGATAGGCTTGCAGGCATCCTCCAGCCACGCCAGCACATCGCCTTCCAATTGCGGTGCAAGGATTTCGCGCGTGGTCGCGTGATAGTCATTCCACCACTGTTTTTCTTCTGTCGTCAGGAGCGACATGTCGAGCATATTGCGCGCCATTGGAACCCAGGTCAGGTTTTCAAAGCCAAGATAAATGCCTTCCATGCCGTCGATCTCCTGCTCTTTAACGAGCACCAAATTCTCGATCCGGATGCCGAATTCGCCTGCTTTGTAATAGCCGGGTTCGTTCGAGAGGATCATGCCAGCGAACAATTCCTGCGAGGTTCCCGGTTGACCACCCGAAGGTTTGGCAATCCGCTGCGGGCCTTCATGCACGGCGAGGAAGCTGCCCACACCGTGTCCGGTACCGTGGGCATAATCGACGCCCGCTTCCCAGAGATATTGCCGTGCAAGTGCATCCAATTGACCGCCATTTGTGCCTTGGGGAAAAATCACGCGGGCAATCTGGATATGGCCTTTGAGAACCCGTGTGTACCTGTCACGCACTTCGGCATTCGGCTCGGCGTTCTCACCGTCGCCGGCGATCCATACGGTACGCGTGATATCGGTCGTCCCGTCGAGATATTGCCCGCCGGAATCGCACAGGAACACGCTGCCCGGTTCGATATCGCGATTGCTGTCTTCATCAACGCGGTAATGACACAAAGCGCCATTGGGGCCGGATGCAGAAATTGTATCGAAACTCTGGTCTTTGAGAACGCCGGTTTCGTCACGGAACTCGCGGAGCTTTGCGACCGCGCTAAGTTCGGTTTGGCCGCCCTTGGATGGTGCGTGCGAGAGCCAGTGGAGGAACTTCGTTACCGCCGCGCCATCGCGCGCTTGTGCATCGCGGTGTCCCTGCTGTTCGACGGAATTCTTGATCGCTTTGGGCATGATCGCCGGATCGCGCATAGCAACCGTTGTCGCGCCGCCTTCTTCCAGCGCTTGATAGATCGCCGCAACACCGAAGTCGGGATCAACCGCCACGGTCTTACCCGCCATATTTTTGAGACCGCTGGTAAATTCTGCGCGATCACGGATCGTAACCGCATTGCCAAGATGCTGTTCCAGTTCGGGCGTGACTTTCTCGGGCGCGATAAACAGCTCGGCGGTTCCGTCCGAATGCGCGATCAGATAGGATAGCGCGACGGGTGTGCGATCGACATCCGCGCCGCGAATATTGAGCAGCCACGCGACTGAATCGAGCGCAGAGATCACTGCCGAATCAAGCTCTTCGGCCTTCAGCCAATCGGCGATCTCCGCGCGCTTTTCGGCGGAGGATTTACCGGCAAATTCTTCAGGATGAACTGTAGCAGGCTCAGGGGACGGCGCAGGCTGATCGTCCCACACGGCGTCAATCGGATTGCCATCGGTGGCGACCAGCTCGACGCCCTTCTTCCCGAGTGCAGCCAACAGGGCGCTGGCCCAACCACGCGAATGCAGCCACGCATCATAGCCGATCCGCATGCCTTGCTCGCAATTGGCGATCAGCCATTTGGCGTGGTCGGTTTCCAGCGTCGATTGATACTCGTACAGATTGCCATCAACCTGATCGCGCACCTGAATGGTGTAACGCCCGTCAACAAACATCGCGGCCTTATGCTGCAGCACAATCGCGCTGCCCGCTGACCCCCCGAAGCCCGTCAGCCAGCCAATCCGTTGTGCATAGGACCCGACATATTCGGACATATGTTCGTCAGAAATGGGCACAATAAAGCCGTCCAACTCGCGGCGCTTCAGTTCCTCGCGCAGGGCGGAGAGGCGGGCTTCATGGGTTTGCATCAACATATAAACGGTCCTGAATTGCAATCATTGCTTGTCGCGCTACGTCAGTCGACATAGTTTCACCTGAACCCATTACCAGATGCATCACCATTTCAACAGGGACATCCGCCATGAAGTTTGCGCAGAAATTGATATCGAGCACCGCCATTTCACTCGCCGCAGTGGTATTGGCCGCTCCAGTTCTGGCGCAGGATGCCGCTCCGAAAGAGGAAACCAGTTTGACCAAGCCCAAATTGACTGCTCCGCCCGTTGCTGAAAAGCGCGAGCACACATTTACCCATCACGGCATCACTATCTCGGATCCGTATCACTGGCTGAAGGATCAATCCTATCCCACGATCGATGATGAGGACGTGCTCGATTACGTGAAGGCAGAGAATGCCTGGTTCGAACAGCAGATGGAGCCGCGCAAGGAGCTGGTGGATACGCTGTTTGAAGAGCTCAAAGGCCGCGTGAAAGAGGACGATTCCTCGGTTCCGCAAAAGGATGGTGATTGGGTTTACTGGACCGAATTCGAAGAGGGCAAAGAATACCGCCTATGGTACCGCAAGCCTGCGGCGGGTGGTGACAAAGAGCTGCTGCTCAACGAAAACGAACTGGCCGACGGGAAAGACTATTTCCGTCTTGGGGCATTTTCCATCAGCGATAGCGGGCAGTTCCTTGCCTATTCTTTCGATGATAACGGGTCCGAGCGGTACCTCGCCAAAATCAAGAATATCGAAACGGGCGAATTGCTGAGTGACGCGATTCCCGAGACACTCTCGGGCCTGACTTGGGTCGCAAATGACACAATGATCGCTTACGGAAAGGCCAATGACAAATGGCGCGTCGATAATGTCCGCCTTCACAAAATTGGCACTGACGTTGCTGATGATGTCGAGATTTTCCGCGAGAAGGACGAAGGTTTCCGTGTTGGTGCGGGCCTGTCTGCGCAAGAAGACTGGTTGATCATCGCCACTGGCGACAATGAAACAAGCGAAGTGCGTTTGGTCCGGACCGATGATCCGACCGGCGAACAAATATTGGTCAAGCCGCGTGAGAAAGGCGTCGAGTACAGCGTCGATGTGCGTGACGGCACGATCTATATCCATACCAACGACGATCATGTGAACTTCCGCTTGGCTACTGCATCAATCGAAGCGCCGGGAGAATGGACTACGCAGATTGCGGGATCGGATGAATTCTATCTGACCGATTTCGATCTGTTCAAGGATTTCTACGTGACCGAAGGGCGTTTGAGCGGCCTCGATCAAGTGCAAGTGCGTTCGTATGATGACGCTTCCCAGATCACGCCGGTGGCATTTCCTGAAGCAAGCTATTCGGCAGGCCTTTCCAACAATCCCGAATATGATGTGAGCAAGCTGCGGCTTACCTATGAAAGTATGGTCACGCCTGACTCTGTCTATGACTATCATCTTGCGGATGCGAAGCTGGAGTTGCTCAAGCAGCAGGAAATCCCGAGCGGTTATGACGCCTCGCTCTATACGACGGTGCGCGAATACGTGACCGCGCGCGACGGTACGAAAGTTCCGGTCAGCGTGGTGATGCGCAAGGATCGCGGAATGGCCACAGATGGGGAGGCCGCACCGCTGCATCTCTACGCCTACGGTGCCTATGGCTATGCGGTGCCTCCGGGCTTCTCGTCTTCACGCCTCAGCCTGCTCGATCGAGGGGTTGCTTACGCCATCGCACATATTCGCGGCGGTGATGATCTGGGCCGCAATTGGTATCTTCAAGGCAAGATGAACGAGCGGTGGAACACCTATACTGATTTTGTCGACGTGGCGAAGGGCCTGGCCGCCAAGGGCTATACCCGCGAAGGCGAGATCAGCGCGTCGGGCGGTTCGGCTGGCGGCGAGCTGATGGGCGTAGTGGTCAACACCGATCCGAAGCTTTGGAAAGCCGTGGTGGCGGATGTGCCGTTTGTCGATGTGCTGAATACGATGCTCGATACCAGCCTGCCGTTAACTCCGGGCGAGTGGCCTGAATGGGGCAACCCAATCGAAAGCAAGCGGTCCTTCGCTTACATCCTCAGCTACAGTCCTTACGATCAGGTGGTGGCGCAGGAATACCCGCCGATGCTGGTCACGGCTGGCCTCAACGATCCGCGCGTTACCTATTGGGAGCCGGCCAAATGGGTCGCCAAATTGCGCGACACCAAGACGGACGATAATGAGCTGCTGCTCAAGACGAATATGGGCGCTGGCCATGGCGGAAAATCGGGCCGGTTCACATCGCTGTACGAAGCGGCGGAGGAATTTGCTTTCATTCTGAGTCATCACGGGATTGATGAGTGAAGAAAGCTTGGGGCCGGCTGTATGGAATCGCGACATCGGTGGCGGTGCTCTGCGCTTTGCCAATCGCGTTGCTTGCCCCATTTTCGAATGACCTACGATTTATCGGACTTTTTACGCCGCTATCCGTGGTCGGTGCCATATGCTGGTGTTGGAGCGGTTTGATTCGATGGAACAACTGGTTGCTGGTCCTGCTTCCAATTTACGTTGTTCCATTTATTCCATGGCATCAGTTATGAGCGGCCCTTTCCAGAAAACTTTCACCGGGGGCCCCGAGCACATCGATGTGATGGGTCACGTTAATAATGCGGTGTGGGTCCAGTGGGTGCAGGATATGGCGACGGCGCATTGGGAGGCTGTGGCCGATCCCGCGCATGCAGCCGAGTTCATCTGGCTCGTGATCCGGCACGAAATCGATTATCGCGGCAACATTGCCCAGGGCGAAAGCGTGACCGGCGAGACGTGGATTCCGGGACCCGCCAAAGGGGCGCAATCAGGGCGCCGGGTTGATTTCCGCAACGCCGAGGGCAAGATCATCGTATCCGCCCTGACCAATTGGGCGATGCTCCACCGCGAAACGCAGCGCCTCGCCCGAATCCGGCCCGAAGTGATCGCACCGTTTCTTCTCGAACAAGAGTGAATCTGATGACTGAATCCGCAATTTTCCAGCCATTGGCATTGCCCAACGGCAGCACAGTTTCCAACCGCTTGTGTAAAGCAGCGATGGAGGAGAATCTGGCCGAGCAACCCGGGCAATATCCGGGGACGAGCCTCTTCGCACTGTATGATGCATGGGCCAAGGGCGGGGTCGGGATGATCCTGACTGGCAATGTGATGGTCGCACCGTCCTCGCTCACAGGACCGGGCGGTGTAGTGCTGGAAAAGGGCACCGATCTTGCGCCGTTCAAACGCTGGGCGGATATCGGCAAATCCGGCAGCGCGCAGATGTGGATGCAGATTAATCACACGGGCCGCCAGATGTATAAGAATTTGGGCGAGGAAGCGGTTTCGCCCTCGGATAAGGCGCTCGATCTGGGCAAGCTGTCGTCTTTGTTTGCCGAGCCCCGCGCGCTTCAGGAATCTGAGATCGAGGCGATTATCCAACGCTTCGTTGATACTGCGCTGCAAGCAGAGGCAGCGGGTTTTGACGGCGTGCAAATCCACTCCGCGCATGGATATCTCTCCAGCCAGTTCCTCTCGCCGCTCACCAATCAGCGCACCGATCAATGGGGAGGCAGCTTGGAGAACCGTGCGCGCTTCCTTCTCTCGATTGTCGAGCGGGTGCGCAAAGCCGTGAAGCTGTCCTTTGGCGTAGCGGTTAAACTCAACTCGGCCGATTTCCAGAAAGGCGGCTTCGAATTCGAGGAGGCGCGGCAAGTTGTCGAATGGCTCAACGGCCACGGTGTCGACTTTGTCGAGCTGTCGGGCGGTTCTTATGAAAGCCCAGCTATGACCGGTTCGGAGACTGGTGCTGAGCCGGACAACTCAACAGGCAAGCGCGAGGCGTATTTCATCCAGTTCGCGCGCGATATCGCCAAAGTCGCTGACATGCCGATCATGGTCACTGGCGGGATTACCAAGCGATCAACCGCCGAAGATGCGATGCAGAATGATGCCGTTGGTTTTGGCGTCGAGATGCTCGGCATTGCCCGCGCGATGGCGTTCAATCCAAACCTGCCCAATGATTGGAAGGAAGGGCGATCGCTCGAATTCGAGATGCCTTCACCAAATTGGTCGAATACCTCGCTAAAGGGGCTCGCAACGATGGCGATTACCAAGGCACAAATGGGGCGGATGGCTGCGGGCAAGCCTGTAAACCCGAATATCTCGCCAATCCGCGCGATGCTGGCTGACCAATGGCACACCGCGCGGCGTGCCAAGAATTATCGTAAGTGGCGTGCCGGTAAAGCCTAGGCGGCTTCCTCATCCTCTTCCTCTTCCTCGGGCTTGCCGGCGAACATGGTGAGGCGTTCGTGCATAGTGCGGTTGCGACCGTTTTGCTTTGCTTCGTACAATAGTGTGTCAGCGCGGTGGTATAGGTCGTCCAAAGTCGCTTGTTCCAAGCCGGATGGACGGATTTCAATCATGCCCATGCTCGCCGTGACTGTCCGATCAAGACCAGGAACATCATGGGCAATCCGTGCAGGGATTGCCTGGCGAATACGCTCTAGCCGCTGCCTCGCGTCCTTACCGCGCGCGATCAGCATGAATTCTTCGCCCCCCATCCGCAAAGCGATCATATCGCGTCCCGGCTCGCTGCGTAACGCATCGGCTGTCGCTTTGAGTGCAGCGTCGCCTGTTGCATGGCCGAACTGGTCGTTTATCTCTTTAAACCGGTCCAGATCGATCAGAGCAATCGTATTGAAGCCGTCCTGCTTCAGCTTGGCAAAGCGGCGATCAATCATCCGGCGGTTGAACAGGTTTGTTAATGGATCACGTTCTGCGGTTTTCTTAAGCAGGTCAGTCTGGATAATTGCTCTGTCACGCTCGACCCGCATGGCTAAGAACCGGTCCGCGACACCAATGGCGATAATCACCACTTCTGCGCCAAGCGCCAGATAGAGCAACTGATCGAGCGTCGACGGTCCGGTGTAGATATCCATTCCGCGCAGCAACCGGTCGGTCGCGGCAAAGATGATCGGGAGCCACGCCCCGGCAAGAAATTTAGCGCTGCGGCTGCCCCGGATCAGCGCGATCAATAAACAGGCGGTATAGACAGCGATGACTGGAATAAAGGCCACGAAATAGGCAGTGTCATCGAATGATTGTGTTGCCTTGAGTTGCAGCGAGAAGAAACCAGGTACCAGCAGCACCCACCAGCCGCACCATCGCATAAGGTTGCGCATCGAAGGCGGTATTGCATCCTCTTCGAGAAACTCGACCATGAAGAAGGCGCCGAGTGCGACGCCCACCGCCCATAGGAATGGGCCAAGAATGGCCATTGTCGTTACTGACACATCGGCAAAAATCGTGATCACGCCGCCAGCAAACATGACGTAACCGATCATTGTTGCGACCATGCCCGCGTGGATCATCACGAACCGTTCGCGCAGCACGATGTAGAAGCTGAGATCAAAGATCAGCGGCGAGATCAGTATGCCGACGATCAGCACCAACAGCATGACGTCGATTTGAGTCCATTCGGCTCCATCAGCGGTGGTGGAGAGACGCGCTTCGGAAAGCATCGTGACGCTATGTGGACCTTCGATCCGAGCGATCACTTCGGTGGTCTCCGGTCCGATTTCTGGCAGCTCTAGAGTGAAGACCGGTCCTGCGGCGATCGGGCGCGCATCCTCTGGCCGATAGGCGATGCTGTCGACCCAGCCATCGGCATCATAGGCATAGAGAGTGATCGATTGGAAACGGCTGATCCGGGTAAAGAAATTTACCGGCGTCAGACTGCCCTGCCAGTCGCTGGCGTCAAAGCGCAGATAGGTGACTTGTTGCCCGCTGGCGTAATCTGCGCCGGAGCAATTCCAAAGCTGCGGATCGGCGATGACTTCCACAGCATCCGCTGTGGCGGAGGCCACTGCAGAACAGTTGGGGGCGTAATTGGTATTGTCATGCCGTTCGCCAGCATATGCCGGGCTGATACAGGTCAACACTGCGCAAAAGGCCATCATCAGGCAACCGGCGAATATATTTCTCACCGAGCATGGATAGCGCGATCGCGTTTACATCTCGTAAACCCTATATCCTGTTGTTCTTACGCAATAATATCCGCTGGTGGGGTGAAGTCATAGCCCAGTTCTTCGGCCACCGCTTGATATGTCACCTTGCCAGCATGGACATTGAGCCCCTCGGCAAGATGCGGATCGCGGCGCATGGCCTCCTTCCAGCCGTCCCGCGCCATTCGCAGCGCATGCGGGAGAGTCACATTGTTCAACGCGTAAGTGCTGGTGCGGGCAACCGCGCCGGGCATATTGGCCACGCAATAGTGCACGATACCATCGACGGTGTAGGTTGGCTCGGCATGGGTGGTGGCTTTGGAAGTCTCAAAGCACCCGCCTTGGTCAATGGCAACATCAACCAGAACTGCTCCCGGCTTCATTTCTTTCAGCAATTCGCGGCTGATCAGCTTTGGTGCGGCAGCTCCCGGAATCAGGACTGCGCCAATGACCAGATCGGCGTGACGCACGGCATCTTCCAGATTGGTCTTGTTCGAAAAGCGTGTGCTGGCGCGGGCTTCGAAGAAAGTGCCGACTTTCTCCAGCACTTCAGGATCGCGGTCGAGTATTTCGACATCACCGCCAAGGCCCACCGCCATTTGCGCGGCGTTGAAGCCAACAACACCGCCGCCGATGACGACCACTTTGCCGGGCAGAACTCCCGGGACGCCGCCGATCAATACGCCGCGTCCGCCATGCTCTTTTTGCAAGGCATTTGCGCCTGCCTGAATGCTCATCCGACCTGCGACTTGGCTCATCGGTTTGAGCAATGGCAGAATTCCGCCACTACCCGTCACCGTCTCATAGGCGATCGCGGTAACGCCCGATTTCACCAGGTCAGCGGTTTGCCCCGGGTCTGGCGCGAGGTGCAAGTAGGTGTAGAGAATCTGGCCTTCGCGCAGTTTCGCGCGTTCGTCCGCTTGCGGCTCCTTGACCTTCACAACCATTTCGCATTCGGCGAAGATCGGATCGGGGCCATCGACTATCTTGCAGCCTGCGTCGCGATATTCCTCATCGGTTGCCCCGATTCCCATGCCGGCGCCGCTCTGGATCCACACTTCATGACCGTTGACGCCCAATTCGCGCGCGCTCTCCGGCGTCAGTCCGACGCGATATTCGTGATTCTTGATCTCTGACGGGCAGCCGATACGCATGGGGATGTCTCCTGAATATACGGGATAGTTACGACTGAAACGAGATCGGGACAAGAGATGTTGTCGTTTGTTCGATGGTTTCATCGGGCATCGATTTTTCCACAGTCTCCAAACTGTCACAAAATCGACATACGGGCGTCAGGAAAGTTTCACACAATTGTAAAGGTGACTGTGATGACACTACGCGCTCGGGCAACTGGATCTGCGCTTGCATTCGCTTTCGCGTGCGGTTGGGCACAACCGGCTTTGGCGCAAGATGCGCCGAGCGTTCAGGAAGAGCTTGCAGCAATGCGCGCCGAAATGGCGGCTATGGCGAAACGGATCGAAACGCTGGAAGGCGAACTTGAAGAAGCTGAAAACACCATCGAAGCGGTATCGGTAAAGGTCGCGACACCGCCTCCACTTGACCCCCTTCCGCCAGTGGCACCAGCACCGAAACCTGATACGGAAGTGACTTGGAAAGGCGCTCCTGAAATTTCCGGCACAGGCGGTTGGAGCTTCAAGCCGCGCGGCCGACTGCAATATGATGCAGGCATTGTAAACGCACCTGATTCAACCGGACGCGATGATGGTTTCGGTAATGATATCCGCCGTGCACGCTTGGGCATTGCTGGTGATATGCCAGGCGGTTTCGGTTATAAGTTCGAGATTGATGTCGCGAATAGCGATCTTGCGGTCACCGATGCGATTATCTCCTACGAAGCCGGTGACCTCGAGATAATGGTCGGCCAGTTTAACAATTTCCAGTCGCTGGAAGAGCTGACCAGTTCGCTGCATACCACTTTCATTGAGCGGGCCGCGTACACCGATGCGTTTAACTTCATTCGCCGCGTTGGTGTCGGTGTCCAATACGGTTCGGGCGATGTGTTGCTGCAAGGCGGTGTGTTCACGGACAATATGGACCGGCTATCTAACGACGCATGGAGCGCCAATGGCCGCGTCGTCTACATGCCAAAGATTGGTGACAGCCAGCTGCACTTGGGTGCTACCGTTAATTACCGCGAAGTCGATCCGGGTTCGACGGTTCGCTACCGCCAGCGGCCACTGGTCGCGTTTACAGGCGAGCGCTTCATTAACACGGGCAATTTCGCTGCCGATAGCGAATTTTCATACGGCGTCGAAGGTGCTTTCATTTCCGGGCCATTCCACGCTGCGGCTGAGGGTTATTGGCGCCAGGTTAACCGGCCTATGGCGCTGGCCGATCCGACATTCTTTGGTGGTTATGCCGAAGTTGGGTACTTCCTTACTAAAGGTGATACGCGCGGGTATAAGGGCGGGAAATTTGACCGTACAAAGCCCACCAATCCAGTGGGTGAAGGCGGAACCGGATCGGTCCAGATCAACGCCCGTTACGACCGGCTCGATCTGTCCGACAACGGTGTCATTGGCGGAACGCAGGACGGCTTCTTCTTGTCACTGATCTGGAAACCGACCGACTGGGTCCTGTTCCTCGCAAATTATGGCCGGCTTGAATATGATCAGGCCGTATTCCCCGCTGCGGGCGGCGACACATCCTATGGTGTCGACGTGGTCGGAGTTCGCGCTCAGATCGACTTCTAACTTGTCATATTCGCGTCACACAGTGCCGATAGGCGCTGACGCAACATGTTCTCACAGGGATTAGTATTATGCGTATGATTTCCAAATTTTCGCTCGCCGCAGTGTCGGCTCTGGCGCTCGGCGCTTGTTCCGAGGCGGCTGTTGAACCTGTCCACGTAGTGGGCTCTTCGACAGTGTTCCCGTTCGCCAAAGTTGTCGCTGAAAATGCAGCACTCAACAATGAAGGCATGACTGGCCCGTTGATTGAATCGAACGGCAGCGGCGGCGGGATTAAGCAATTCTGCGCTGGCGTTGGCAATGATACGCCCGACGTTGTGAATGCATCGCGCCGCATGAAAGCATCCGAATTCGCGACGTGCATGGAAAACGGCGTGACCGATGTTGTTGAAATTCAAGTTGGCCTCGATGGTATCGCTTTTGCATCGGCGCAAGGCGGCATCACTATGAACCTGACACCGGAAATCGTGTATAGGGCTCTCGCTAAGGCGCCTTTTGGTGGTGAGCAAACAGCTGAAACTTGGGCCGATGTTGATCCATCGCTGCCGGCTGAGCCTATCCTCGTCTATGGTCCGCCTTCAACTTCCGGCACGCGCGATGCGCTGAAAGAGCTGGTCCTGGAAGCTGGCTGTAAGACCAACCCAGAGATGCAAGCTCTGAAAGAAAGCGACGAAGACCGTTACGACCAAATTTGCACCGAAGTGCGAGGTGACGGAAAATTTGTTGACCAAGGCGAAAATGACAATCTCATCGTCCAGAAAATCGGTGGCAATGATAAAGCTATCGGCGTGTTCGGCTTCTCTTATCTCGAAGAGAATGCAGACAAGGTTCAAGGCCTGCCGATGAACGGCAGCGACCCGACCTATGACAATATCGCCAGCTTCGCCTATCCTGGTGCGCGTCCGCTCTATATGTATGTGAAAAAGCAGCATGTCGGCCAAATCCCGGCACTCGACCTGTATCTCGCAGAATGGGCGAAGAGCTGGGACAAAGACGGCCCGCTTGCCAAAATCGGCCTAGTTGCATCGCCTGACGATGTTCGCGCCGAGAACGTCAAAAAGACCACCGAGTTCATGACTCTGACGGCTGACGATCTGAAGTAAGCAGACAGTCTCTGGCGGGTTTGGCCCACCGATAAATGACACTCACAGAAAGGCCTCGCCTGTTGGCGGGGCCTTTACTGTTTGAAAGTTCTTCCCTTTTTGCAGGGCAGAACATATAGTGAACTTATGGGTCCGCTATCAACAATCGAGAAACTGGGCATTCTGGCCGATGCGGCCAAATATGACGCCTCCTGCGCATCATCGGGGACGGCGAAGAAAAACTCTCTCGGTGGGAAAGGTATTGGCTCGACCGAGGGGATGGGCATTTGCCACGCCTATGCGCCTGATGGGCGGTGTATCTCGCTGCTCAAGATATTGCTGACCAACCACTGCATTTTCGATTGTCACTATTGCATTAACCGCAAAAGTAGCAATGTCCGCCGCGCGCGTTTCACGCCGCAAGAAGTCGCCGATCTGACGATCAGCTTCTATAAGCGGAATTATATCGAGGGGCTGTTCCTGTCCTCAGGCATTATCAAGAGCTCTAACTTCACTATGGAGCAAATGGTGGAGGCGGCGCGTATTTTGCGCGAGGAATGCGATTTTCGCGGCTACATCCATCTCAAGACCATTCCGGAGGCTGACCCCGAATTGGTCCACCAAGCAGGACTTTATGCGGACCGTGTGTCGATCAATGTAGAGCTGCCGACGCGTAAGGGCCTGACGCGGCTAGCGCCCGACAAGGACGCTAGCCAGATCGAAGGCGCAATGGGTAAGGTCAAATCGGATATCATCGAGGCGAAAGACGCCAAGAAGCGCTTCAAACATGCGCCGCGTTTTGCCCCCGCCGGCCAATCCACACAGATGATCATCGGCGCGGATGCGGCGAGCGATTCCGATATCGTCGGACGGGCGAGCAAGCTCTATGGGGGCTTTGGCTTGCGGCGGGTTTATTACTCGGCATTCAGTCCGATACCCGACGCCAGTGCGGTTCTGCCGCTCAAACGCCCGCCCTTGATCCGTGAACACCGGCTCTATCAATCCGACTGGCTTATGCGGTTCTACGGCTATCAGGTGAGAGACGTTCAGCAGGCCATGGGTAAGGATGGCAATTTACCGCTCGATATAGATCCTAAGCTGGCATGGGCGCTAAAATTTCGGTCAGTGTTCCCGCTGGATGTCAACCGGGCCCCGCGTGAGCAATTGCTGCGCGTTCCGGGGTTGGGCGTGACTGCGGTGAACCGGATTATTGCTGCACGGCGTCACCGGACTTTGCGGCTGGATGAGGTTGGCAAGCTGACTGTGTCCATTGCAAAAGTGCGACCCTTTATCTGTGCCGCCGATTGGCGTCCGACCGCGCTGACCGACCGCGCCGATCTGCGCAAAATGCTCGCGCCCAAGCAGGAACAATTGGAGCTGTTCGCAGCATGAGTGCGCTGCAATCCGTTTCGGACCAGCGGCACTTTTCCGTCACGATGCCCCGAGCCGATGACTTCGATTTTTGGCGCGATCAAGCGAGGCGATTGGTACGCTGTGGCATCGCACCGGAGCGCGTGATCTGGAGTGAACCCGGCGGGTCCGGTGATCTTTTCTCTGCCAGTGCTCCAGAATCGGAGGAGCTGCCCACACCGCAGGATGATGCGCCGCAAACCCGCGCGAGCAAGCGCTTCGTGTCGGTTGCGCAAAATGCGATTTTGCACAGCGACCCCGAGCGGTTTGCGCTGCTTTACCGGTTGCTGTGGCGGCTACAGTCCCATCCGCGGATTATGGAGGACAAGGCCGATAGCGATGTCCGCCGGATCGAGGATCTGGCTAAGAGTGTCCGGCGCGATAGCCACAAAATGCACGCTTTTGTCCGCTTCCGCGAAGTGCTGCACGAGGACGGCGCAGAGCATTTCGTCGCTTGGTTTGAGCCGGACCATCATATCGTCCGCGCCAATGCCGGATTCTTCAAACGGCGCTTTGCCAATATGCACTGGTCGATACTGACGCCGAAAGGCTGCATTCACTGGGACGGCAAGACTGTCCGTGAAAGCCCGCCCGCACAGCGCAGCGACGCGCCCGATGGCGATCCGACCGAAGACCTCTGGCGCAAGTACTACGCCTCAATCTTCAATCCCGCTCGGCTTAAAGTCGGCGCGATGATGAGCGAGATGCCCAAGAAATATTGGAAGAATATGCCCGAGGCAGAGTTGATTCCTGAGCTGATTGCAGGCGCCCAATCACGAGAAGCACAAATGGTCGATGCCGGAGCGATGGAGCACGAGGCGCGTCCAGAAACGTTGGAAGCTATGGAGCGCGCGGTTCAAGCATGTCGCAATTGCGGGATCGGTGAGCTGGCCAATCAGGCAGTGATGGGTGAGGGACCGCGCGATGCTCCGCTTATGATTGTGGGTGAACAGCCTGGCCATCAGGAAGACCAGACAGGCCGTCCTTTTGTCGGGCCAGCGGGTCAACTGCTTGATCTGCATCTAGGCCAAGCGGGCATCGCACGCGACCGCGCTTATATCACCAACGCGGTGAAACATTTCAAATATGTCCGGCGGGGCAAGCGCCGCATTCACCAAACGCCAACCGCTAAGGAAGTCGATACCTGCCGCTGGTGGGTCGAGGCCGAGCGCGAAGTGGTAAAGCCAAAACTGATACTGGCGTTAGGAGCGAGTGCCGCGCGGGCGATGCTTGGCAAGACCGTCAGCATCAACACAGTTCGCGGCAAGCCGGTCATGCTGAATGATGGCAGCGAGTTATGGATCACCGCGCATCCATCCTATTTGCTCCGCCTCGATGGCGACGCGCGCGCGCAGCAGGAGCAGCTGTTCCGGAATGACCTGTTGGCTGTGCGCGAACGCTTGGCCGAGCTCGCTGACTAAAGCGGGTTCCCGTCCTGATCGCGGAAGATTTCGCGGCGACCGACATGGTTTGCCGGGCCGACCAGCCCTTCGCTTTCCATCCGTTCGATCCATTTTGCTGCGGTGTTGTATCCCACCCCCATCTGGCGCTGCAGCCAACTGCCCGACGCCTTCTGGTTTTCGATCACAATCTGGCAGGCTTGGCGATATTTGCGCTCAGCCGGGTCATCGCTGGCGGTAAACTCGTCTTCGAAAGATAGGCCGCCGCCATCTTCAGGCTCTTCGGTTACTGCATCGACATACTCAGGCTTGCCCTGCGCGCGCCAGTGATCGGCGACCGCCTCGACTTCTTCATCGGATACGAACGGGCAATGCACACGCACCATCGCGCCGCTGTTCGGCTTGTAGAGCATATCGCCCTTACCCAGCAGTTGCTCACTGCCTTGCTCACCCAGAATGGTGCGGCTGTCGATCCGGCTGGTGACTTTGAAGCTGATCCGCGTGGGCAAGTTGGCCTTGATCACGCCGGTGATAACGTCAACCGAAGGACGCTGTGTCGCCATAATCAAGTGAATACCGGCCGCGCGCGATTTCTGGCTGAGACGCTGGATCAGGACTTCGATTTCCTTACCGACGGTGACCATCAAATCAGCCAGTTCGTCCACGATCAGCACGATCTGCGGCAATGGCTCGTAATCAAGCTGCTCTTCCTCGTAAATTTCCTCACCCGTCTCCGGATCGAAACCCGTCTGCACACGGCGGCCCAGCGGTTTCCCCTTGGCAATCGCGGTGCGAACTTTATCGTTGAACCCGGCGATGTTGCGCGAATTGACGCTGCTCATCATCCGGTAACGGCGTTCCATTTCTTCGACCGCCCATTTTAGCGCGCGCACCGATTTATGCGGTTCCGTGACAACTGGGCTCAGCAGATGCGGCACGTCCTCATAAACACTCAACTCGAGCACCTTGGGGTCGATCAGGATCAGGCGGCACTCCGCGGGGGTGAAGCGGTATAGCAGGCTTAGCAGAATACAGTTCAGCCCAACCGATTTACCCGAGCCGGTAGTACCTGCGACCAGCAGGTGCGGCATGGCGGCAAGGTCGGCAACCATCGGTTCGCCTGCAATATCTTTGCCCAAAATGATCGGTAGCGCGCCTTCGGCATCCGCGAAATCTTCGCAGGCCGCCAGTTCTTTCAGGACAACCATCTGCCGGTCGGCATTGGGCAGTTCGATACCCATTACGGTTTTGCCCGGGATGGGTGAAACGCGGGCACTGATTGCGGACATGTTACGCGCAATATCTTCGGCGAGACCAATGACCCGGGCGGCTTTGATACCCGGTGCAGGCTCCAACTCGTACATGGTGACAACAGGACCGGTGCGTACGGCGGTGATCTCGCCTTTTACGTTGAAATCATCAAGCACGGTTTCGAGCAGGCGCGCATTGCGTTCAAGCGCGAGCTTGTCGAGCTTGGGCGCATTATCTTTCGGCGGCTCGGCCAGCAAATCGAGGCTCGGCAGAGCGTAATCTGCAAACATATCACCCTGCTTGGCTTTTGCGAGCTGCGCCTTTTTAGGTGGCTTGGTCGGATCGGTAATCTTTGGGGCGCGGCGCGGCGAAGCATCGATAAGCGGCTCGTCCTCGTCCTCTTCCTTCACTGCCTTTGCCTTCTTGCGCTTGGGGATCGCCGGAATTTCGATATCGCCGAGCGCTGGAGCGCGCTTGAGAAAGTTCGGCAGCGTCAGTAGCCGCGCCCAATCAATCGCGAATACACGTGTCGCCAATAGTACCGCTCCTGCCAGCGCGAACGGCGTGAAGCCCAGGTTGATCCATCCGCCTGCGGTTTCAGACACGCGAGCGCCGATGGCTTCCAAAGCACCCACGCCCAATAGGCCGGTAATGCCCCCCGTCGAGGCCGGAAACGTCCAGCGATCGCCGTCAAACCAAAGCGAAAACAGCGTCGAGAACAAAGCGATTGAAACAAGCAACATCCCAACCGGAGCCCACCAGCGGGTTTCGGTATCGACATCCTCTTCTTCCACATCGCGCCACAGTTTCCGGGCAAAAATATACAGAAGTGGCAGGAGCAGGATTGAAGGCAAGCCGAACAGGAACAAAATGCGTTCAGCAGCCCATGCACCGCTCGTGCCCATCCAGTTGCTGACCTGATTTGCGGCAGCAGCGGTTGAGAGACTCGGGTCGGTTTGGGTGTAACTGGCCAGCGACAAAGCCAAGAACACCATCGTCCCGGTAAGTACCACGGCACCAAACATCTGCGCGGCGCGGCGCATTGAACGCCGCCACGCGGCGCGCCAATCTGCTTTTTGCGATTTTCCGATGGCGCGGCTGGCCATAATGTACCCCTAATGATCCGTCTGTGGGCACCATGGACTCTCCGGGACTCGCGCGTCAAGAAACTGATCGACGAACCGAATCCGAAATCTGCCCGATAGGCGCCAGGCCTGATGCCCACTTGATTTTACGAGAGCCCATCAATGGCCGCCCAACGCGCCCAATTGAGACGCCTTGCGTTCTCTTTGGTCATTCCCCCCAGCGCGATCACAGGTGCCTTCGCCTTTCTGGCGAGTATCCTGAAACGGAGCGGGCCTAGCGGCTTTGCCTCGGCGTGAGAGCGGGTCGAAAAAACGGGCGAGAGCAGGATTGCATCGGCACCAGCGCGGTCGGCTGCGACGATTTCCTTCCAATCATGCGCGGTGACCAGCTTGAGCAGCTTATCGTCTTTGGGCATACGCTGTGCAGCCCCATAAATTCCATTGGCCTTCCACTGCTTGGCTTTTACGGGCGAGTCCGAGAGAATAACCAGATGCCCATATTTGCGTGCGACTTCTGCTAGGGCGACGTAGCGCTTACGCCGCTCCTCTTTTGTGAGATGATAATGGCGAAAGATGAAACCCGATCTATGCGGCAGCTTCGCAAGTGCATCTTCGAGCGCTGCATCGTTTCGCTCATCGCTGAGCAACCATTGTTCAGGCAGGGCCCTACGACTGGGCTCAGGACAGGTCTGGTCTTGCGGCACACGGACGTTATAGCGGCGCGATATGGATAGTGCAGCAACTCCTTTGGAAGGCGTCCGCCAGACAATCGCGAAAGCGTGCAAGATCGCCCGGCGCGAAATGGACGAAATCACTTTGATTGCGGTCAGCAAAACGCATCCGGCAGAGCGGATCAAGCCTTTGCTGGAGCAGGGCCAGCGCGTATTCGGCGAAAATCGTGTGCAGGAGGCGCAGGAGAAATGGCCGGTGCTGCGAGAGGCCTATCCCGATACCGAACTGCATCTGATCGGGCAGTTGCAATCTAACAAAGCGGACGATGCTGTGGCGCTGTTCGATGTGATCCATTCTCTGGATCGGCCGAGCTTGCTCAAAGCTCTCGCAAAGGCGATGGATAAGGCAGGCAAGCGCGTGCCGTGCTTTGTGCAGGTCAATATCGGCGATGAAGACCAGAAAGGTGGCTGTCCGATTGGTGAGCTGCCGGCGTTTCTGGATGCGGTTCGCGCGCGCGATATTCCGATTGCTGGCCTGATGTGCATTCCGCCTGCCGATATCGAAGCGGCCCCGTTTTTTGCGTTTCTGGACAAGCTGGCCCGCGATAACGGTCTGGACGGCTCTGAAGCTGGATTGAGCATGGGGATGAGCAGCGATTACGAGACCGCGATTATGCAAGGCGCGACGCATATCCGGGTTGGCACTGCATTATTTGGGGCCCGAGGTTCCGGCCACGGATGAGCGCCGAACTTGAGAAGCTAAACCGGTTTATCGCGGATTGGCGTGAACCGCTGGAAAGCCAAGCCGATGTATTGTTCGAAGCGCGGATGCGGGACACACCACCGGGCATACATACCGAAATTGCTGACAGTTTGGTGGAATCGCTTGGCCTCACGCCTATCGGCGTAAACTGGGAAATGCTTGATGATGCGGCTGACAGGGATGAGCCGCGATCTGCGGTCGCTGCGTTTTGCGATGCGCTCAGTAACAACATGGTGTTCTCGTCCACCAAGTGGCTGGGCGAAGGTAAGGCGGCGCAATGCTACAGCGACTTTGTCGGCAGCTTTAAGCACTATAACCGCACCATTCTGACCAATCGGCTGGAGTGGGGCTGGAATCCGATATCGCAAGCAACCCTCGAATGGGCTTTTATCGGCTTCGACGATCGCAAGATCGCGCTGCTGTTACTGACCGCAGAAGACTGACACCCAACAAAAAGGGCGCCCCATCGGAACGCCCCTTTCATTGTTTCGTGATCGTCCGGGTTAGAATTCGAACGTCATCTCCGCGCCGATCTGACGGCCTTTTGCCAGCGGCGACAGCGTACCTGCTGCTGGCGATGGATCGAACGGACGGTTTACGCCGTTCGAGAATGCGCCAGTGCCGAATGGTAACTGCGTGTCACCGCCAGCTTGCACGCCGTCGAGCAGGTTCTTGCCGTAGACCGACAAGGCGAGTCCTTCGACAGGCGTGTTCCAAGTGACGTTCGCTTCCAGGCTGGTGATGTCCTGAATGAAGCCGAAATTGTTGTCGGTATATGCGAATTCGTCGCGATATTGCAGGTTCACGCGGCTGACGATCGAGCTATCGCCTAGGTCAAGCTCGTGAAGCGCGCCAACGCCTGCAGTGATCTCAGGTACACGCGGAAGCGACAGAGCCAAATCGGCTCCGTCGATCACACCGTCGCCCGAAATATCGAAGCGCACTTCGTCATAATCGGCATCGATCAGGCCGATATTGGCCGTGAACAGCAGCCCATCCGATACGCGCATCCGTGCTTCTGCTTCGACACCGAAGATCGTCGCATCAGCGGTATTTAGAATGTTTTGCACAACGCCGGCCCCGGGGGCAGATGTGTTGATCTCACGTTGCATATCGCTGATCTTGGTTATGTAAGCGGCTGCATTCAGCGTAAACGAGCGGTCGTCAGTCTGGAATTTTCCGCCCACTTCGTAATTATCAACCTTCTCTTCGTCGAATGAGAAGTCACCTCCATTTAGAGGCACAACCACGTTTTCGAAAACAGGGACGTCGGTAACGCGGAAGTTGTATCCGCCCGAACGATAGCCGCGTGTCCAGTGAGCGTAGACCTGGCTGTTCGCAAATTCATATTGCAGGCCGAGTTTAGGCGACCAGTTGGACCAGCTATCTGCATCGGTGAAGCCGTTATTCTCAGCAGGGCGACCCGGATCAGTCGCCGTTGGCGCAATGGCTGGGAAGAACGGGTTGGTCCCGGAAGTAGGGCAGGTACCCTGAACAACCGAACATGCCGGGCGCGGCCGGACATAAGTAACGCCCGCCTCTTTCTCTTCGCGCGACCAGCGGATGCCACCGATAACGCTCAAGTTATCCGTGAGATAGAATTGCGCGTTGGCAAAGGCACCAATGACTTCGTGATCCTGAGAGCCACCGCCGTAAAAAACCGGCGGCTGCTGAGCAACTGGCAGGTCCCGACGCAGCACACGATTTTCAGTATAAGCAATCGACTGGTCGAAATAGAAACCGCCCACGGTCAGTTCGAGACCGTCAAAGCTCATCGCATAGCGCAGCTCGTTCGAAATCTGCTCTTGCTCGGTTTCCGTAAAGGAGTGGAACAGGAAGCCCGGAAGCGAATCGATATCGCCATCGGTCTGCGCTGAATATTCGCGGTAACCGAAGACATTGGTCAGTGTACCGGGGCCGATATCGAGTTCGGCAGTAACGCTGCCGGTCCAGATTTCGTTTGCATAGAAACCGTCATTATCGATTGCGAAATCGAATGTGTTGCGGTCAAACGTACCGCGGTTTTGGCCGGATGGGCCATCGCCGTCGCTTTCAAAATAGTCGAGCTTACCGGTCACGGTCAGATCGCCGAAGCGGCCTTCCAATGCGCCGCGGAAAATCTTGGTTTCGGCTTTACCGTGATTGGTGTTGTTGAAGAGGTTGTTGAAGTAACCCTCGTCCTTGTTGTAATACGCGCCGACTTTGAACAGCAGAGTGTCTTCGACGATCGGGCCTGAAACCACACCGCTGACAGTGTAGTTTGCACCGCCGCGTCCGCCATCGACGAATGGTCCGTCAACCGCTGCGCGGAATTTGCCTTCGAATTCTTCGGTCGGGTTGCCGGTGTTGATCAGAACTGCACCGCCGGTGACGTTCCGGCCGAACAGCACGCCTTGCGGGCCGCGCAGGATTTCGACGCTGTCGAGGTCGAACAGATCGAACACAACACCGCCGTTGAATCCAAGATAGACACCATCGACAAACACGCCGACCGTTGGATCAATAGACGGGATTGAAGAGTTGATACCGAGGCCGCGGATTGAGAAGTTTGCTGTACCGCGGCTGGTGCCGATCTGGTCGAGCGAGACGTTCGGTGCGGCATAGGTCAGCGACTGCACATCGCGCACTTTCAGCGCTTCGAGGCTTTCCGCGTTGAATGCGGTCACCGCGCCGGGCACATCTTGTACGTTCTCGGCGTCTTTCGTTTTGGTGCCGGTGACGACAATAACGTCGAAGCTGTCGAGCGCGTTGCCTCTGTCTTGCGATTGCTCTTCTTCTTCAGCATTCTGAGCAAGAGCAGTTTGCGGCAAAAGCGCAAGCGCTGAGCCAGCAAGAGCCAGTGCGCGTAGAGAAGTATGACGGGCGAAAGTAAGGGGGGTATTCATGGTTTTCTCCCAGAGTTGAACCGTTGGCCGGACCCTCTAGGCGTTCGTTTGCGAGAAGCAACATCAATCCGACTAAGCGTTTTCCATTTCTGCTTGGCGTTGGTCGCTGGCCGCGTCGAGCAGCGCTTTCTCGATAGTTTCCAAACGGTCAGGCGAAGTGATTTTCTCGCCTAGAAGATCGGTGACGTAGAACGTATCGGCAGCGCGCTCTCCATAAGCGGTAATATGCGCGGAATGGACGATCAACTGACTCTCGAACAAGGCCCGCGCGAGCCGGTTGAGCAATGCCGGGCGGTCGCGGGCATTGACTTCGATCACAGTGAATTTGTTCGATGCTGTGTTGTCGAAAATGACACGGTGACGGACTTTGAAGGCTTTCGAACGGCTGATCGGAAGCGGACGCTTTGCCAATTGCGGAGCGAGCTCGATCCGGTTGGCCAGTGCGTCACCAATGGCCTTCTCAATGCGGGCAAGCTGTTGTTCTTCGTGGAACGGGTTGCCCATCGGATCTTGCACAAGGAAGTTGTCGACTGCCCAGCCGTTGCGCGTAGTATGAATGCGCGCATCGATAATGTTGGCCCCGGCGAGATGGATACCACCCGCGATGCGGTAGAACAGGCCAGGGTGATCAGCTGCGATGACGCTGACCAAAGTGGCCCCACGTGCCTCATAAAACTCGCAGTGAATTGAAAGCTGTTCTTCGCGCTCCCTCGCCACCGAATATTGAACAATATTGCGAGCAATGACGTCTTCCGGCTCAGCGATCCAGTAAGAATCGGTGAACATCTCATCCTGCTCGCTCAGCAGCGATTTCTTGCTGCCGAGTTCTTCAAGCACCAGCTCTTTCTTCGCTGCGACGCGGTCTTGGCGGCCGTGCTTGACGTGGCCCAAACGCAGCCGCTCTTGCGCGCTGTCATAGAGCTCACCAAGGAGTTGGCCTTTCCAGCTGTTCCACGTGCCGGGGCCAACCGCGCGGATATCGACAGCAGTCAGGATCATCAGATTGCGCAGACGTTCCAAACTCTGCACTTGGCCCACAAAATCCTCGATAGTTTTCGGATCGGTCAAATCGCGCTTGAACGCCGTTGCGCTCATCAGCAAATGCGCGCGCACCAGCCACGCAACCAGCGCCGTTTCCTGCTCATCCAATCCAAAGCGCGGGCACAGTTTCATTGCAACTTCGGCGCCAAGGATAGAGTGATCGCCACCGCGGCCTTTGGCAATATCGTGCAGCAGCACCGCGACATAGATCGCACGGCGCGAATTGATCCGGTGGATCAGCTTGGTAGAGCGGGGATGATCGTCGGTCAGTTCACCCTTTTCGATCCGGCTCAGCAGACCAATAGCGCGGATCGTATGCTCATCGACCGTGTAGTGGTGATACATGTCGAACTGCATCTGGGCATTGACCTTGCCGAAATCGGGCACAAATTTCCCGAACACGCCCGCCTCGTTCATCCAGCGGAGCACCATCTCCGGATCGTTTCGTCCCGCGAGCAAATCAAGGAATAGCGCATTGGCGCGCGGGTCTTTGCGGATCGGCGCTTTGATCAAGCCGGAGTCGCGATCCGCCTGCCTCATGGTGTCCGGATGGATTTCCAGTCCTTCTTCCTCGGCAATCTGGAAGACTTCGATCAGGCGAACAGGATCTTGCTGAAACCAGTCTTTGGTCGGCGCAGCGATCTTGCCGCCCGCAACGCGGTACCCCTTGAGCGTGCGGGATTTTGCGGTGAAGCCCGCGAAGAAGCCTTTGCGTGCGCGGCGCTGCGCGAATTGATCGTCTATATGCGCAAGGAATACTCCGGTCAGGCTGCCGACGCGTTTGGCCTGAATAAAATAGAACTGCATGAACCGCTCGACCGCGCTTTTGCCGGGGCGATCGGTGAAGTTCATCCGCGATGCGACTTCGCGCTGTAGATCGAAGGTCAAACGGTCTTCCGTTCGCCCGGTTATCATGTGCAAATGGCACCGTACCGCCAACATAAAGCCCTCTGCGCGGCGGAAGGACCGGTATTCTGCTTTGGTCAGCAGGCCGACTTCGATCAGGTCGGCCGCACTGCGGACTTTGTGGATATATTTGCCGATCCAATAGAGCGTGTGCAGATCGCGCAGGCCGCCCTTGCCGTCCTTGACATTGGGCTCCACGACATAGCGGCTGTCCCCCATCCGCTTATGCCGGGCATCGCGCTCTCGTAACTTGTCGGAGACATATTCGCGCTCGCTGCCATGAACCACTTCCTTGTAAAAGCGGCGGCTGGCTTCGTCATAAAGCTTGCGATCGCCCCACACATAGCGGCCTTCGAGCAGGGCAGTGCGGATGGTCAAATCTTCCTTGGCCATCTTGACCATTTCGTCGAGCGTGCGGCTCGATTGTCCGACTTTGAGGCCAAGATCCCACAGGAAATAGAGCATCGCTTCGATCACTTGCTCGCACCAGGGCGTTCGCCGCGACGGTGTGAGAAAAGCGATATCGACATCCGAATGCGGCGCCATTTCAGCGCGGCCATAACCGCCGACGGCCATGATCGCGAGGCGTTCGCTGGTCGAGCGGTTACCCGATGGATAGACATCGGTGGTCACATGATCGTGCAGCAGCCGGACAATCTGATCGATCAAAAAGGACTGCCCGCCCGAGCATTCGTGCCCCGCGGCTGGTTTTTCCTTCAACCGTCTGGCCAGTTCCTCTCGCCCGTCATCCAGTGCGCTGCGCAGCAGCGCGATGACATCGAGCCGGGCGTCCTTACCCTTCTCTCTGACGAGGGTGGAAATCTCCCCGCCCAGCGCCCTGCGGTCGATAATCTGGCGCTGTTTGGGGATCTTTACCTGGTTCAAATGCTATCCTGCCGTTTAATCGAGAAGGTCACTCGCAAACATAGTGCGGACGGTGCGCTTGTCGATCTTCTGAGTGCCGAGACGTGGTAGCGGCTCGTCCGATTGCCAGATATGTTCAGGCAACGGCACTTTGAACGGGGCGAGCTTTTCCAGCATGAACTCGCGGACTTGTTCGGGTGTCATCGAGTGGCCGTCTTTCATGTGATAGACCGCCGCTGGAACTTCTCCCATCCGCTCGCACGGCACACCGAACACAGAACATTCTGCGATGCCTTCATGCGCATAGATGCCGGCCTCGACTTCGATACAGGTAATGTTCTCGCCGCCGCGAATGATGATGTCTTTCTTGCGGTCTACGATGAACAGATATTCGTCTTCATCGAGATAGCCGAGATCGCCTGTGCGGAAGAATCCGTCATCGGTGAAGGCCGCTTTGGTTGCCTTTTCATTGCGCCAATAGCCTTTAAAGTTCGCGACTGTGCGGAAGCAAACCTCGCCGATTGCGCCTTGCTCCATGTGATTGCCATCATCATCCAGAATGGCAATTTCAACAATCGGTCGGCTGGCTTTGCCGGTGCTGCCCGGCTTGGCCATGTAGTTTTCGTTGAAGTTGCCGCAGCCTACGCCGTTGGTTTCGGTCAGGCCGTAGCCCAACAGCGGGAAGCCTTCGGGAAATGCTTCTTTGATCTTGGTGACATGGTCGGTCGGACGCGGAGCACCGCCAGCGGCGAAGCTCTTACATGCGGTCAGATCATACTTGTCGCGGTCAGGATGCGTGGCGATTTCATAACTCATTAGCGGAACGCCGACGAAATAGCTGACTTTCTCCGCCTCCATCAGCTCCAGCGCATGCAGTGCATCCCATTTCGGCATCATCACCAGCTTGCGCGCAATGCCGTAGCTTTGCAGGAACAGCGGCACTTCGCCGGTCACGTGGAACAGCGGCACTGCGATCAAAGCGCAGGGCTGATCTGTTGGCTCGTTTCCTTGCTGGGTCAGCAAGATTTTGGCCATTGCGCTTTGCCCGATATAGCTCATCGTACCAGCCATCACGCCGCGATGGTCGGAGTATGCGCCTTTCGATGCGCCGGTAGAGCCCGATGTATACAGGATAGTCGCGAGATCATCCGGGCCAAGCTCGCCCAGCATAGCCATGGCGGTATTACCTTCTCCCCAGATCGATTCGAGGCCTTTCGATGGCGGGCCATCATGATCGATCAGAACGACTTTGGCGCAATGGTCATTGCCTTCGAGCCGTTGTGCGCGGCCATCATCAGCCAGAACGATCGTGCATTCAGCGAGATTGATCGCGTCGGCCAATTCAGATCCGGTCGAGAAGCCGTTGAGCAATGTGGCGCAGCCGCCCGCCATAATGATGCCCATGTAAGAGATGATCCAGTTGGCGGAATTTCGCGCGGCGATACCGATCCGGTCGCCTTTCTTTATGCCGTGATTCTGTGCCAGACCCGCTGCGACATGGACTGCCGCTGCATAGGTTTCGCCAAAGGTCAGCCGGATATCGCCGTCGACCAAGAAGGTCAGGTCTTTATGCTCGTTGCAATAATGCGCGAAATAATGCGCCAGGCTGGGCGGTGCGTTCTTGAACGCAGGCATGGTTACGCCGAAATCCTCGTAATCCACTGTTTCGAACGGTTGGCCAGGAGCGGCCAAGGCATCCATGATAGTATTGAGGGCAGTGTCGAGCTCTGTAGGCATGTGCGGTGTTATCCTCTCCGATATTCACGTCTTTTGATTGCCGGCATCCGACAAGTGTTTATTTGTGCGAAGCGCAGGGTTCCCCTCAAACTCTGCCTATGCCAGAAGCCGCGCGAAACCTGCTCTCGCGGAAACTGATCTTCGAGGGTTACTTAGGGGGTAAGACACTTGCTGTCACTATTGTCTGAAGCTGCAGCGTCCAGCGCCGTTTTATCGGCGACTGCGCCCGCGATCCAATGGGCCGATCTGGGCCTGAAAGAAGGCATCGATCTCGGCTTCTTCACGCTGCGCTATTATTCTCTCGCTTATCTGATCGGTATTCTGTTTTTCTATTGGCATTTGTCCAAAATGATAAAACAGCCCGGCGCGCCGATGGCGCAGCGGCATGCCGATGACCTGTTTTTTTACGGCACGCTCGGCGTAATTCTGGGTGGTCGGCTGGGTTATGCGATGTTCTATCAGCCAGAGCTCTTCACCAGCTTCGATGGAGACGGGTTTGTAAGCTGGAAGCTGCTGCGCCTGTGGGATGGCGGGATGAGCTTCCATGGGGGCCTGCTCGGCGTGTTGCTGGCGATCTTTTTCGTCAGCCGTCAGGGCAATCTCAAATTTCTGCGTGTGGCAGATTATGTCTCGGTCTCGGTTCCGATGGGGATGTTCCTCGGGCGTTTGGCGAATTTCGTGAATGGCGAGTTGTGGGGGCGTGAAACCGACGTTCCTTGGGCAATGAGCTTCCCCGAAGTTATAAATGGTGTGACGATTGCGGGTCCGCCGCGCCATCCATCGCAGCTTTATGAGGCCGTTCTGGAAGGCTTGCTCCTGCTGATCTTGCTGCTCTTTATGTTCTGGAGAACGCGGGCGCGCTATCGCCCCGGACTGCTGGTTGGCGTGTTTACGATGGGTATTGCAGGCGGCCGCTTCATCGCCGAGTATTTTCGCCAACCCGATGCGCATCTTACCGAGTTTGCGATGAATACGGGCCTGTCGATGGGCCAGTGGCTGACCATTCCGCTGATCCTGCTTGGTTTGGCCGTGACCATCTGGTCGCTGCGGCAACCTCCTCTTGCCAGCGGGGCTCCTAATCCTTCGGACGCCTGATGGATCCCCAAGCACCTCAGCAGAGCGGTAGTTTAGCGGACAGTTTTCGCCGATTGATCCGCAATACCGGTCCGATTTCGCTCACTCATTTTATGGGCGAGAGCAACACGCGCTATTACGCCGATAAAGACCCGCTCGGGCGTGGCCAGAATGGAGGCGGTGATTTTATTACTGCGCCCGAGATTAGCCAAATGTTCGGCGAGCTCATCGGTCTGTGGCTCGCCGATGTGTGGATTCGCAGCGGGCGCGAAGAGTATATCCACTATGTCGAGCTCGGTCCCGGTCGCGGAACGCTCGCAAAAGACGCGCTGAGAGCTGCCCGGAAATACGGGCTTGAACCGCGCATTCACTTCGTCGAAACCTCGCAGGCTCTGAAGGATATTCAGCTGAAGACGGTGCCTGGCGCGATCTGGCACGATGATCTCTCGACGGTGCCGCAGGATGGTCCGATGCTGTTGGTTGCGAACGAATTTATGGATGCGCTGCCGATCCGCCAATTGGTCCGCAGCGGGGGTAGCTGGCGCGAACGGAAAGTCGGCTTGCAGGACGATGACCTCGTGTTTGTCGCAGGCGCGCAACCAATGGATTCGGCGGTTCCCGTGGAGATGCGCGATGCGCCCGACGGGTCCATTCTGGAAACCTGTCCCGGTGCAGCGGCTGTGATGTATGAGATTGCCGGGCGCTTGGTCGATCAAGGCGGCGTGGCGCTAATCGTTGATTATGGCCATGATGCAATGCAGCTTGGATCGACTTTGCAAGCGGTCCGTTCGCATCAAAAAGTCGAACCGTTTGCGATGCCGGGCGAGGCCGATCTAACCGCGCATGTCGATTTCGCCACGCTAGCCAATGTCGCGATGTCCCGCGATGCGCGGCATTTGGGAACGGTTTCTCAGGGCGATTGGTTGAGAGCGCTGGGCATTGAGACCCGCGCGCAAAACCTTGCTGCGCGCGCACCGCAATATGCGGAGGAGATTGCCGCCGCTTGTGATCGGCTGATCGCGGATGACCAGATGGGCAAACTGTTCAAAGTTATGGGGCTCGCTGGCCCGCAATGGCCCGACGCAGCGGGCTTCGCTGAAGACTAAAGGCCGATTGTTTCCGCCAGCTTTTGAGCTGCCTCACGCGGACTTTTCTTGTCCTCCAAACGGTCAACCGCGAAATTTGCTTCGCGCATCGCCTCCACATCAATAGCTCCGATTAGTGGCTGCAGCGTGGACACCAGTTTCGCATCTTTGGCACTCTCGGGGGAGATCATCACCAGCGCATCGTAAGACGGAAACGCGCCCTTGCTGTCGTCGATAATAACCAGTTTGTCGGCCGCGACGCGTCCGTCGGATGTATAGGCCGAGATCACATCCGCCTCGCCTCCGGTCAACGCGTCATACATAAAAGTGGTAGTGAAATTGCGGGTCCGTGCGAAATTCAAACCATAGGCATCGCGCACAGCAATCCATTCGGGGCGCTCAAAAAATTCGACATCGCCGCCGATCGTGAGTTGCGGAGAGAGTCGGGCCAGATCCTCCATCGTACCGATGCCCAGCTCTGCGGCGCGGTCCTGTCGCATGGCCAGAGCATAAGCGTTTTCAAAGCCGAGCTTACCAAGCACAAGTGTGCCCGTGGTCTCGCGCTCCCAATCGACAATTGTTTGATAGATTTCCTCGCGCCCGGGATTGTCATCCCGCTTGAGTTGATTGGTCCAGACGGTGCCGGTGTAATCAATCGAAATGTCAATCTGGCTGGTGGTTACCGCATTGTGGACTACGGCAGATCCTAGCCCGTCGCGATATTGGACATCATATCCGGCATCTTCCAATCGTGCGCCGATCAGCTGGGTTAGAATATATTGCTCGGAGAAACTCTTGGCACCGATCACAATCGCATCTTTGTCCTGCGCTCTCAGCGAATAGGCGGACAATGCCACACCAATCACAGCGATTGCGGCGCCGCCCCAAACCAGCGAGCGATTGCGTTCCGCGAAGCCGCGCTCGACGGCGCCCAGCAAGGTGTCGGCGACGATGGCAAGACCGGCGGAAGCGATACAGCCCGCCAGAACCAGCGCCCAATTCTGGGTCTGCAATCCGGCAAATATCGGATCGCCAAGGCTTGGCTGCCCGATGGTCGTCGACAGCGTCGCAGCGCCGATAGTCCACACGGCTGCGGTGCGGATGCCTGCCATAATGTAGGGTGCGGCCAGCGGTGCTTCGACCAGCCGCAATTTCTGCCAGCCGGTCATCCCGACGCCGTCCGCAGCTTCAAGAACGCCAGCCGCCATATGCTCGCGCGCCGTCACCGAATTGCGCAGGATTGGCAACAATGCGTAGAGCGCCAGAGCCAGCAACGCGGGCAAGAAACCGAGGGTAGGTAGGCCTTCGCCAAAGATCACTCTCAGGCTTAGCAATATCGGGAAAAACAGCGCCAGTAGCGCCAATGCGGGAATGGTTTGTACCAAGCTGGCAAAGCCCAGAACGACTTTGGCGACCCTTGGTGAACGGCTGACCCAGACTGCCAAGGGCAGCGCGACTGCAATGCCCAACGCAAGGGCAGATGCGGCGAGCAATACATGGGCCGCAAGCTTATCGCCCAGGCCGAGAAGGGCTTCGAGGATTTCGCTCATGACGCCAATGCCGCAAGCGCTTTGGCCTGATCGCGCGGAACCGAGACGAGTCCTTGCGCAATGTCACCGCCTTCGCCAGCGAGTAATTCTTTCGGTGTATTGTCCGCCACTATATTCCCCGAATCCATGACCAATACCCGGTCGGCGAGCAGCAGTGCCTCGGCCATGTCATGGGTGACCATGACTGTGGTCAGGCCCAATCGCTCGTGCAAAGCACGGACACGGTTGCCGAGCGCATCGCGCGTTATTGGATCAAGCGCACCGAACGGTTCGTCCATCAGCAACACATGTGGATCGGCCGCCAATGCGCGCGCCACTCCGATTCGCTGCCGCTGACCACCTGACAATTCATGCGGCATACGGCTGGCATAACTCTCATCGAGATCGACGCCTTCGAGAAGCTCGGCTATCCGCCCTGATGGCAGTTTAGCCCCTGCGATCCTCGGACCAATGCCGATATTCTCCGCCACGCTCAGATGGGGGAACAGGCCGATGCCCTGGAAGACATAGCCGATTTTCCGCCGCAGTTCGGGGGCGAATGCGGTGCGCACATCTTCGCCCTCGAGCAGAACCGAACCGCTATCGGGTTCAACCAGCCGGTTGATGGTCTTGAGGAGAGTCGATTTACCCGAACCCGATTGGCCAACGAGAGCCACAAAGCTGTGATCGGCGATATCGAGCGAGATAGAATCTACCGCCACAACATCAGCGAAAATCTTGCGCGTCTCGCGAAAGCTCAGTGCAGGTGGCGAGGAAGCATCAGTCACCCAGCGACCCTATGGCGCTGCGGTTGCTACGTCAAAGCGCATCGACCGGTACGGTCAGTGCCGCAACCAGTCCGCTTTCCTCAAACGCTCGGTTCAATTCACCGCGCAATTGCCCATTGACAGTCCGTTCGACCAAACGCGACCCGAAGCCTGTCCCAAGGTTTTGTTTGGGCGCAGGGCCGCCGACTTCCTGCCACCGGATTGCCACCAGCCCATCAGCTTCCTTGACGCTGATTTCGACTGACCCGGCAGCCACGGAGAAGGCGCCATATTTGGCAGAGTTTGTCGCCAGCTCATGAAAGACCAATGCCAATGCAGTTGTAGAACGGTTGCTGACCGGCATATCGCTGCCCGTCATGCTTAAGCGGCCGCCAGATGTATCACCATACGGCGCAAGCAGTTTTGCGATCAGGCCGTGAAGCGTGTCGCCTTTGTCGGACCGGTCCTGCGTAACATAGGAATGCGCGCGATTGAGTGTATCGAGCGTCGCGTTGATGTCGTCCGAAAATGCGTTTGCCTCAGGATATTCGCGGCTCTTTAGTCGAACAAGCCCGCCGATGACCGCGAAAATATTTTTGATCCGGTGAGACAGTTCTTTGGCGAGCAATTCGCGCGCTTCTACCTGCCGCTTGGCCTCTTCGAAATCAGTGATCGTGCCAAACCAGCGCGGGCCTTCATCATTGTCACCGGCAACAGGCATGACCCGCGTCAGGCTCCAGCGATAGGATCCGTCACGCTGTTTCAGCCGGAATTCGCCTTCGAACTCTTCCCCTCTGGCAAAAGTGTCGTACCAGTCGGTGAAAAGCGGCTCGTGATCATCCGGATGAATGATGGGACGCCAATCTTCGGCTTGCTTGGGTGATTCTACACCAACGATTTCCTCAAATTGTGCGTTCACATAGTCGAACGATCCATCCGCGCGGATAGAAAATGCAATGTCGGGGAGGCTGTCAATCAGCGTACGCAGACGCCGCTCGCTTTTTTGCAACTCGGCGCGCTGCTCCAGATTTTCACGGCGATGGCGCAACCGGCGCATAACCGATGAAGCAAGCACCTGCAAACCGTCGCGCTGGATGTCGCTAAGCCCATCTGGCCGTGCCTTCGTGTCGATTACGCACAGCGAGCCGAGCGGCGCGCCTTCATGCGAAATCAGCGGCGCACCGGCGTAAAAGCGGATATGCGGATGGCCGGTAACAAGCGGGTTGGTTTCAAAACGCGAATCGCTGAGTGCATCGGGTATAACCAGCGGCTCGGGTTCGAGCATGGCATGCGCGCAAAACGAGGTCGGGCGAGGCGTCTCCCGCTCCTCCAAGCCCGCGCGGGCCAGAAACCGCTGCCGCTCTTTTTCAACTAGGCTGACAAGCGCGACAGGCGCATCGCACAATTTTGCCACATAGCTGGTAATTTCTGCCAGTTCCGGATCGTCTTCCAGTGCGTCCAACCCATATGCCGATAGCACGGACAAACGAGTGTCCTCGCCGCACATTGCAGGCTCCGGCGGCTCCCCAACTGGCCAAGGTTTTAGAGTGTCCAACTTCATTGCGTCCCGCGCAACACTAGGGGGAAAGGTGAACCATATCAACGACTTTGCGTAACCGACAAAACATGCGGAGCGTCCCTTGATTCTATTCGATTTAATCCTGTTTGCGGGCTTCGCTGCGCTCGGCTATGCGCTTTTACAACAAGGAGTTTTTATGCGCGCGACCCCCGATTTTGACTTTCAACTGGGTGAAACAGCGGAAATGATTCGCGATACCACCGCCCGCTTTGCCGATGAGCAGATCATGCCTCTCGCAGAGAAAGCGGACCGCGAAGACTGGTTTCCCAAAGAACTATGGCCGCAAATGGGCGAGTTGGGCCTGCACGGCCTGACCGTTGATGAGGAAGATGGCGGCCTCGGCCTCGGCTATCTGGAGCATGTGATTGCGGTTGAGGAAGTCAGCCGCGCTAGCGCGTCGGTGGGCCTGTCCTACGGCGCGCATTCCAATCTGTGCGTCAACCAGATCCGCCGCTGGGGCAATCCCGAGCAGAAGGCCAAATATTTGCCTAAGCTAATTTCAGGCGAGCATGTCGGGTCGCTTGCGATGAGCGAGGCCGGCGCAGGTTCTGACGTCGTGTCGATGAAGCTGAAGGCAGATGCGGTACAAGGCGGCTATGTCCTCAACGGCACAAAATTCTGGATCACCAATGCGACCTGCGCTGATACGTTGGTGGTCTATGCCAAGACCGCGCCCGAGCAGGGCAGCCGCGGCATCACCGCGTTCCTGATCGAGAAAGACATGCCCGGTTTCAGCATCGGCCAGAAGATCGACAAAATGGGTATGCGCGGCTCCCCCACGGCAGAACTGGTGTTCGACGATTGCGAAGTGCCCGAAGAAAATGTCATGGGCCCGCTCCATGGCGGGGTCGGTGTGTTGATGAGCGGGCTCGATTACGAGCGCGTGGTTCTGGCCGGATTGCAGCTGGGCATTATGCAGGCGTGTTTGGATACAGTGATCCCGTATCTGCGCGAGCGGAAGCAGTTCGGTAAGCCTATCGGATCGTTCCAACTGATGCAGGCCAAGGTCGCCGATATGTATGTCGCGCTGCAATCGGCGAGGGCTTATACCTATGCGGTGGCCAAAAGCTGCGATGCCGAGCAGACAACGCGCTTCGATGCCGCTGGTTGCATTTTGCTGGCGTCGGAGAACGCCTTCAAAGTGGCAGCCGAAGCCGTGCAGGCCTTGGGCGGCGCTGGCTATACCAAAGACTGGCCGGTTGAGCGGTATCTGCGCGATGCGAAACTGCTCGACATTGGAGCAGGCACGAACGAGATTCGTCGCATGCTCATTGGGCGCGAACTGATCGGGGCGGCGGGGTGATGCGCCTATCCGGTTTGCTAATCGTCATCCTGAACTTGTTTCAGGATCTATCTGCCCTAACCGAACTGAAGTCGTGTGTTGAAGAATGGATGCTGAAACCAGTTCAGCATGACGGAGTAAAACTATGACCGCACCCGTTCTGACATCGAAACTGGATATCGAAAGCCCTGATGCGAAAGCCAATACAGCGCATAATCGCGGGTTGGTGGATGATTTGCGTGAGAAGGTCGCGAAGACCGCCCTCGGCGGCTCCGAAGGTAGCCGTGAGCGCCATGTTGGGCGCGGCAAACTGCTCCCGCGCGACCGCGTCGAGCGGCTGCTTGATCCCGGTTCGCCGTTTCTGGAGATTGGCCAGCTCGCGGCGAATGGCATGTATGGCAAGGATGATATTGCCGCTGCGGGTATGATCGCGGGGATCGGCCGCGTGTCGGGTCGGCAGGCGATGATCGTCTGCAACGACGCCACCGTGAAAGGCGGCACGTATTATCCGATGACGGTGAAGAAGCATCTTCGCGCGCAGGAAATTGCGCAGGAGAACAATTTGCCCTGCGTCTATCTAGTCGATAGCGGCGGCGCGAATTTGCCGCATCAAGCAGAGGTGTTTCCGGACCGCGACCACTTTGGCCGCATCTTCTTCAACCAGGCCAATATGTCGGCGCGCGGTATTCCGCAGATTGCTTGTGTGATGGGCAGCTGCACCGCTGGCGGGGCCTATGTTCCCGCCATGTCGGACGAGACGGTAATTGTGCGTGAGCAAGGCACGATCTTCCTCGCCGGACCGCCGCTGGTGAAAGCCGCAACGGGTGAAGAAATCAGCGCCGAAGATTTGGGCGGCGGCGATCTACACGCCAAGAAATCAGGCGTGGTCGATCATCTGGCGGAAAATGACGAACATGCGTTGACAATTGTGCGCGATATTGTCAGCCATCTTGGCCCAAATGAAGGCGCCAAGGTTGAATTAAAAGACCCGCGACTACCCAAGTTCGATGCGGAAGAGCTCTACTCGATCATCCCCGACGATGTGCGCGCGCCGTACGATGTGAAGGAAGTAATCGCGCGGATCGTCGACGGCAGCGAGTTCCACGAATTCAAGGCGCATTATGGTAGCACTCTGGTGTGCGGCTTCGCGCATATTTGGGGCATGCCGGTGGCGATCCTCGCCAACAATGGCGTGCTGTTTTCGGAAAGCGCGCAGAAGGGCGCGCACTTTATCGAACTGGCGGCCCAGCGCGGAATTCCACTACTGTTCTTGCAGAATATCTCCGGCTTTATGGTCGGCGGGAAATATGAGGCGGAAGGCATCGCCAAGCATGGCGCGAAGCTGGTGACAGCGGTTGCCACGGCGCAGGTACCCAAGATCACGGTGGTAATCGGCGGCAGCTTCGGCGCGGGCAATTACGGCATGGCCGGCCGCGCTTACTCGCCGCGTTTCCTGTTCACCTGGCCCAATGCGCGCATCAGCGTGATGGGCGGTGAGCAAGCCGCATCGGTCCTCGCCACCGTCCACCGCGATGCTGATAGCTGGACCGAAGAAGAAGCCGAGGCCTTCAAAGCCCCGATCCGCCAGAAATATGAAGACGAAGGTAACCCATACTACGCCACCGCGCGGCTGTGGGATGACGGCGTGATTGATCCGGCACAGACACGCGATGTGCTGGGTCTGGCCTTTGCCGCGACGCTAGAAGCACCGTTCGCAGATCGTCCAAGCTTCGGTGTGTTTAGGATGTGATCAATCCTCCCCGAGCTTGCTCGGGGAGGGGGACCATGCGAAGCATGGTGGAGGGGAGGATCACAATGTTCAAAGACATCGCGCCACCCCCGAAAACCGGACCAGTCGGCAAAGCGCGAAAGCTACGCCAGAAGATGTCACTCCCCGAAGTGTTGCTCTGGAAGATATTGCGAACAAGGCCTCAAGGGCTGAAGTTTCGCCGACAGCATGCGTCTGGCGCGTATATTCTTGATTTCTATTGTAGCGATGCGCGGCTGGCTATTGAGGTTGACGGGATCGCGCATGACATGGGCGATCACCCGGATCGCGATAGCAACCGCGATGCATGGTTCGCTGAGCAAGGCATCAAGACATTGCGAATTCCTGCTTCTGAAGTGTTGCATGATTCCGATGCTGCCGCTGAGGCTCTAGTAACATTCGCCAGATCGCTTTTACCCCTCCACCACCCAGCTGCGCTGGCCGGTCCCCCTCCCCAAGACGAGCTTGGGGAGGATTGATGCGCCACATCAAAACCGCCGCCACCCTCATCCTCTGCATCATCGCCATGCAATATCTACACGAGCTGGGTCATGCGCTGACGGCCAAGGCATTTGGATATAATGTGGTGATGACGATCAATCGGGTGTCGGAGGTTCACGGTGTCGGATATTCGCCCATCTATGAGGCTAATTTGGTCGCTGCGGCTGGTCCGGCGGTGACCATTCTTATCGCTGTTCTGGCCTATTGGGCAAGGGCACGGCTTGGAGCGCTGGCCCCGATTGTCATCGGCAACGCGATGGTGATGCGGCTGATTGCATCTGTCGTCTCGTTCTCCAGCCCCAATGACGAAGCGCGGCTCAGCGCCAATCTGGGTATGCCTATATGGGTGCTTCCCGTTCTCGTCTGTACCGTCCTGATCGCAATCTTCGTGGCGATAGCGCGTGAGCGAAAAATGGGTTGGCAATGGTATCTGGCGATGTGGGCAGGCGTCTCGATTGGCTATAGCGCGGTCATTATGGGGGAGAGCTATTTCCCGAGCTTTGTTCTTTAGCAATCCACAAGCACCGCTGCATCCCTCTCGATTTCCCTAACGTAACTGCTAGTCAGCACATACAGGGAGAGACTATGACTGACGCAACGGCCCGCGCGCACCATCGCGCACCATCATTGCTTTCGCGCATTGTGCGCCGGATCATCATCTGGATTTACAATCTCAAGGGCTGGAAAATCGATGGCGGCTTACCCAAAGATCTCGATAAATATGTGATTGCTGGCGCTCCGCATACCTCCAATTGGGACTTCGTTTTCTTTGCCGGTGCGACTGAGGTGGAGGGCGTCCGCCCCAATTTCATGGGCAAGCATACTTTGTTCAAAGGCATTATGCGTAATTTCATGTTCGATATGGGCGGCATCCCGATTGACCGGACCAAGCGGATGAATGTGGTCGAGCAAGTCGCGGAGGAGTATGCGAAGCGCGATGAACTGGCGCTGGTGATCGCTGTCGAGGGATCGCGGACGACTGACGGCAGCTGGAAATCCGGTTTCTATAACATCGCTATGGCCGCGAAAGTCCCGATTGTTGCGGCCTGGGTGTGCAACGAGCGCAATGTTCTTGGTTTTAGCGATCCGTTCTGGCCAACGGGTAATTACGGCGAAGACCTCGCTAAAATCGCGGCCTTTATGCGGTCTAAACTGCCGGATTTCGAGCGTTACAAGGTGCTTGAGGCGCAGGCGAAAAAGTTGATACAGGACGCCAAAGCCTAAAATTTTTGCGTCCCGCAGGGTAAGCGGTTTAAGATCGGGCACCGATATCCTACATAGATTGCAGCTTACGCAGCTATCAGGGAAGGCGCGATGACGCAGAACGATCTTCAAAGCGAGCGCAAGCGTCTGGTTCAAATGGCGATGCAGCTGATTGATCGGCGTGGTGCAGAGGTTGGGAAAACGACTTTGGCCTCCGAAGCGCAGATGTCGCGCTCTCGCATTGATGCAGTGTTCCCTGAAGAATCCGATCTTTTCGATGCTATTCTGGAAGATTGGTACGCGCCTGATATCGCGATCATGGAGGAGGTGCTCGATTCCGATCTACCGATCCAGCGCAAATTCTTCGAGTTCTTCGCTCGCCGTTTTGCCCGAGAGCGCGACCGCTTCCGCAAGGACCCGGCATCCTTCGCCCTGTATGTGGAACTCGGTACCGCGCGGATGGAACAAGTGCGCGGTTACATCGATTTGGCCGACCATTATATGAGCATTCTGGTGGCGCAGGCTCAGGCTGAAGGGTTCTTCGCTGACCTCAAGATCGACAAGGCGATGTCGCTGATCAACCAGATGGTGATCTGCTATACATCCCCGCAGGTAATGATGATGCTCGACGAGCGTCTAACCGAAGAAAAACTCGGGGCGATCATCGACACGTTGTTTGCGGGCCTGTCGGGCAAGGAAAGCAGCGCGCGCGGGGTTGCCGGGTTGAAGCTGGCCTAAGCGAACGAGATGGCAGCCTACTTGTTCTCGGTCACGCGCCCAAGCGCGGGTAGCTCCATTACATCAGCTGTCTGCAGATAGGCTTCAATCGCATCCAGATCGACCGGGCCGGTGACAATATCGGCGCCATCATTGAAAATGGTGAAGCTATCGCCGCCAGCGGCAAGAAAGCTGTTCATGGTGACGCGATATGTTGCAGCGGGATCAATCGCTTCGCCATCCAGCGTGACGGACACAACGCGCGCCCCCACGGGACGCCGCATATCATAGGTCATCGCAAAGCCTTTGGATGGCGAAAAGGTTTGGACGAAGCCCTCATCATCGAATTGCTGCTCGAGCAGGGCGAGCAATTGCGCGCCGGTAAAACTCTTGGTGATCAGCGTATTTCCGAAGGGTTGGACCGCATAGGCTTCACCATAGGTGATCGTGCCGTCCTCGGCTGGCGTCAGCCCGGTGCGGATCCCAGAATTGTTCATGAAAGCGATCTGCGCGCCCGCCTCCAGAGTGCCGAATAATTGCGCGTCAGCGATCAGATTGCCCAATGCTGTTTCTTCGGTCGACGGACCGGGATCTTTCGCTTCTCCCGAGATTTTGCCGATCGGTCGCTGCGCTGCTTCGCGTGATGCTTCCGAATAGCGCGCGACATAGGCGGCAATTTCGGGGTTCGCGGTGAATTGCTGATAGTCGGGGCTTGGTGTCGCAACATTGCCTTCGCGGTCAGTGCCCACGCTTTGAACCACAATGTTGTCGGCGGTTTTTACCATCACGTCGCCGGTATTCGGATCAACGGTCAGCGTGATATCGGTCAGCATGGATCCGCCATAACCCGCACTGGTCACCAGAAACTCGCGGCTCGGATCAATCGCTGAGTAATCGCAGACATAGGCGTTGTGGGTGTGGCCTGAGACGACGACATCGATCTTCGGATCAAGCTGCGCGAGAATGTCAAGCAGCGGTCCGGATACTCCGTCACAGCTTTTGTTGTTAAATCCGACTTCGGTGTAGAGCCCTTGGTGGATGGTCACGACAATTGCGTCGGCTCCGGCTTTCTGCAAGTCGGGGATCAGGTCGTTGATCGCATTGGCTTCGTCGGTGAAAGTAAGCCCCTCGACCCCGCTTGGTGTTACCAAAGTGGGGGTGTCTTTCAGCGTCAGCCCGATAATGCCGACTGCCACGTCCTGTCCGCCGACATCGAAGCGCTTGATCCCGTAGCCCGGGAACAGCGTATCGCCATCGGGCATAACAACATTGGCGGCGAGGAAGCGGAATTCGGCGCCTGGATAGGGGTTCTCGACCGCGCAAGGTTCGCGCAGGGTGTTCTGTTCGCAGCCGCCTTCTTGGATGCGCTTCAGCTCTTTCCATCCGCGATCAAATTCGTGATTGCCGACCGCATTGAAGTCCAGCCCGATGCGGTTCATCGCGCCGATGGCGGGCTCATCGAGGAAGATCGAGGATACCAGCGGACTGCCGCCGATCAGATCACCCGCTGCAATGACGATACTATACTCCGACTGCGAACGATATTGCTCGACAGCCGTCGCAAGATAAGCCGCCCCGGCAGCGTAGACGCGCTGCGTCTGACCTGCATTGTCCATCACTCCGATAGGGCGGCGGATCGGTTCGATATTGCCGTGAAAATCGTTTAGCCCGATGATCTTGATCGTGACCGGTTCAGTCTGCGCGAATTGAGCAGGCGCGTCGGGGACAGTGGCACAGGCAGAAACAGACAGGGCCGCGAGCGAGCTGAGGATTAAGCGGTTCATGACCCTGTCTTAGCGCGCATTCGTTACAGAGCAAAGATCGCGGTACAGTCAGCGTGGCTTAAGATTATCAGCTGCATTGGCTGATGCATGATTGGGAGTGGAATATGATGCGCGCGATAGTGAGTGGTCTGTTGCTGGGTCTGGTCGCACCAATCACAGCTGCTGCCCAAGCGATCAGCCTTCCCGAACTGGAACAGCAAATAGCCGACAGGGCACTGGGCAAGATCGTTGCGGTGCAGGTCGAGCAAAACGGGGAGACCGTCTATGCGCAGCGCTTTGACCGGAAGAACGATGACCAACTGACCGATATCCGTTCGGCGGGAAAATCGCTGACTGCGCTGGCCGTGGGTATATTGGTGGATGAGGGGAAGCTCCCGGTCAATACCAACGTCTGGCCGCTTCTTGGCAGCGCTGCAAATGATCCGCGCAATGACATAACTGTCCGGGATTTGCTGACCATGTCGTCATCGCTTGATTGCAGCGACAGCACGCTGAAATCGCCGGGCAATGAAGAGCGGATGTACCGCACGAAAGTTTGGCGCGACTTTGCGATGAATATCCCAGTCGCTGGCGATTATACCCGAGATGACAAGGGCTATGGCAGGTTCTCCTACTGTACTGCCGGCGTATTCCTGCTCGGCCAAGTGGTCGAGGAAGTGTCCGGACAGCGGTTCGACGATTTCATGGCAGAGCGGGTGTTCAGGCCGCTAGGGATCGATGATGTGAAATGGACACGTTCGCGCTCGGGCGAAGTCCAATCGGGCGGGCAGATCCAGATGCGCGCCGACGATTTGCTCAAAATCGGGCGATTGGTGCTCGATGGAGGCAAATATCGAGGTCAACAAATTGTCAGCGGCGAATGGATCAAGCAGATGCTCCAGCCGCATAGTCAGACGGGCCCCTACAATTATTACGGCTATCTGTGGTGGTTCAGTCCTGTCACATCTCCGCGCGGACTGGAGCCCAGCTGGATGATGATGGGCAATGGCGGGAATATCATCTCGATCTATCGCGAGTACGATGCCGTGATCGTGGTGCAGGCGCGCAACTACAATAAAGATGATGCACACCCGAATAGTTTTGCGATCATGCGCGCTGTTCTGGAGGCACTGCCAGCACCGAACCAAAAAGGTGACGGAAGCGGAGCGGACTAGAGCGCCCGCGCGGCTGCGTGGGCGCTCGCCCATGCCCATTGGAAATTATACCCGCCCAGCCAGCCGGTGACATCGACCGCCTCGCCGATTACGTAGAGGCCGGGCACATTCTTTGCCTCCATTGTTTTGGAAGAAAGCTCGCTCGTATCAATTCCGCCTGCGGTGACCTCGGCTTTAGCGAACCCTTCGCTGCCATTAGGGGTAAAATCCCACCGCGCGAGCTTTGCTTCCGCAGCGCGCAAGGCTTTGTCGGGAGCATTGCCGAGTTCGGTTTGCACGCCCAGCTTTTCCGACAGGATGGTGGCCAAGCGGTCGGACAAATGCTCTTTCAGGATGGCTTTCAGGCTGCTGCGCGGATGGTCGCGCTTGGCGCCGAGCAGCCAACCATCCGAATGATCAGGCAGGAAGTTGATCGCGACTGTCCCCCCGTTTCGCCAATAGGATGAGACTTGCAGGATCGACGGCCCGGATAATCCGCGATGCGTAAACAATGCGGCTTCGCGAAACGTGGTTTTGTCCGACTTCGCCTCAACATCAGCCGATACACCGGAAATGTCGCGAAACAGCACGTCTTCGCCGCCCAAGGTGAGCGGGACCAGAGCGGGACGCGGTTCGACAATTTTCAGGCCAAACTGGCGCGCCAGATCATAGGCAAAGCCGGTCGCGCCCATCTTCGGTATCGATGGGCCTCCGGTGGCGATCACCAGCGAATGCGCGCCGTGTAGCTTGCCGTTAGCGGTCACCAGATAGCAGCCATCGGTATGCTCGACTTCAGTCACATCCTGATCGCACAGAACTTCGACTGATCCACCGGCCTCTTGGGCCTTGTCGCATTCCTCGAGCAGCATCGCGACAATTTGGCGCGCGCTTTGGTCGCAGAACAATTGGCCCAGCGTCTTCTCGTGCCATGCGATGTCGTAGCTTTCGATCAGATCGAGGAAATCACGCGCCGTGTATTGGCTGAGCGCTGACTTTGCGAAATGCGGATTGGCGGAGAGGTAATTTGCCGGACCTGCACCGATATTGGTGAAATTGCACCGCCCGCCTCCCGAGATCAGGATCTTCTTTCCGGGCGTCGGCGCACGCTCCAAAACCAGCACATGTTTGCCGCGCTGTCCCGCCTGCGCTGCGCAGAACAACCCGGCGGCACCCGCGCCAAGAATGATTGCGTCATACGCCATGTTGGGGTTAGGCTGCCTCCGCTTCGCGCTGTTCCTTGGCGATTGTCCAGCCCGCCAGGAATAGACCGGCCACAAGTGGACCGACCACGATGCCGGACAGGCCAAGAAGTCCGATCCCGCCCAAAGTTGTCACTAGGATTATCCAATCAGGAATGCCCGTGTCGCGCCCGACCAGAATTGGCCGTAACACATTGTCTGCCATGCCGATAACCAGCACGCCTGATCCGATCACGGCGATGCCTTGCCAAATCTCTCCGGTCGCGAGCAGCCAAATTGCGACCGGCCCCCAGACTATTGCAGGGCCAAGCGCGGGAAGTAACGAAAAGATTGCCATCAATAGGCCAAACAGCATCGCTGACGGGACTCCGACAAGCACAAAGGTAATCGCACCCAATGCACCTTGCACCAAGCTGACGACAACTGAACCTTTGATGGTTGCGCGTACGATCGAGAGAAATTTTTCAGCCAGCCGGTCGGCGACGCTCCGCTCCATCGGCAGTCCTGCGACGATCGCTTGGCCGATGCCGCGGCCGTCGCGCAGCAGGAAGAAGGCCGCATATAGGCCGACACCGAAGGCAAGCACAAAGCCGAATGCGCTACTCCCGATACTCAGCGCCTGACTGGCAATCGCGCCTGTGCTTTCACGGCCGAAATCCTGGGCTTTGCCGAGCAGGCCTTCCAAATTTCCGAAGCCTGCAGAATCGAGCGCAGTCTGGACCCCGGCCGGTAGCGCATCGTGGATTTGTGTGAACCACGCCGCAACGTCGATCTCACCATCACGAAACGCGACGAAAACCGCAACCATTTCCTCGACTGCGATGCTACCCAGGAAAAACGCCGGAATGATGATCGCGACGGTTATAATCAATAGCGTTGCAGCAGCGGCTTTGTTGTCACTGCCGAAGCATTTTGGCAGCAGCCATTGGTAGAGCGGCTGGAACGTAATCGCGGCCAGCGTCGCCCACAGCAGTGGCCGCGCGAAGGGTAGCACCACGACCAGCAGAGCCAATGTGACGAGGGCCAGAAACAGCACGAAGCCGCCTTTTTCCAAACCAGCCGGTTGTTTGTTAGCGGTCATTCTCGGTCCCCTACGTGATTGCGGCTATTTGCCGGCGCTGGTCGAACTTAGCGACGGCTGATGAAACGATTGCTGTGTTCTTCCGCCAATGCGTATTTCAAACTCGCCCCGATCATCAGGCCTGACACCGCGATAATCACGATAGCCCAGAACCAATAAGGTAACCACAATGCCTCCGATATCGCACCGGTGTCGGACAACATGGGCCGCCCCGCGACGACCCCGGCATATGAAAACAGATAATCCCAATCGCGGAACATGCTGAGCGCAGCGAGAATGCCAAGGAACTGTATGCTGAATAAGGCGATCCGGTCGCTTGCTCTCATCGCCACACCGACCAAAGCAAGCGCCACCAGTGGCAGCACGATAAAGCCGGTCATTGTGGCGACCCAGATGACAGTCGATAGACCGATCAGCGCAGCCAAGGCGATCAGGGCGGGGCGGACATATTTCAGCTTCGCACTAGCGAGGATCAGCAGCGAGCCGAATATGGATGGGCCCAGCGGTCCGCCCGCGCCGACCAATGCGCTGGTGACGGCCGATGGCGTGCTGTCAAATTGTGACTGCGCGAGGCCCGATCCATTGCGGTAAATCTCAAGGCTCTGAAAATCGGCACCCAGCGCCATTGCCGTGAGGCCGTGGCCCATTTCGTGGAACCACGTTGTCAAAATCGTGAATGGATAGATCAGATAATTGCCCAGCGGTATCTGCGGCAGGAAGGTGATCAGCAAGCCCGCGATCAGCAAATGGCCGACCTTTTCCTCCTGAGAACCGCGGACGACAGGCTCCATTACCCTGCGGTCCTAAACATCCAGATTGGCGACATTGAGCGCATTATCCTGAATAAATTCACGGCGCGGCTCGACCACATCACCCATCAAACGCGTGAAGATTTCGTCAGTGATGTCGGCGTCTTCGACTTTGACCTGCAGCAATGCGCGGTTGTCCGGATCAAGCGTGGTTTCCCACAGCTGTTCCGCATTCATTTCGCCCAGACCTTTATAGCGCGCGATCGCCAAGCCTTTTCGGCCTGCTGCCAGAACTGCATCGAGCAATTGGGTGGGCCGCGTGATGGAGCCATCATCGGCAATGGCAGGTCCGTCGCTTGCGTCCTCGTCAGCATCGCCGTCCGGTGCATCTTCGGTACTGCCTTTCACCAAGCGCGATGGCTGCTCGTACAATTCGGCATGTTCGATGGCGATTGCATGGAGACGCCGTGCTTCCGCGCTGGTTAAGAAGGCTGCTTCGATCTCGTGGACATCGGTCACGCCGCGCCACAGCCGTTCGAAGATCACAGTCCCGTCATCGCGGATATATGCGCTCCATTTCGCTTCGCTGTCGCCCAGCTGCAAACGCCGCGCGGCATTGGTCAACGCAGCGTCGCGGTCCGCAGTTTTGAGAGCGGGATCAAGCGCGCCGCCCAGTGCCATCGCTTCGATCAGAGCGCTGTCGTACTTTGCCGGAACAAAGGCCATCAGATTGCGGATTCGCAATGCGTGCTCGACGAGCGATGCCAATTCTGCGCCGCCCCGAGCGCCGCCTTTGGTTTCCATCAAGCGGCCCTGCAGACCCGCATCGATCAGATAGCGGTCAAGTGCGGGCTGGTCTTTCAGATAGACTTCGCTGCGGCCCTTGCTCACTTTGAACAAAGGCGGCTGCGCGATGAACAAATGCCCGTTTTTGATGATTTCGGGCATTTGCCGATGGAAAAACGTCAGCAGCAATGTGCGGATATGCGCACCATCGACGTCAGCATCGGTCATGATAACGACTTTGTGATAGCGCAGCTTCTCGATGTTGAATTCATCGCGGATGCCAGTGCCCATCGCCTGGATCAGCGTGCCGACTTCTTTCGATGAGATAATCCGGTCAAACCGTGCGCGTTCGACATTCAGGATTTTGCCCTTGAGCGGCAGGATCGCCTGATAATGCCGGTCGCGGCCTTGCTTGGCGCTTCCGCCAGCCGAGTCACCCTCCACCAGGAACAGTTCTGATTTCTCCGGATCGCGTTCCTGACAATCGGCGAGTTTGCCGGGCAGTGAGGCAATGTCCATCGCCCCTTTGCGGCGAGTCAATTCGCGGGCTTTCTTCGCCGCTTCACGCGCTGCCGCAGCATCAATGATCTTCTGAATGATGATTTTCGCATTGGCCGGATTCTCTTCCAGCCACTCGGTCATTTTGTCGCCCATCAGGCTTTCGAGCGGCTGACGAACTTCGGAGCTGACCAGCTTGTCTTTCGTTTGCGAAGAGAATTTCGGATCGGGCAATTTGACCGAAACAATAGCTGTCAGTCCTTCGCGCATATCCTCGCCCGAAAGGCTGACCTTCTCTTTCTTCATCAGGCCTGAGCTCGAAGCGTAATTGTTCAGCGTCCGTGTCAGCGCCGCGCGGAATGCAGCCAAGTGCGTGCCGCCATCGCGCTGCGGGATGTTGTTGGTGAAGCAGAGCACGTTCTCATAATAAGAATCGTTCCATTCCAGCGCGACTTCGATACCGATACCGTCTTTCTCGGCGGAAATCGCGATCGGGTCAGGGATCAGCGCTTGTTTGTTCCGATCCAGATAATTTACAAAGGCCCCGATCCCGCCTTCATAAAACAGATCATGTTCCAGCATTTCTTCGCCGCGCTTGTCGCGTAGCAGAATGTGAACCCCTGAGTTAAGGAAGGCGAGCTCGCGATAGCGATGCTCCAGCTTCTCAAAATCAAACGTTGTAACGTTCTTGAATGTGTCCTCGCTTGCCATGAAGGTTACGCGCGTGCCCTTCTTGCCATCGGGCGCCGGACCTTTCTCGATCAATGGCGCAACCGTTTCGCCATGCTCGAAACGCATCCAGTGCTCTTTGCCATCACGCCAGATCGTGAGTTCCAGCCATTCGGACAGGGCGTTAACCACCGACACCCCAACGCCGTGCAATCCGCCCGAGACTTTATAAGCGTTCTCGTCATTGGTGTTGTCGAACTTACCGCCTGCGTGAAGCTGGGTCATGATGACCTCTGCTGCCGAGACGCCTTCTTCCTTATGCATCCCCACCGGTATGCCGCGGCCATTGTCCTCGACTGATACCGAGCCATCAGGGTTGAGTTCGATCAACACCAGATCGCAGTGCCCGGCCAGCGCCTCGTCAATCGCGTTATCCGAAACTTCGAACACCATGTGGTGCAGGCCGCTGCCATCATCGGTATCACCGATATACATGCCAGGGCGTTTGCGGACCGCGTCTAGGCCTTTGAGGACCTTGATTGAATCGGCCCCATATTCGCCCTGCTGGACGACTTTCTCAGGGGGCAGGTTCTTTGGTGTGTCGGGTGTTTCGCTCATACATCAGATATAGGGTGCGCAGAGGCGTATCCCAAGCAGATCAGGGCAAAACGCGCAGATTTATCCACCATCCACCTGTGCGGCTCCGCGAGCGGCGTCGATACGCTCGAGATTGGCACAAATGAGCCGTGTGAGGCTGAAATTTGGCGCATTGGTTTCATCTGCAACCACTTGACGTAGCGGAAGGTAGAGAGCATCGGCGCAGCTATGCTTTCGGTACTCGACATCTTCCGGATCGGCATTGGTCCGTCCAGCTCGCACACGGTTGGTCCCATGCGGATTTCGAACATGTTCGTCCGCGCGTTGAAACGTAGCGGCAAATTTGATCGGGTCTCTAAGATCCACATCGAATTGCAGGGTTCGCTAGCGCTTACGGGAGTTGGCCACGGTACGCCCCGCGCCTCGATCCTCGGCCTGATGGGTCACAAGCCGGAGACCTACGATCCGGCCAAGGGAGAGCGGCAACTGGAGCGGATCGACAATGAGGGCATTCTGTCGCTTGGCGACGAGCGAGATATTGCGTTTGATACGAAGGCCGATGTCGATCTGGCTGGCCATATCATTCCGGAACTACACCCGAATGGAATGCGGCTTGTAGCCTATGACTATAAAGGCGTGGTGCTATCGGATCGCAGCTACTTTTCCACCGGAGGCGGTTTTGTTGCGACCAGACAGCAGCTTGAAAAGCCCGCTAAGGATGACCGTGTGAAGGCGGGCAATCCGGTGCCGCACCGGTTCACTTCGGCGGCAGAGCTGCTCGATATTTGTGCGGTGGAACAGCTCTGCGTTCATGAATTGGTCCTGTGTAATGAAGATGCGATGCGCCCGCGTGCGAAAACCGAGGCTGGCCTCGACCGGATTGCGCAGGCGATGGATAGCTGCATTGATCGCGGACTGACTCAAACGGGCATTCTACCCGGCGGCCTCAAAGTCCGCCGCCGCGCGCCCGAGCTTTGGGGCAAGCTCCAATCCAATCCGCAATCCAATGAGCGCGAGCAATTGTTCGACTGGCTCAATTGCTTCGCGATGGCTGTCAATGAAGAGAACGCAGCGGGCGGGAAGGTCGTTACCGCTCCCACCAATGGCGCTGCCGGAATACTACCCGCAGTGATGCGGTTCTATTGTCTCGATGCCGCGGACAATGCCTGCACCGAAAGCCGCCGCAAGTTCCTGCTCACGGCGGGCGCGATTGGGTTGCTCTATAAACAGCGCGCCTCGATTTCGGGCGCCGAGATGGGCTGTCAGGGCGAAGTCGGCGTAGCCTGCTCGATGGCGGCTGGCGGGCTGGCGGCTCTTTGGGGCGGAACGCCGACCCAAATCGCCAGCGCTGCGGAAATCGGAATGGAGCACAATCTCGGCCTGACCTGCGACCCGGTCGGCGGGCTGGTGCAAGTGCCGTGTATTGAGCGTAACGCCATCGGCGCGGTGAAAGCGGTCAATGCCGCGCGGCTCGCCTTACACCGCGACGAAGTGTCGATCGTCTCGCTGGATCAAGTGATCGAAACGATGCGCCAGACCGGCCTCGATATGTCGACCAAATATAAAGAGACAAGCCAAGGCGGCTTGGCCGTCAACGTGATTGAGTGCTGACGCGTCCTTACAAGAGATTTCTTCGAGCCTTTTATATCAGAGCCTTATTGATATCCGCGCAATATAACCCTTGGTCAGGATCGGTCATTGAAAACTAAGCTCTTCACAATGCTGGCTATTCTAGCAGCGCTTTGCTTTCAGCCCGCTCAGGCATGTGGTGGCGAGTTTAGAAACAATGTGGCAACTGTCGGTTCAGACGTAATGGCACTGGCCTTGGCGGAAGGCAACGCAGCGTCGAGCCGCATAGACATCAAGCTGTCGCCGGATGCCGTTACTGCAATCCTCGATGCTGTCGAGAAAGACGGCGTCGATTCTGCCGAACTGTATTTCCTAACCGAACTGGCCGGATCCTCGATTATTGCGCTTCGAATACGCACTGCTGACGATACCGACACAGCCTACCGCGATATGCCCGGTCTGGCGCGGCTATGGGGTGATGATGCCGATCCCGTTCGCGAGACGATTGATGCCGCATACGGAAAGCTCTGGGGCGAGGGAGTCGGCGGGTACGAGGCGCTATTGAAGCATCACAGTATTGGCGAAACCCAGGCCGAAGACCTGAAGAAATTTGCAGTGAGTCAAATGCTCGACGCTGAGTGGGATAAAAGCAAAGTTCAGAATGCTTACAAACCGATCAGGGATACCATTAGCGGCCTATTTGGGCACAATAATACGCTCGGCGAAGATGAGCAGCGCGCGGGGCGGTTCATGGTGCATAGTTGGTTCGTCGCGCTTGATAATCGGCACGGAGATGCGGTGCCGGACTTCCTTTACGCTTGGATGCGCCCCAAAGATTGACCGGCGGGTCCGCACGTTTAGGGTCTGCGCATGACCAAGACCGACATTCTCGCCCAACTGTCCGGACCGTTCGGGACGTATCGCAGTATTCTGGAAGCGTGGGCGGAATTGCAGCCCGATCAGCCGGCATTGCGCGATGGAGGTGGCGAGCTGTCTTGGGCAGAGATGATGGACCGGGTCGACCGGATCGCGGCGCAGTTGCAAGCCACAGGGTTGGAACAGGGGCAATCAGTTGCGATCCTAGGTACATCGACGATCCATTACGCGCTGGTCTATCTGGCAGCTGTGCTGGCCGGCGGGGTCGCGGCGCCGCTGACGACTAGCGCGAGCCCGCTGCAGCTTGACGGCATGGCAAAGGATTCGGGCGCGCGGCACTTGTTCATTGATCGCGCGAAGCTGAATGAGCTTGGAGATGGCTTTATGCCTGACTTCAATCGGATAGTTTTGGATGAAGAACTCGAAGATTGGATGACTGACAAAGGCACCAAGCCTGCTTCCTTCGAGCCCACTGGAGACGAGCCCTTCAACATCATCTATTCCAGTGGCACCACAGGTATTCCCAAAGGCATCGTCCATTCGCACACGATGCGCTGGCGCCAGTTCGCGCCGACGGCGGCGTCCTATCTTGGCGGTGAGCGTACAGTGCGGTCGTTGACGTCGACCCCGCTCTATTCAAACACCACGATGGTTGCGTTTCTGTCGGCGTTGCTGGCTGGCGGGACCGTTACAATAATGGAAAAGTTCGACACCGTGCGCTGGCTTGAAATTGCACAACGTGACCGGATCACCACAACCATGCTGGTGCCGGTGCAGTACCAGCGCCTGATGGATGAGCCGAGTTTTGACCGTTTCGATCTGTCCAGTTTGCAGATCAAATATTGCACCTCCGCGCCGTTTTCTGCCGAACTGAAGGCGGAGGTGCTCGAGCGGATGCCGGGTGCTTTGATCGAGATATATTCAATGACAGAAGGCGGTGTAGTGTGCCTGCTATATGCGCATGAGCATCCAGACAAACTACATACGGTCGGCACGCCGGCCCCAGGCAGCGACGTCAAAGTGATGGGTGAGGATGGCCGTTTGCTGCCGCCCGGCGAGGCTGGCGAACTGGTTGGACGAGGTCCGGCGATGATGAGCGGCTATAAGAATCAGCCCGACAAAACCTCCGAAGCGCAATGGATCGACCCCGACACCGGCGAGTGGTGGATGCGCATGGGCGACATCGGCCGCGTCGATGAAGATGGTTTCGTCGAGCTGGTTGGCCGAGCGAAAGACATGATCATCTCGGGCGGGTTCAACATCTATCCGATCGATCTTGAGAATGAGCTGCTCAGGGAAGCGGGTGTGGTCGAGGCGGCGGTAATCGGCGTGCCGAGCAATCGCTGGGGCGAAACGCCGGTGGGCTTCGCCGTACTTGACGGGGTGGATCCCGACGATGTGCTCCGCGCTGTGAATGCCCGGCTGGGGAAGACTCAGCGCCTTTCCGCGCTGCTTGCTATCGATGAAATGCCGCGGAGCCATATCGGCAAATTGCTCAAGATTGAGCTGCGCGAAAGAGCCGGACGATTGAAGTTACCAAGCTGAAGGCGGCGCAATGAATGGGGGACGACCCGCGAGGCCGCCCCTTCCTAACTGCAGGTTTGTCTTCACCCGTATCAGGCGGCTTTGAACTCGCCCTTGCGGCGGCGACGGTTTAAGCGCCCGAATCCGATAGCGGCAAGCCCAAGGCCGAATAGGCCGAGCATGCCAGGTTCGGGGACGGGGGTGCCGCCAGTGCTGGTGCTTCCGCCGCTAGTGCTGCTGCCGCCGCTCGTCGAGGAACCACCGCTAGTGGTCGAGCCGCCGCTGGTGCTGCTACCGCCCGAGCTTCCCGTCGGCCAGCAGATATAGCGGCTGCCATAGTAACCGCAACGCGAGCCACCCGAGCTGCTGGAGCTGCTGGAGCTACCAGACGTTGAGCCGGTGTAGCGCGTCCACTTTCCTTTGGTATCGAAATCGAACAGCCGTCCGTTACGAACGCCGTAAATCCACAAGAAGGACTTGTCCTCTCCCAGGCTGAACTGGGTATGCTTGGGGTTGCTCGACCATTGCGCGGTATATGTGCGTTCTTGGCGAAAAATCGGTGTCTTCCGAGTGAATGTACCTGTCGCGGTATCAACCTTGTAGGTTCTTCCACTGCTCGTCAGGTTGGGATTGAAGTTGGCGAGACTGTTCCCGGTCATCGTGAGATCGATATTGCTACCTTTGAAAGTCGCCGTTCTAGCGACCGTGTCAATGGTAATATGGGTCGTGCCTACGGCGCTGCCGAAGAGGCCGTCGCCGAACGAGGTTTCGTATTTATATATCGCCGCCGAGGCCGGTTGCGAAATAGCCAGCGCTGCCATCATGGCAGCCGATGTCAGGATCTTGTTCATCCGAGATTGTCCTTTTGCTTGCAACTCTGCCGATAGCGAAAACATGTTATCAAACGGCTTAGAGCCCAAAAATAGTTCCGAGTGTCTGCCGACGTAACAGCAATCATCGTGCCAGTTTTGAAAACGCCTTGAAATATAAGGGTTTACATATTAACCAAACTTGTTTTCCAAAGTGATTTGTAATAAAATCCGTCACCTTCCGGCGCTTGGCGGCGGGTTGCAGGGCTGGCTGAATATCGGGTCATTTCGCGCCGGAGGCGGGCTTATCCAAGCCTTTACCTTTTGGGCTTACATCCGTTGCCTGACCACTTGCTTCCGGCAGAAATCAGGGGCGAATCATTAAGGATTTTTCATGCGACGGATAATGTTGAAACCCGTATTGGTCATTGCCTGTCTCGCCGCGGCGACACCCATGGCCGGTTGCAGCGAATTGCAGACTGACTACCTGGCCGAAGGTCGCGAGGCATATGAAAGCGGTGAGTTCAGCCGGGCGCGTATCCACCTGCTACAGTATCTTGATGGCAATCCCGACGACGGCGCGGCTCGGATATTGCTGGCCAAGGTGCTTTTGGAAATCGGTGACGGTGTCGGAGCGATGCGCTTTCTGGAGCAGATCGCCGACGATAGCGAGCTAAGGAACGAAGCGAAATCGCTTATCCCAGAAGCTAGGCTGCTCGAAGGGCAATACAAGATGGTGCTTGAGCTGACGGAAGAAGTCAGCGGGCCGTTTTCGGCGAATATGGCTTGGGCAAGGGCCTTTGCCCAAGTCGGGCTTGATCGTGTCGAAGCTGCCATGGACACTATTGATGCGGCGTTGCGGCAAACGCCCAAGGATATCAGACTGCTGCTTCTCAAAGGCAATATACTGCTGGCCGACGGCAAGGTCGCGCAGGCGCATTCGGTGGTCAGGCAATTGTCCGCGAACGAGCCCGACAATGTTCGTGTGATGCTGCTCGCGGGCCGGGTTGCATTGGCCCGGGGCAACGAAAGCGAGGCCAGGAAACTGTTCTCCAGGGCGGTTGAACTACAACCGGACAACTCGGTCACCTATGCGATGCTGGGCGATACTTACCGCCAGTCCGGCGAAATGGACAAGGCCCGCGAAAACTACGAGCGTTCGCTCCAACTTCTACCGGGTAATGCAAAGGTGTTGATTTCGCTGGCTGAGCTCGAATTGTTCGAGGGCAATGTCGATCTTGCGCATCAAATCTTGCAGAACAGCAGGATGAGGGTTCAGTCGCTCCCTCTGGCGATGCGGTTGGAAGGGTTGATCGCCACCGAACGAGGCATGCATGAAACTGCGCTGACCAAGCTGGAGCGATACATACGCGATAATCCCACCGACCCCATAGCGCTAAGCGCTCTTGGCAGAACCTATGAAGCGCTGGGTGAAACAGAAAAGATGAACAATATCGAGCAGGTTCTGGCAAAACTCGATCCCAGCGATAGCGACCTCGAAATTGCCGTCCAGCGCAGCGATGGTACGTTGAGAAGCGAATTGGACAAGGCTAACCAGGCTCTCGCCCGGCAAGACTGGCGGGCCGCCGATGCGGTCTATTCCAAATTGGTCAACCGCCCAGGGATGGACAATCCGGTGGTTTTCAACAATGCTGCCATGGTCAAGCTCCAACTGGAAAATCTTCCCGCAGCTCTGGCCATGGCTGAGAAGGCCTATCGTCTTGCTCCGAATGATCCATTTGTGCAGGACAGTCTTGGTTGGACCCTGTTCCTTAATGGTAAACAACCTGATCGCGCAGCCAAGCTATTGACTAGGGCATATGAGGCCAATCCGGACAATTCCGAGATTAGCTGGCACTTGGCTCAGGTTCTTGCGAGCACTGGGCGCAAGGCAGATGCGGTCGCCCTTATGGAGCGTCTGAAACCCAACCTATCGCCCGCTGATCGAGCGAAGATCGATACGCTGATCGCGCGCCTGTAAAGCCAACTCGATGAAAACTGAGGACGCGGATCGCTCCAAAAGATAATTGGGGGACTGCTGCAGGGCGCTTACCGGCATCACCATACAGTCTTTTCGCCGCGTCCATGGACCCGGCAGAACTCCAAGAACCGATCCTGATGGAGGCAGCCCGCGCGCACCGCGGGGTTGTTCGATACCGGTCTGCCATTTCGGGAGATTGCTAAAGACCCAACTGCGTACGTTGGTAGAACCTGAGTGACATTAAATCAGGCAGAAAACTGTCGGGATTTCTGACATCTGGCGAAACTCCGAATTGGTGTTAACCTTTATAAGCCGCAGAAATGCTGGGATACGCATTTCTGGCATCGTCCCTGCTTTAACCTCGACATCACTATTTGCAGGATATGGCGGAAAAATCCGCATTTATCCGGTGGGGAATATGGGGTAAGAATTATGGTTTCTTGGACACGCAATATCGCACTTGCTGCGGCAGCACCGGTAGCAATGATTTCAGTTGCCGCTTCGGCGTCGACAATCGACTACGACGTCAGCGATGCAACCGACAGCGGCTGTTCGCACGGCCTCTGGACTAATTCGGTCGGCAGCGGTTGCGATCGCCGCTACTCTTTCCAAGACGGTACCAAGTTCACGCAAGACACCGATGCAGGAACTGCGACCTTCACTGGTACAGCCATCAATGGCTCCGGCAAAGTTGCTAAACTCGATCTCAGCTTCTCGGGCTTCCAAGATGCTTTGACTGGCAACCAGGATTACAAGGCCGGTGGCGGCACTTATAACCCGTCGACCATGGACTTTTATTCCAGCGCTTCGGGCACGATCACAATCGGCGGCAAGAAATACACCGTCAATCCGCGTGATCCGCTTGCCGGCAACACCACTGTACAAATCGGTGCGGGCACAAATGATAAAACCGGTGATTTCGGCGGTTCGGCATGGCTCAACATTCTGAACCCTCATGGTTGGTCAATCCCGCATTGGGATATCAATTTCGATCTGGCCCGGACTCCGGGTACCCCGGTTCCGGCACCAGGCGGTGCTGCTCTGTTCGGTCTGGCTCTGATTGGCCTTTGGGCCGGTCGCCGCCGCCGGAGCCTTGCCGCAGCATAACGCGGTATACACATAGTCTTCTAAAGGGCTGGTGCGGCATTCGCTGTATCAGCCCTTTCCTGTTGTGGCGCTCGATTGGGGCGGCCGCATGTTCGGCCCGAACGTAGTTAGCCGTTCTTTAGGAAGATTCGGCTAAATATGCGGGCATGAAAAACAAACTACTCTTGTTGCTCGCAATTGTGCCGCTTGCCCTTGGTGGCGCGTCATGCGGCTGGGTGCCTGGCGATCCGGCGAGCGAAGTGGAGGCTGCGCTTGCAGAAGGCGATCTGGGCGCTGCCCGTGTGCATTTGCTAGAGATCCTGGAAGAGACGCCGGGCGATCATCAGACACGCCTTCGCTATGCCGACATCATGTTGGAGCTGGGTGACGGCATCGCGGCGCAAGCTGCGGTGGAGCAAGTTCCGGCCGCCATGCGTGAAAGCGGTTTCGGCGCGGCGCTGATGTCGCGCGCGATGCTGCTGCAGGACAAGCCCGATGAAGCGCTTGCGTGGGCGGATAAGGCTGATGCCTCGACTGCGCTTGGCCAATGGGTGCGGATCGGTGCGCTTCTGGCACTGGGCCAGTCTGAGCAGGCTTTTGCACAGGCCGACGATGCGGTTGCTGCTCATCCCAATGATGTTCGCCTGCTGGCTTTGCGCGGCGAAATGGCGCTCACCGAGCGCAAGGTCGAACTGGCCAACGCGCTGTCTGCACGCGCCCTGGAGGCCAATGGCAAAGACTTGAATGCGCTAATGCTGGCGGGCCGTCTCGATCTGCTGCGCGAAGATTTTGCAGCGGCGGAGGCACATTATTCGCAGGCAGTGTCGGCCAATTCTTCGATCCTTGGCCCGCGTCTTTCGCTGGCTGCGGTGCAGGCCGATTTGGGCAAGCTGGACGAAGCGGCGGAGACGCTGAAAGCACTCCGCGAAACCGCGCCCAATCACCCGATGGGCATGTTCCTCGATGCAAAGCTGGCTTTCGTGCGCGGTGATTTGGACAAAGCACACCAGATTATGCAGGCTGGCGAGGGCGCATTGCGCAAAGTGCCTGCCGCGCAATTGTTGATGGGTGAAATCGCCCATCTTCGCGGCAGCCATGAACAGTCTATCGCTTTCCTGCGCCCGCTGCTGCGTGACAATCCCGGGCACGTCCAAGGCGCAACCGTGATGGCCCAAGCGTTGCTCGCAGTTGGCGAGACGGAAAAAGCGCTGTCGGTGATCGAGCTTCCCGCATCCCGCGCGGTCGCTAATCCGCAAATGCTCGCACTAGCATCGCGCCTTTCGCAGAAGCTGGGGCGTAGCGACCCCTATGCCGCCCGTCTTGGCCGGGTTTCCCCGCCAGACGACTTAAGCGCGCGCCTGGCAGCGGCTGATAAGGCTATTGGTCAAGGCGAATGGGCGCAGGCGCGAGACATTTATGCCGGCTTGCGCAAGGAGGGTTTGGAAGCGAACGCATTGGTGCTGAACAATGGCGCCATCGCTGAACTGAACACCGGCAACACATCCGAAGCGGTACAATTGGCGCGGCGCGCAATTGCGCTGACACCCGATGACCCCTTCGTAATGGACACGCTCGGTTGGGTGCTGCTGCAATCGGGTGGTGACAAGAAGGAAGCGCTCGTCTGGTTAGGCAAGGCTAAAGAGGCAGCACCGGGTAATCTGGAATTCCGTTGGCATTATGCAGCTGCATTGGCCGCGAATGGCCGCCGCGCCGAAGCGCGCGAGATAGCGTCCGGTGTGCGCGAATTCGCCGACGCCGCGCAGCGCCGACATATCGACGAGCTATTGTCTAAAATCTGACTTGACCGGAAAAAGTTAGAGACGCGGCTGCCTTGAGTTAAGGGAGGGGGGACTGAAGGTCAGCCGCGTCTCTGGTCGCTTTCATCTCTAAAGTAGCGGGCCGTTAATGGGGCCGGGTACTTTCTGCTGCACTCGCAGGCAGCTGAGATGTCAGCCGGGACACGTTTGCGGGGGGCGCTATCGTGTTCCCGTTGTCGCCGGCGATAGTGTTCGGGAGAGGAGACCTATCCGCCGGTTCGAGAGGTGAAATAATATTGCGTGTCATATTATACAAATGACAAAACTGCGACTAATGTTCAGTTTTTTGCAACATCGGTCGGGATGTGTTGCGCCGTTAGGCGATCGTCGGGCTGAGGATCAATCCACTGAGCGAAACGGCGAATATGAATGCGAAAGCGCGCTGTGTGAAAACCTGCATCGGTATAGTCCTAGATATTGTGTTTGGTGCAATAGTGCATCTGGAACGCTTTTCGCACACGCAGCAATTTTGGTTACACCGCCCGAAATTTTGTTTCACGAGTGCATTTGATTACAACGCTCCTCTCTCTGGCAATCGGGCTGATTCAACGCCGTAGTGGGGGACTGCTTCAGGGCGCTTGCCAGCAACGGCGCGCAGTCTTATCGCCGCGTCCATGGACCCAGCAAAACTTCAAGAATCGATCCTGATTGTCGACTTCGGCAGCCAAGTTACGCAGCTCATCGCACGCCGGGTGCGCGAAGCGGGGGTCTATTCAGAAATAGCGCCCTTCTCGATGGCCGAAGAAGCGTTTGAACGGATGAAGCCGAAAGGCATTATCCTGTCCGGTTCGCCTGCTGGCGTTCCCGACAAAGGCAGCCCGCGCGCACCGCAAATGCTATTTGATGCCGGTCTGCCGATTCTGGGCATTTGTTACGGCCAGCAGGTGATGACGCATCAGCTTGGCGGTGAAGTCCGCCGCGGTCATGAGGTTGGTGATGGCGGCGAGTTCGGCCGCGCGTTCCTGACCGTGACCGAAGAATGTGCTTTGTTTGACGGATTATGGAAAGTCGGTGAGCGCCACCAAGTGTGGATGAGCCATGGCGACAAAGTCACCGAATTTGCCGACGGATTCGAGATTGTCGCGACCAGCGACGGCGCGCCCTTTGCGGTGATCGCCGACGAGAAACGCAAATTCTACGGCACGCAGTTCCACCCGGAAGTCGTCCACACCCCCGATGGCGGCAAGCTGATTGCCAATTTCGTGCGTCATGTTTGCGGCCTCAAAGGCGATTGGACCATGGCTACTTATCGCGACACCAAAGTCGCTGAGATCCGCGAGCAAGTGGGCGACAAGAAAGTGATTTGCGGGTTGTCCGGCGGGGTCGACAGCTCGGTCGCTGCTATCCTGATTCACGAAGCAATCGGTGACCAGCTGACCTGCGTGTTCGTCGATCATGGTCTTCTGCGTCTTGATGAGCGCGCACAGGTCGAAACCATGTTCCGCGATCACTATAATATCCCGTTGGTCGTGGTCGATGCGGAGGAGCGCTTCATGGTGGGTCTCGATGGCGTGTCCGACCCGGAAAAGAAACGCAAATTCATCGGCGGCGAATTCATCAATGTGTTCGAGGAAGAAGCCGCAAAAATCGGTGGTGCAGATTTCCTGGCGCAGGGGACGCTTTATCCCGACGTTATCGAAAGCGTGTCCTTCACCGGCGGACCCAGCGTGACGATCAAGAGCCACCACAATGTCGGCGGCCTGCCCGAACGCATGAATATGAAACTGGTCGAGCCACTGCGCGAATTGTTCAAAGACGAAGTCCGCGATCTGGGCCGCGAGCTTGGCCTGCCCGACATGTTTGTCGGCCGCCATCCGTTCCCCGGCCCCGGCCTTGCAATTCGCATTCCGGGCGAGGTCAACAAGGAACGCTGCGATATCCTGCGCAAAGCGGACGCGATCTATCTCGAAGAGATCCGCAATGCCGGACTATATGACGCAATCTGGCAGGCGTTCGCCGTGCTACTGCCCGTCAAAACCGTCGGCGTGATGGGCGATGCCCGCACTTATGACAGCGTGTGCGGCCTCCGCGCCGTGACTAGCACCGATGGCATGACCGCGGATGTCTACCCGTTCGACGCAAGCTTCCTGACGCAATGTGCAACGCGGATCGTGAATGAAGTGCAGGGGATCAACCGCGTGGTCTATGACTATACCAGCAAGCCGCCCGGGACGATTGAGTGGGAGTGATGCTAGGCCGCAGATTTCTCTAACCTAAGGTTACCCGGATAAAGCAACTTCGCGAACGCGTCAGCGATTTGCCGTGCACTTGTTTCCGACAGTCCGGTAACATCTCCAACAAGTCCCGTCCCATCAAAGAAACTCTTTGGTTCCAGGCCACTGCAGATCATCTGGTATGTTCGAAACATAATCCTGTGGAGTTCATTGTCGTAGGTGTTTCGGATTCCGTTATCGTAGTCGGACTCCATGCTGATATGATCCCACGAGACCGAGTAGTGCTTTCGAGCTTTCTTGATGACAATAAACGGAATTTTCCGGCGTTGGCATTCATAAAACCAACGGTCACTAGCGGCATGATCAGACTTACGAATCAGGCACCACAACCGGTGCGCCCAGTCGATGCGGTTGAAAGAAAAACGCAAATAGGCTGAGCTATCCGCTTCATAGCCCAGTTTGAAACATTTCTGCTCAAAATGGACAAAATCAGCATCCAGAATAGCCGGGTGCTGAGAGCCACTCCGCGATTGCCGAAAGGCAGCGTGGGATCTGAAGCCTGCAAGCGCTGCAATTGCTTCAGAAGCATGGGCTGACTTCATTTCAAAGTCAGCCATTAGCACGTTCTTCAAGCGGCGAAGGTTTTCGGGTGTTGCAAGAATCGTAGACATCACGGTCTCCTAAAAAGTCAATCTGGACGCCATTTAATCAGTTCGACTATTGGATATGTGAGTCGACAATTTCGTTGAGAACCTGTTTAGCTTGGCGACAGGCTTGGAGGTTAAGCCAACGGGTGAGTGCCTTACAGAGCGCCCACAGGTCAACAATGGTTGAGAAGTTATCCCATGCAACTCCCTCTCGGCTCTGACCCGCGTACCGATCAGCTCGAGCGCATTCACGCCGCGCTGATTGCAGAGTTCGGACGGATCGAGCGGCCCGACACCAAGCGCCGCGATCCGGTGTGGACTTTGGTGCAGGGCGTGATTGGTGCGCGGACCAAGACTGCGGTCTCTAACGCAGCGACCGATGCGATGTTGGAACGGTACGGGTCATGGGAGGCTGTGGCAGAGGCTCCGCTGGAGGAACTGACTTCGATCCTCTCAAACCAGACTTTCCCCGAGCAATCGGCGCGGCGGCTGAAGGAAAGCCTCAACCGGATCATCGAAGAACGCGGTCAGGTCGATTTGCGGCATCTTTCCAACCTCGAAACTGCCGACATGATGGAATGGCTCGAAACGCTGCCCGGTATTGCGCGCAAGATCAGCGCGGGGATCGCCAATACCAGCGTGTTTGATCGCCGCGCGGTAGTGCTCGACACGCACCATCGCCGGGTCATGCAGCGGATGGGATTGGTTGCGCCCAAGGCCGATACAACCCGTGCCTATGATGCGCTCATGCCGGTTATGCCGGAAGAGTGGACCGCCAAAGATATCGATGAACACCACTTGCTGGTGAAGCGGCTCGGCCAGACATCATGCCGTCCGACCAATCCCAAATGCGGCGGATGTCCGCTGCGGAATGAATGCGCCTATGTTAGCGCGTAGCCCATGAACAAATTATTGAACGCAGAGCAGGTCGAGCAGGTCTTCCGCCGGTTGGCAAAGGCAATGCCCGGGCGCACCAGCACTGCCAAAGGTCCCAAAGGCCAGCCCGATGCATTTCGGTCGTGTATCTCCTGCATGCTTTCCGCGCAGTCGCTCGATCGCAATACGGCTAAGGCATCGCGGGCGCTGTTTGCGCTCGCCAACACGCCCGAGGATATGCTTGAACTGGATGACCGCGATATCGCTGCCGCGATCAAGCCGGCGGGCCTCTACAACAACAAGACCCGCAATATCCGCAAATTCTGCGAAGCGCTGATTGCCGAGCATGGCGGGGTGGTTCCCGACACCCGCGAGGGCTTACTCTCGCTTCCCGGTATCGGACGGAAATGCGCCGATATCGTGCTGAGCTTCACCTTCGGGAAGGATGTTATCGCGGTCGACACCCATGTGCACCGTGTGTGTAACCGGATCGGACTTACCGCTGCGAAACTGGCGGATGCAACTGCGCGCCAGTTGGAGGAGCGGGCACCCGAATGGGCGCTTCGCGATGGTCATTTCTGGCTCATCCAGTTCGGTAAGCGCGTCTGCACATCGCGCGCGCCCAAATGCGAAAGCTGCCCGATTAGTGATTTGTGTCTGTATTGGTCTGCTAAGCAGGAAAGCTGACACCGGTCAGTTCTTCCGATTTCACCCACAAGCGCTGGGCCAGATCCTCGTCGCGAATATGCGGCGAAACGCCCGAGCCGCGCGGTGTGTTCTCGTCGGCCATCGCGCCGACATTGCAATCTTCACAATACACGCCGCCCATTCCCTCAAGCAGCGGAGAGACCGCGCACCAGACACTTGTTGCTGCGCCTTCCTCAACGCTTTTGAAGGATTCATGCGTGTTGCCGTCTTCGTCGAACCAGCCCATCGCTTTCTGCTCTTCCATCGTCAAATGTCGCTGGAGCGGGGTGACGATCCCGCCCGGATGCACTGCAAAAGCGCGCACCCCATGCGGTTTGCCGATCTTGTCGAGTTCTAGCGCGAACAGGGCATTGGCCGATTTCGCCTGACCATAGGCAGGCCATTTTTCATATTCACGGTTCTCGAAATTCGGGTCATCGACATCAAGGCCGTTTAGACGGTGTCCAACCGAAGATAGCGTTACGACGCGCGCGCGCCCTATTGCCTTCGCAGCAGCCACCAGTAACGGCCACAGCCGTGCGGTCAGCTGGAAATGCCCCAGATGGTTGGTCGCGAATTGCATCTCGTAACCACGCGCATCGCGCATTAGCGGACTGGCCATAATCGCAGCGTTGTTAATCAACATGTCGAGCGTATCGACCATTGCTGCGACGCTTTCCCCGAACGCATCAATCGAGGCTGGGTCCGATAGATCAAGCGGCAGAATCGTGATTGTGCCGTCCATTTCGGCCAGCACCTCTTCAGCAGCATCGGGTCTGCGCGCTCCTACGATCACATGTGCTCCGGCCCCTGCCAATGCGCGCACGGTTTCCGTGCCAAGCCCCGAATAGCCGCCTGTCACGATGATGGTCTTGCCCGACAGATCGATGCCAGCGACGACCTCTTTAGCGGTCGATCGCATGCCGAAAGGCGAATCGATGGGGGCTTGGGGCGAGACCATTGGCAATTCCTTTGCTGAAAATTTTTCGCATGATCGGCTGCTGCCTGCACCAATGCAAGCGGTCTCTTTGTCCCGTTCTGACTCGATTATCGCAGCTATCAATTCGTGACCCGCGCCATCTTGAAGGCCGCGAACAATAGCGCGCCACCCGCGATACCGTTGAATCCGCGCAGAACCCAAGGCTTTACGCCGCTGCGCGCTATCGTCTGACCCAATCCGGCATAGACCGAGTAAATGGTGATATCGAGGATCAGCGTGGTCACACCCATTGTCAGTATTTGGGGTCCGATGGGCGCACTAACATTGAGAAACTGCGGCAATATGGCCGCGAAATAGAGCAAGGCTTTAGGGTTTGCGAACTCAACGATAAAGCCCTTGGTGTACAGCGCTTTGCTTTGCGCTGGCGGCCCCGGCTCTACTGTCAAACCGCCGGTTTTGCTGAGGATCGCCGTTATGCCGATATAGGCCAAGTAAGCGACCCCCACCCATTTGATTACCGAGAATAGCAGGTTCGAGGCGATGATCAGCGCGGCTATACCCGTCGCCGACAGGACAAAGTAAATCGCATTGGCGGATGCGATCCCGATAATTCCGTATTGTGCTCTAAGAAAACCGTCCGATGCGCCTTGCGCGGTTATCGTGATGGCGGCCGGGCCCGGTGTTGCGACAACAACCAATGTCGTTAGCGCGAACAGCGCGAATGTGCTTACGTCCATTTCTTCCTCCTGATAGGGTGAAGGCAAGCTACGCCCAGTTCAGGGTACGAAACTACGAGCAAGGCGCCGGTCAAACAGGAAAGAATCCGGTTTGACCGACAAAAAGGAGCAGCGAATGGGCCGGGCAGAACTGGATGCCAAAGATGTGGCTTTGCTGCGATCGCTGGAACGTAATGCGAGAGCCAGTCTGGTGTCGCTGGCGCGAGATATCGATTTATCGCGCAGCGCCACGCATGACCGGATCGCAAGACTCGAAGAAATCGGTGCGATTGAAGGCTACACAATCAGGCTGGGACGAGAAGCGAAACGAGCAGCCAGAGCGTTCTTTTCGCTTGGCTTTGTGAGTGGGCCGGCGCAAACCGAACTTGCACCTAAGATTAGCGAAATGAAGGGTGTACGCGCGGCCCATTGCCTGTCGGGTGACATCGATATGCTGGTCTATTGCGAGTGTGAAACCAATGACGAGCTAGGCGCGCTGCGTAACGAACTCGCCAACCTTGCGGGTGTGAGCACGATTGTCACACGCCCGATATTGTCGACATCAACGGCGTGACTATCGAGAAAGCTGACTTGTTTGCGTTCTGGTGAAGCTGTTGACGTTACGGCGCACTGGTCTGCTGAGAGTCCGCTTGCATGATCGATAAAGTTCGGCAATCTGACAGGGAATAATGAGAGAATAGAGAGGCTAGCCAATGAAAACCGCCATTACCGAAATGTTCGGCATCCAGCACCCGATTATTCAGGGCGGTATGCATTATGTCGGCTTTGCCGAAATGGCGGCGGCGGTGTCCAACGCAGGCGGTCTCGGGATCATTACCGGGCTGACTCAGAAAACGCCCGATGATCTCGCCAAGGAGATCGCGCGGTGTAAGGACATGACCGACAAACCGTTCGGTGTTAACCTGACTTTCCTGCCCACGGTCAATGCGCCCGATTATCCCGGCTATGTCAAAGCGATTATCGATGGCGGCGTGAAAGCGGTCGAGACTGCGGGTAACAATCCCGCGCAAGTCCTGCCGTTCTTCAAAGAGGCGGGTGTAAAGGTCATCCACAAATGCACCAGCGTGCGCCATGCTTTGAAAGCGCAAAGCATTGGCTGCGATGCGGTGTCGGTTGATGGTTTCGAATGCGGCGGGCACCCGGGCGAGGACGATGTGCCGAACTTTATCTTGCTCCCGCGCGCTGCTGACGAATTGGAGATCCCGTTTGTGTCATCGGGCGGAATGGCGGACGGTCGCAGCCTGATGGCGTCGATCGCAATGGGCGCGGACGGCATGAATATGGGCACACGCTTTATCGCCACCAAAGAAGCGCCGGTGCACGAAAATGTGAAAGCTGCGATTGTCGCGGCGACCGAACTCGATACACGGTTGGTGATGCGCCCGCTGCGCAATACCGAACGCGTGATGACCAACGAGGCTGTCGAACTGCTGCTTCAAAAGGAAAAGGAACTCGGAGACGATCTCAAATTCGAAGACATTATCGAACAAGTCGCAGGCGTTTATCCGCGGATCATGATGGAAGGCGATATGGATGCCGGCGCGTGGAGCTGCGGCATGGTCGCCGGCCTGATCAATGATATCCCGACCTGTCAGGAACTCATCGACCGGATCATGGGCGAAGCGGAAGAAATCCGCCAGCGAATGAACGCAATCTCAGGATAAGCCTGTCTATTTGGCATCTCGTAAGATAGTCCTGTAAGAGAATACGTAATACGTTAACCTATATTCAGTAAGTTTTGCGACCTAATGGAAAGGCGTATTGCTGTGAACGAACAGAGCAATTCTGTTGCCCTGATTGAGTTTGGCGCGATTATCAGTGTGATATTTGCGTTGGCTTCTCTCGCCTATGCAATATTCGTTACGCTGAGTAACCGTTATCTGAAAGCTGATCTGCGCCGCGCGGAAGATGGTTTGCGCCTTGCCGGCGAGGTTGGCGGTATTGGCACGTGGACGCTTGATCTCGAATTGGAAGAACTGGATTGGTCAGATCAGGTGTTTGCCCTGCATGACAGGGATAAGGGTTTAGGCTCTCCGACGCTGGAAGAAGCGCTGGCATACTACCACCCACAGGATCGCAATCGGGTGGGGGCACTGGTTGATGAGGCCATCCAGTCGGGCAAAGGCTTTGACTTTCTCGCCAAACTGACTTCCGAAGATGGGGCCGTGAAAACGGTGATTTCCCGCGGTGTTTGCCAGCGCGACAAAGACGGCAATATCGGTTGGGTTTTCGGCGTAATCATCGAGGCTTCACGCGCAAACGCCATTGATACAGCGATTTCCGATATTTATGGCTCAGCCGGGTCGGACGATACATTGCACCGGAATGCTGATTGACTAGGTTCAGCCTGCTTAGCTGGCCTCTGCCTCGCGATATGGCACGAATTCACCGAGGTTGATGTTGCCGGTGTACTGGCCGTGACCTTGATCGACAGTGGTAATGATATCGGTATTGCAAAGGCGGCTCGAGAAGCTGGTCCGGCGCACAAGAATGTCGTTATCGTCGATTGATCGGGCATTGCTCGGAACGTTAACATAGAGCGTCCGGCCGACGCGATAGACTAGCGCGGTCCCGTCAATCACTGTCAGATCAGTCTGCGGCAGATAGCGGATGCATTTCTGCGGTTCACCCGCGACGCGGCCTTCAAGCATCCTGGCGAGCTTTGCTTCGCCTTTGGTCGGCTCTGCATGATCAGCCGTTTCAGCGCCGACGGAAGGAATCGCGACCATGGCTGTCGCGGCCAGTGAAGCGGCGATGAGTTTGATATTGGTCATACTGTTCTCCTTCGGGAGGACGGGAAAATTCAGCTCTCGGTGTCGACTTTGGTATAGGGAATGAACTCGGCCATGGTGATGGTGGGGCCGGGAATACCGCCACCTCTCGGGGTAAAGGTAACCTGATCCGAGCGACACAGGTTGCTGCCGAATGGTTTGAACACCGGGATATCGAAATCATCGATGTAGCGCGGTGCATTCGTCCGGTTCACATAAATCGTCTGGCGATCACGGAATACCAAAGCCGTGTCATCGATCAGCCGCAGCCGATGTCTTTGCGAATGGCGCAGACAATTGACCGGCTCCGCCGCCTCATAGCCCTCGAGCAATTCGGCGAGTTCTTCCTCGCCCTTATCGACTTTCTTGTCGGCCAACGCTGTTGTCGGCAGGGAGAGGGCGGCAGCGCTGGCTACCAGAGCGGACAGGGTGAGCGTGCGTTTGGTCATGTCGGCAAATTACACGAATGCACCTGAATGTCGCCTGACTCGCGGTTTAAGCCGTCCCGCCCACTGTCAAACCGCCGACCAATAGCGTCGGCTGGCCCACGCCGGCAGGCACGCTCTGTCCGCCTTTGCCGCACACGCCAATCCCATTATCGAGCGCCATATCATTACCGATCCCGGTCACTTCTTTGAGCACGCTGGGACCATCGCCGATCAGTGTAGCGCCTTTGATCGGGGCACCGAGCTTGCCGTCCTCGACCATATAGGCCTCGGTGCAGGAGAAGGTGAAACGGCCTGATACGATATCGACTTGCCCGCCGCCAAAACTCTTGCAGAAAATGCCCTTCTTCATACTCGCGAGCAGTTCTGCCGGATCATCTGTGCCGCCACGCATGAATGTGTTGGTCATCCGCGGCATAGGCGCATATTGATAGGATTGACGGCGGCCATTGCCGGTCGGCTCCACACCCATAAGCCGCGCATTCAGCCTGTCTTGCATATATCCTTTCAGGATACCGTCTTCGATCAACACAGTTTCTTCGGTCGGCGTGCCTTCATCATCGATGCTCAGCGAGCCGCGCCGGTTGGCGATGCTGCCATCGTCGACCACGGTCACGCCAGGTGCTGCGACACGCTCTCCAACCAGTCCGGAAAAAGCGCTTGTTCCCTTGCGGTTGAAATCGCCTTCCAGACCGTGACCCACCGCTTCGTGAAGGATGATCCCGGGCCAGCCGGGTGCAAGCAGGACGGGCATTTCGCCCGCTGGTGCATCGACGCTTTCCAGATTGACCATCGCTTGGCGCACAGCCTCGTCGATGGCGTGGTTCCATTCGCCTTCTTCGAATAGCTGGTCGTAGAGGTAGCGACCGCCAAAGCCGTAACTCCCGCGTTCCCGCCGGCCTTTTGCCTCAGCAAGTACCCCGACATTGAGCCGGACCAGCGGCCGGATATCTGTGGCGCGGAAACCATCTGCGCGAATGATCTCGATCACGCTCCAGGTGGCAGACAGTGATGCGGTGACTTGGGAAACGTGCGGGTCGCGTGCACGCGCAGCCGCGTCGATACTCTCCAGCAGCGCAACCTTCTTGGCAAAAGGTACTGCGTCCAGAGGACTGGCATCGGAGTAAAGCCGCTGGTTGGTTTTGCGGGGCTGAGGCGATGTGATGCCGGTTGCCGGATCGAGCAATTGCAATGTCTCGCCCGCGCGCTTGATCGCAGAGGCACTGATTTCGTTGGCATGGGCAAATCCGGTCATCTCGCCCGACACACCGCGTAGGCCGAATCCGGCGTCTCGCGAATAATCGGCGGTTTTGAGCCGCCCATCATCGAAAGTGAAAGCCTCGCTTACGCCGTGCTGGAGGTAAAGCTCCCCATCATCGCAATTTTTGAGCGTTTCAGCGGTTAGCGCCTGTGCCTGGTCAGGGTCGAGCTTGCCGTCGATATAAAGAAGTGAAACGGGGTCTATGGTTGTCATTCAGAACAGATAGGCCCGAAATTGGGCAACACCAAATCAAACGCCAATCAAGCGTCCGCTGGGCCGCCTTCGAGAACAAAGCGCCGGTCGCAATAGCCGCAATCGACATAGCCGGTTTCGTCGATCTCGAGATAGACTTTAGGATGACCGAGCGCAGATGGCTTAAACCGGTCGCTGCCACGAATGGCAGTCGCTCCATCGCAGCTGACGCGGCGGGTCTGTGTCTTTACGGTTTCGGGCGCTGAGATGATCATGTGTGCCCGATTAAATGCCATTGCGACGCTAGGCAAGCGCGGCGGCAGTGATTTCAGATAAATTCCGGCGCTGTCACGCCAATGGCTGCCATGGAGACGTGATGTGGCAACACCTCTTTGGGCAAGGCGTTACGTTTCTTGCGGGCAGTGCTCAGGCTCGCGGCGATGTGGCGCATGAGGGTGGTCATGGCCGCACATCTACGCGTGAAGCGCTAAAGCATAGTTAACGGTTCGATAACCATAAAGCACGCGGTTCGCCCTTTACGTCGCGCCTCTCTCCCATCTAGGGCGTGCGCTATGAGCACTCCCCCCGCAATCCAGATACGTGACGTCGTGAAACGCTATGCCGGTGTGGGTGGGGGCGTGAAGGGCGAGGAAGGTAAGCTCGCGCTTAAAGGCGTCAGCTTTGACGTACCCCAAGGCGGAATATTCGGATTGCTTGGGCCCAATGGCGCTGGCAAGAGTACGCTAATCAATGTGCTTGCCGGATTGGTCACCAAGACCAGCGGAACTGCCGAAATCTGGGGCTTTGATATTGACGAGCAGCGCCGCAATGCGAAGCGCGCAATCGGGATTGTCCCGCAGGAAATCGTCTTCGATCCGTTCTTCACGCCATATGAAGTGCTGGAAAACCAGGCCGGTTTTTATGGTATCGCCAAAAGCCTGCGCCGCTCGGAAAAACTGCTCGAAGCTGTCCATTTGGCGGATAAACGCGATGCCTATGCGCGCACGCTATCGGGCGGGATGAAGCGGCGACTTCTGATCGCCAAGGCCATGGTCCACTCGCCGCCGATTCTGGTGCTGGATGAGCCGACCGCTGGCGTCGATGTTGAACTGCGCCGCCTGCTGTGGGAGCTGGTACAGGAACTCAATGCAGATGGGGTGACAGTGGTTCTGACCACGCATTATCTCGAAGAGGCAGAGCAATTATGTGACCGGATTGCGATTATCAATCACGGGGAACTGATCGCCAACAAGCCCACCCGCGAAATGGTCGATATGGCGCGCGAGAAGATTGTCGCGGTGACTGTCGGCGCCGATCTGAGCGCTGCGCCAACACACGCTGCTTTCGTCAAATCCGAACTGGCGGGGAGCCGCGGTGTCGAAGTGACGTATGACAAGGATAAGCTCACGGCGGGGCAAGTGCTCGCGATCCTGCAGGAGCAAGGACTGGTCATCGAGGATGTGACAACACGCGAAGCCGATCTGGAAGATGTGTTTGTCTCGCTGACCAGCGCAGCCACGCAGCACCCCGCCTGATGTTGCTTGTTATCGGCACGGTCCGGATGCCGCCTGAAAACCTGAATGAAGCGCGCTATGCGATGCAGGAAATGATCGAGGCAAGTTTGGAAGAGGATGGCTGCCAGGCCTATTCTTACTCCGAAGATGTGCTCGAACCCGGCCTTGTCCACGTTACCGAAATCTGGCGCGACCGCGAGGCATTGGATGCGCATTTCGAAACCGATCACCTGCTGGAATGGCGTGCCAATTGGGACCGCTTTGGCATCCATGACCGCGATCTGCATATGATCGAGGCGGGCGAGATGGAGCGGCTTTAGCAGCCACTACCAAATCGCCCGCTCACCCTGAGCTTGTCGAAGGGTCACTTTTTCTTCAAGCACGGGCATCAAGTTAAGTGCGGCCCTTTGGCAGGCTCAGGGCGAACGGAGTATTAAGTGTTAAAGCAGCAATATGACATTCTTATCATCGGTTCCGGTGCGGCGGGTCTTACCGCTGCCTTAGCGCTGGCCGAGCATAAGAAAGTGCTCGTGCTCGCCAAAGGTGGGCTCAACACCGGCTCGACCGCATGGGCGCAGGGCGGGATTGCCGCGGTGCTTGATGCGGGTGATACGTTTGATCATCACATCCACGATACAATGCGCGCGGGCGCCGGTCTGAACCGCCAAGAAACTGTTGAATTCGTCATCGAACGTGCGCCGCGCAGTATCGAGCGGTTGGTTGAACTGGGCGTGCCCTTTAATCAGGATTCGGGTGACTTGCATCTCACGCGCGAAGGTGGGCATTCGCATCGCCGGATCGTGCATGTAAACGACGCGACCGGCTGGGCTGTGCAGGAGGCTTTGCTCAAGGCGGCTAATGCCAATCCCAATATCACCATGCTGGCGGGCCGCGCCTGCGTCGATCTGATCACCGGCCGTAATGCGGAGGAATATTCGGGATCGGGCCGCGTTTGGGGCGCCTATGCGCTCAATCAGGAAACGGGTGAGGTCGAGACCTATACAGCGACAGCGACCATTCTGGCGGCAGGCGGCGCTGGCCGCGTCTATCAATTCAGCACCGCTCCGCGCGGCGCAACCGGAGACGGGATCGCGATGGCGTGGCGTGCGGGCGCGCGCGTTTCCAATATGGAGATGATGCAGTTCCACCCTACCTGCCTGTATAATCTCGACGTCAAAAACTTCCTGATTACCGAGGCTGTGCGCGGCGAGGGCGGACATCTGCTCCATCCCGAAACCGGTCACCGTTTCATGGCAGATTACGATCCCGAGCGGATGGAACTGGCGCCGCGCGATGTCGTGGCGCGCGCGATCGACGACCAGATCAAACGCTATGGCCTCGACTATGTTCATCTTGATATCAGCCACGCAACGCCCGAATTTGTGACCGGCCATTTCCCGACGATCCATGAGAAGCTGATGGGCCTCGGGATCGATATGACCAAGGGGCCCATTCCGGTTGTTCCGGCGCAGCATTATACCTGCGGCGGGGTCCTTGTCGGGCTGGATGCGCGGACCGATCTGCCGGGCCTATGGGCGGCTGGTGAAGTGACCGAGAGCGGGCTGCATGGTGCAAACCGCTTGGCGTCCAATAGTCTGCTCGAATGCTTTGTATTCGGCGAAGCGGCAGCGCGGGACATTCTGGGCCGGTGGGACGAATTGCTGAACCCGCCCGCGATTAAGGAATGGGACGAAAGCCGCGTGACCGATTCCGACGAGGAAGTCGTGGTCAAACAGAACTGGACCGAAATCCGCCGCTTTATGTGGAATTATGTCGGGATTGTGCGCACCACCAAACGCCTCGAACGCGCCCGCAATCGCATCGAGATGATGAACAAAGAGGTGGATGATTATTATGGCAGCTTCCGGGTCACGACCGATCTGATCGAACTGCGCAATCTGCTGCAGGCCGCAGAACTCATCGTGCGATCAGCGCTAGAGCGGCATGAAAGTCGCGGACTGCATTACACTCTCGATTATCTCGAAACAGCGGATATTGCGCGCGACACGGTGTTGGTGCCTTGAAGGTGCATCTGCTCGTCCTGTTGGCGGCGGCTGGGCTTGCCGGTGGCGCCGTTGTTGCTCAGGATGCAACGCGGAACGATGCCGCTGCTAACGAGATCGTCGTCACCGCCCAGCTTTCTGGCGCGCCAATGTGGACGATCACTACCGCGCGCGGCGCGGTCATTCTGGTAGGCGAAATCCGCGAGGTCCCCAAATCTACGCCATGGTTTCCGGGACGGCTGGAAAGAGCGACGCAAAATGCCGACCGGGTGATTCTCGGGATTAAACCCAAAATCTCCCCCGGCGATATGCTCCGGCTTATCTTTGCCGGAGGGAAAATCACCAAATTGCCCAAGGGGACGGCGGCGAATGATTATCTGGATGCAGATCGCCGCGCGCGGCTGGCGGCGCTGGAGACGCGCTATAACAAGGACTATTCGCGGCGGAGCTTCCTGATGACATCGTTCGACCTGCTTTCGCGGCAGCTCGGCCTAACCAAGAACACGGGCAAGGATGCGACCGAAGTGGTCAAGAAAGCCGCGCGCAAAGCTGATGTGCCGAGCGAACCGGTCGGCACGGTGCGCGGCGAAGACTTGCTCGACAGTCTCGCCGATGCCCCGCCCGAATCGCACCTGCCGTGCCTTGATGCGGCAATGACTGCGACTGAAATCGGCCCTGAGCTGATCGAACAAAGAGGACAGGACTGGAGCGCCTTCGACATCCCGGCAGTGATGAACAACCCGTTGGAGGTCGCACTCAGCCGCTGCTGGCCATGGACCGATGCGGACGTTGCCAGCGAACTGCGCGGGCAGTGGGTGGATGCGATCAGCGGCGCGGCGGCTGGTGAAGGCACGACGCTGGCGGTCGTTCCGCTACGGACGCTCGCTGAGAACGGCGGGGTGCTGGATGTGCTGCAAATGAGCGGGTTTGAGGTGAAAGGGCCGGAGTGGCGCAAGGAGGGTGACGCGGCACAGGTGTTTCGCAAGGCAACTCAATCACCCTAATCCCTGCTGCTTTCGATTGACTCTATATAAGTGTATTGTATGTATAATACACCATCATTGAGTTTTTGGAAATTAGTATATGGGCCAGATTTTCCGGTTTTTTTTCGGGGCTGTCGTCATCGGCTTTTTAGGTGCTTGCGTTTCGGTCGGCCAGAACGTCGGGCCAAGTGAAAACGCCATGCCTGTGACAAGAGAAAATGCCCGGCTGGCAAGCTGGCTTGGAGCACGGTTCGAACAGCTTGCGGAAGACGAGAATATTCCCGGAATGTCGATCGGTGTGGTGCGGAATGGGGCGAATTCCGCCGTCGTAAATTTGGGGTATCATAATCGTTCTGCACAACAGCCGACCGGATCGAATTCGATTTACCAGATAGCCTCGCTTTCAAAGACGTTGACCGGGGCCATGGTGAACAGTCTGATTGCGCGAGGCCGAATTGATCCGCAGGCATCTGTCGGTAGCTATCTTTCGCCCCTAGTCGATGCCGAAGCCAAAGTGCAGCTCGATATGATTACTGTCGAGAACCTGCTTCAGCATACCGCCGGAATTTCCGAAACAGACTGCTCGGTTTATCGCGAAAGACAGGAAGGCGAGGCGTGGTCACAAGGATATACGCGTGGGCAGCTGGTGACTGATCTTGATGCGCTTGAAATCAATCCGGAAAGAATCGGGAAATTTGCGTATTCCAGCTGCGGTTATGCCGTCTTGGGCCTGGTGGCGGAAGTCGCCGCGAATAAGGGTTTTGCAGCACTGATCGACGAATATATCACTGACGCATACGGTATGAAAGACACAGCAATTTCGCTAAGCGCAAGCCAGTTAAAACGCCTGACCACTCCTTACCGAAAAGATGATCGTGCCATTGCTACCGCTGTTTCCGATATGGGCATGGCTACGCCGGGCAGCGCGATTTATTCAACCATCGATGATTTGATGATCTTCCAGCTTGCCCAGATGCGGGCATATCGCGCGGCGGCATCAGGTGGCAAACCGTCACCGCTGGTTTTGACCCGGCGGATGGCGGACGTGCCGGGAGAGCCGGTAAAATTTGGCTACGGCCTGATCCAGTTGAGCCATCCGAAAGGTATTTTCTATCTGCACGATGGTGATGCCGATGGGTTTGCGTCAGTCTATGTATTTTCACCGGAGCATGATCTGGGATTGACTATCCTGACCACCAGCGGCGGAAAATGGCTTAACGATGCAGCAATCGAGACGATGGTGGAAATGATAGATCGCACCTATCTTTCTGAAGGGGTTCGAGACTGAACGCGAACGCGGTCCCAACCCCCTCAAAAAGGTTGTGCGGCTGTTTTCGATCACCTCTGCAACCCGTTCCGCGCCACTTGCAGTTCCAACCGCTTCACTTCGCGGATGACGCCGAGACGAACGTTATCGCACAGGACACCGTACTTGTCCTCTAGCTGCCTGATCGTCGCACTGTTTTTAGCCGCACGCCGCGTCAGCCCAGAACCTCAGTAAGTACACGGCGCCAATTGTCCCCCATGATCTTGTCGATATCGCTTCTGGTAAAGAAGGGATCCGCTTCAAGCGCTTGCTCAATCAGACGCATCCGGTCGATGTTATTGAGCTCGGGGATGATCACATGTGCTGGAAGCTGCGAGAAGCCCGGTACACCGCTATTGTGAATGGATTGCCACCACTCATGGTACTGCTTTACGCCTTCTGCATTGTTGTTGTTCAATGCCCGCAGTTCTTGCTGCCCGCTCATCGGGTAATCATTGGCAATCGCTGCGGCATCGATCCCTCCAACATTGACCAGATGCCGGAGATTATCGAGATAGTGACTTACGTTCGGCTCAGGGTCGTTGGTCAACCAAAAAGTCATCATGAATATCCCCATGGCTCCTCCTGAATCTGCTACCGCCCGGATCATCTTGTCTGACGCACATCGGGGATTGTCGACGATGGCCCGACAGGCGCCGTGCGAGAGAATAAACGGCGATTGAGTGAGTTGCCCAACGTCCAGTGCTGTTGGTTCCGAACTGTGTGAGACGTCCGGGATGATTTTTAGACGGTTCATTTCGCGCAGACCGTCTTTGCCAAGCGCGGTCAAACCACTTTGCTTGGCCTCTAGCGCGCCGCCTGCAAACAGATTGTCGTGGTGATGCGTGAACTGCAGCACGCGAAGACCCTTGTCGTGGAAATATCCGATCCTGTCGAGATTATCTTCAATCGGTTCGCAAGACTGGAACTGGAGGAAGACCGCCAGCTTGCCCTGCTGGTTAATCTCCGAACCCTTCTTCGCAATGAAGGCCTGCGGATAGGTGCCTTTGGTGGAGCCGATGACAGCATCGATATTCTCGTCGCATGCTTCGAAGGTTCGGATCCACCCTCGCGAACCATCTTCGCGCGTAATCTCGGTTACTTTTGAAGCGTCGATGATAGCTGCATGCAAGCCGGACCGATTCACATCTTCGCTGTCGCCGCGTAAGAAGCTCAACCCGTCTATATAGAGACGGCCGCTGGATGGTGGTTTGATCGGCCCACTGGTTTTGAGCGGGCTACATGCTGCCACCGCCCAAGAGGCACTGGCACCTATCATTGATCGTCTGTCGAGCTTCATGGTTACTTCATCCTTGCGTCGAATGTGGGTCGCCATATCGAAATTTAGCGGCACACTTCGTTTGACATAGATGGTGAGTCGTGGCCATTGCTTTAGGCCGCGACGATTGGAGGTGCCTGGGCCGACGAGGGTGCATTTTGCTTACTTGTCTTTTGGGCCGCGCGCCACTTGCAGTTCCAGTCGCTTCACTTCGCGGATGACGCGGTTGGCTTGCAATGTGGGCCATAGGGTCAGCTTGGTCATGGTGGCGAGGATCAGCAGGGTCGCGGAAGGGATGCCCCAGTGGAGCGCTTCCAGTGTATCGCTCGCGGCGAAAAAGCGCATCGCCATCCAGATTGATGCGCCGAACATGATCAATTGCGCGGCCATCAACAGCCAGCTGATCCAGCCAATCGGGCCGCCAAATACGCCCCAGACCTGTTTGAAATAGCCGGGCTCTTCGCCAATCGCGCCGAGCAACTCGCGTTCCTCTGCATCGAGAGCTTCATCGATCATCCGGTCGAGATCATCTGTAATGTTGGTGCTCATGGTGTTTCTCCTTCTGGATCCAAAATCGCGCGCAGTTTCTTCCGCGCATTCATCAATCTGGTTTTCACCGTTCCCACTGGAACGGCAAGCGCGACGGCGACTTCGGCGACTCGCAGTTCTTCGAAATGGTAAAGCGCGATGGCGGCGCGCTCTCCTGCCGGCAATTGGCGGATCGCTTCGCGCAGCGGGCCAAGATCCGATGGTTCTTCTGGCGCGCAACTGGTTTCGCGCGGCTCGCTTTCAATGGCGGTCATCAGTTGGCGGGTCTTGACCAGCGATCCGATTTCGCGGTTGCAGGTCCGCGACACAATCCGGAAGGCCCAGACCGGAAAGGCTCGTTCTTCGCGCAGTTTCGACAGTCCGCGAATGATTTCGCTCCATGCGCTTTGCACTGCGTCATGCGCCAGTTCGCGGTCACCGGTCAGCCGCCACGCATGGGCGACCAGCTTGGGATGCCAACGGCGCACCAATTGCGTCAGCGCCGACCGGCTTCCCGCACGGGCCTCCGCCACCAGATATTCATCGAGTATCCTGGCGGCACCTGCACTCATCCGTTTGTATCTCCTTCAGGAAGTAAGTGCGGCGCAATGCCGGTTTGGTTCATTCCGGTAGCAATTTATTTTCCCGGCTGCGCGCCGCTCTGGTCGCGCGTGATTGTGCGCGTCGTCAATCTGTAGCATAGGGTCCGTTCGCTTTCGCAACCGACCGAACAGGACGACACTATGCCGCAGATCACCGCCAATGGAATCCAGATCGAATATGAAGATTTTGGCAACCCGGCTCATCCGCCAATGCTGCTGATCATGGGATTTGGCGCGCAATTGACGTTGTGGCCGATCGAACTGGTCGAAGCTTTAGTCGAGCGCGGTTTTAGAGTGATCCGTTATGACAATCGCGATGTCGGCTTGAGCCATAAATTCGACGGGGTGAAAGCGCCCGGGATCATCAAGATGACGATCCTGAACAAGTTCGGGATCACGCCCAAGGTTCCCTACACGCTCGAAGATATGGCCAATGACGGCGTTGGTCTGCTCGAGGCGCTCGGGCTGGAGAAAGCACATATTGTCGGTGCCAGCATGGGCGGCATGATCGCGCAGCATGTCGCGGCCAAACATGCCGACAAGGCGCTAACGCTCACGTCGATCTTTTCGACCACAGGCAATCCCAAACTGCCGGCCGCCAAGAAAGAGGCGATGAAAGTGCTGATCACGCGGCCCGCCAGCATGGAAGAGGATGTGATGGTCGATCACGGCGTGAAACTGGCGCGGACGATTGGCAGCCCCGGCTATCCTGCTGATGAAGAGCGCCTGCGCGACCGGGTGACCACCAGCGTGCGGCGCAATATCTATCCCGAAGGCCCGACACGGCATCTGTCGGCCATTGTGGCCGATGGTGACCGGCGCGAGATGCTGCAGGGCGTGACAGTGCCGACCTTGGTATTGCATGGCGAAGATGACCCACTGGTGCCTGTCGAAGGCGGCCGCGACACTGCCGCAAGCATTCCGGGCGCCAAACTCAAGACATTCCCCGGCTGGGGTCATGATCTGCCCATGGAACTGGTCGAAACCATTGCCGACGCGATCGCAGCGCATGCGAAAACCAATGGCTAGGCCGATGAAGCGGTTGGTCGTCATGGCGGCGGCGTGTTTTGGTATGGGCGTTCCTGCTGCCGCTACGCCGCCCGATGTCATCACCATTGAAGACCGTCTGTTCGGGATCAGCGCTACCCATGCGTTCCTCTTGCGGGAGGCGTCGGACAATTTGGGGTCGCACTATTCGGATCGGCGAGAGACCTTCCTGGTTGCGATTAACCTGACGACTGAGGAAGAAGAACTATGGCCCGTCTATCGCGCCACGCGCTCCACCGATTTCGGTGACAGTGGTGCCGACGACACGCCGGTGATCGAAGTGGATCCGCGCGCCGGGATGATTGATCCTTATGCGGTACTGGAAGAGCGCGGCGGTATGCCCTTGAGCGAGAGGGCTGGAGAAAGCTTTGCCGACCTTATCGACAATGGCCGGTCCATCACAATCACCCGTTCCGATGGTTCGAAATTTATACGCGACAAGGCGAACGCTTTCGGGCGGCTGCAAGCGTCCACTTCGGCGCTGGCGGAGCGTGTCGCAAACACACCAAGACTGGGATCGCGGACCACGCGCCAGTTTTACGATGCCCGCTCGATTATTGCCGACACCTGCCGCTATTCCGCTCTGCCCGGCTCGCATCGTTTCTACACCGCCGAGCCTGTACAACTGGTGCGCATCGCCTGCCATGACGGGGAGGAGATGGAAGTCACCTCGTTGATTCAGGTGGTGAGGGTTGAGGCGCGGCAATCAGCTGAGGCAAAGTAATACTCTGAGGGTATCTGCGTATCGCCCGGCGCTAAGCCTTCGGGACGCTCCCGCACGCTCGCCCGCAACTGTGCGATCATGCCGGACCGATCAATGGGCAATTCGATTCCACTCGCCGTTCAGCATTCACCAGCCCCCAAACCGCTTGCCCATATGATGCAGATTGCGGCCCGCCCGCGAACGAAAATTGCGCATTCCGATTCGATTGAATCAAAGGCCTGAAACCAACTTTTCCCGCGAAATATTTTTTCACGGATTCATTTTAGGGCTTGCGTGTTTGGCAACCCTAGGAGTTCCGCCGCGTCGCTGCGATGCAACAGACTAATACACCCCACATTTTGTGGCAGCCAGCTTGGTTAAATACCATTTACCCTCTTGCGTCTGAGTCCCGCTTGATTCAGTATCTAGTGGTTCGGTTGCAGGTAACACCTACTAGATCGTGTTGTTTTGGCTGTGTGCGGGGATCATGCAGGTGGGGGACGATTCGGTTGAAAACAGTGACCTCCCAAAACCGGGCTGTGGGTAGAAGGGGGATAAGTAATTCACCTTTAGTCCTGCAAAAAATGCTAGGTGGGACGCTTCCCGCCGAATCGAACGGAAGTGGAACATCGGAGCGAGCGCTGCGTTGTTCAAACAGTGAAGACGGGCGGAAAAAATAATGGAATTTAGAACTGGGGACGACGCGGCCATGGGCTTGGAAGATAACGCAGAAGCAACTCTCACCCGTGAAAACAGCGCGCCCGCAAAAACAAAAACGCCTGAACAGGCGGAATCGAAAGCAGCAGTGACAATGGACAAGACAGATGCAGGTTCGGAAGAGCTTGTCGCCGAGAAAGCGGGCGAAGCGCTCACCGAAGCGATGAAAGCCGCTGCGGCTCCGGTCGACGATTCCAAGAAGGTCAATGACCGCCGCTTTACCATCGTGCAAGATGAAAGCCGCGACGCGCTGCTGACCGAATTCGGTAAAGAAACGCTGATCGACCGCTATTTGCTTCCCGGCGAAAGTTTCCAGGATCTGTTCGCGCGTGTGGCCGATGCCTACGCCGATGATCAGGAGCACGCCCAGCGCCTTTATGATTATATCAGCCGTCTGTGGTTTATGCCCGCTACGCCTGTCCTGTCGAATGGCGGCACATCGCGCGGCCTGCCGATCTCTTGCTACTTGAACTCGGTATCCGACAGCCTCGACGGCATTGTCGGCACATGGAATGAGAATGTCTGGCTCGCCTCCAAAGGTGGCGGCATCGGTACGTATTGGGGCAATGTCCGCGGTATTGGCGAGCCGGTTGGCCTGAACGGTAAAACCAGCGGTATCATCCCGTTCGTCCGCGTGATGGACTCTCTGACGCTGGCAATTTCGCAAGGCTCGCTGCGGCGCGGCTCGGCGGCGTGCTACCTTGATGTCTCGCACCCCGAGATTGAGGAATTCCTCGAAATCCGTAAGCCTTCGGGCGATTTCAACCGCAAAGCGCTCAATTTGCACCACGGCGTGCTGCTGACCGACAAATTCATGGAAGCCGTCCGTGCGGGCGAGAAGTTTGAACTGCTCTCTCCAAAAACCGGCGAAGTGCGCGGTGAAGTTGATGCGCGTTCGCTGTTCCAGAAGCTGGTCGAAACTCGCCTCGCAACGGGTGAGCCCTACATCGTGTTCAACGACACGGTGAACCGGATGATGCCCAAGCACCACCGCGATCTCGGCCTCAAAGTGTCTACATCAAACCTGTGCAGCGAAATTACGCTGCCAACGGGTATTGATCACCTTGGCAATGATCGCACTGCGGTCTGCTGCCTGTCCTCGCTCAACCTTGAAAGATGGGATGAGTGGAATGGTGAGAAGGACTTCATCGAAGACGTGATGCGGATGCTCGATAATGTCCTGCAGGATTATATCGACCGCGCGCCCGAAGAAATGGCCCGCGCCAAATATTCGGCCATGCGTGAGCGCTCGGTCGGTCTGGGCGTAATGGGCTTCCACTCTTTCCTCCAACAGAAGCAACTGCCGCTGGAAGGCTCCATGGCGAAAGTCTGGAATCTCAAAATGTTCAAGCACATCAGCGGCAAGGCGGAAGAGGCCAGCATGATGCTCGCCAAGGAACGAGGCCCTTGTCCCGATGCGGAAGAGATGGGCGCGATGGAGCGTTTCAGCTGCAAAATGGCGATTGCGCCAACCGCATCGATCTCGATCATTTGCGGCGGCACCAGCGCCTGCATCGAACCGATCCCTGCCAATATTTACACGCACAAAACGCTTTCGGGCAGCTTCATTGTGAAGAACCCGTATCTGGAAAAAGTGCTGCGCGAGAAGAGCAAGGACTCCACCAATGTGTGGAACTCGATCCTCGAAAATGGCGGCAGCGTTCAACATCTCGACTTCCTCAGCGACGAAGAAAAAGCGATCTTCAAGACCAGCTTCGAAGTCGATCAGCGTTACCTGCTCGAATATGCCGCCGACCGTGCGCCGTTCATCGATCAGGCGCAGAGCCTCAACCTGTTTATCCCGGCTGACGTCGATAAGTGGGACTTGATGATGCTGCACTTCCAGGCATGGGAAAAAGGCATCAAGTCGCTCTATTATCTCCGCTCCAAATCGATCCAGCGCGCCGGTTTTGCCGGCGGTGTAGAAGCGGATAACACCGCTGTCGCACCAGAGATCGCGCTCAAAGCCGAACTTGGCGAACAGCAGACCGATTACGAGGAATGCCTGAGCTGCCAGTAATGTGCTGCCAGTGAGCCAACATCAGTAACAGAGGCATCCTATGACTATCCTAAGCGGCTTGTTTGTATTGCTGGCAATCACTTTCGCGTCGATCGCCGTGGCATTCTTCCGGATGCCGCAATTGGTTGATCCAAAGCTGGGACGTGCGACGGCAATCCTGTTCATCGTTGCAGCGGCTTTGTTTGTGCTGATCGGCTTCATCGGGTTTGGCGGCGGCTGATCTGCGAGAACAATTGCCAAGAGGGGCACACACCGCTTGGCAGCACAGCATTCTTCATGTCTAAGAGCCATCGCTAGTCATTCAGCGCTAGGCGGGGGAGCTTACGCGTGATCGGAATTCTTGGACTATTTCTGGGTATGGGCCTGCTGATCTGGCTGGCTCTGCGCGATGTGAACATCATCTTCGCGTCGGTCATCTGTGCGCTGATCGTCATTGCGACGAACGGGCTGCCTTTTGCCGACAGCATCAACCAGACATTTCTGTTCGGCGATCTGGGTGCCTTCACCTTTGCCGGGCGCTTCTTCTTGCTGTTTGCAGCGGGGGCGATGTTCGGGAAGATCATGAGCGAGAGCCACGCCGCGACCAGCATCGCGATGGCGCTGGTCAATGCGCTGGGCGCGCAGCGGGCGCTGTGGATCACGGTACTGTCCGGAGCGCTCCTTACCTATGGCGGGGTGGTCGTGTTCGTGGTGATCTTCGCGATGTATCCGCTGGGCCTGCGGCTCTTCCAGGCGGCCGATTTGCCCAAGCGCCTGTTCTGCGGCGCGATTGCGCTGGGGGCCGGGACATTCACTCTGACCGCGCTGCCCGGAACGCCATCGATCCATAATGTTATTCCGACGTTGAAGCTGGGCACCGATCTGTTTGCGGCACCGGTGCTCGGCATCTTTGGCGGGGCGATGATGTTTATCCTCGGCATGGCCTATCTCGAGCGCGAACGCCGGATCGCCAAGGCCAATGGCGAAGGCTTTGTCGCGGGACCCAATGACTCGATCCCGAGCATGGAAAGCATTGCCAAGGATGTGCCGCATTGGGGACTTGCGCTGGTTCCGCTCGTGCTCGTGATCGGAACAATCCTCTCGCCGCGACTGGCGACAATCATGGGCGCGAGCCCGGATACGCCGTGGATTGCCTTTGCCAGCAGTCAGCCGGTCCTGTGGCCTTCGATTGCACTGGCTTTGGCAAGTGTGGTGGCGGTGCTGATCTTCGCCACTGCGCGCCGCAATGCGATCCGCATGATGGGGATCGGCACGCAGGATGCGATTATCCCGTTGCTCGCCACATCGGCGGTGATTGGTTTTGGCGGAGTGGTTGCGCAGACTGCCGGGTTCGGAGCCTTCACACAGGCGATTGTCGGCGCTGACCTGCCCCCGCTGGTGTCGATGTTCGCCGCAGCCAGCACGATTTCGGGCATCACCGGATCGTCTTCGGGTGGACTCCAGATATTTATGGCAACCTTCGCCGATGCCTATCTGGCGCTGGGCGTTTCGGCGGAGGAGCTGCACCGGTTGGTGGCGATGGCCAGCGGCGGGTTCGACTCGCTACCGCATTGCGGTGCGGTGATCGTGCTGCTGCAAATCACCCAGCAAACGCATAAGCAGGCTTATAAAGATATTGGTATCGTGACGGTGATTGTGCCGGTGGTTGCGACCTTGCTAACGCTGGGTCTGGCGATGATATTGTGATGGTGGAGGAAGCAGCGATGGGTAGAGCACTTAAACTTTCGGTTCTCACCGGACTTTCGCTCACATTGGCAGCCTGCGCGTCACAAATCGACGCCGGCGTTGCGAAAGAAGCAGGATCGCCCGGTTTCTGGTGGGGTCTGTGGCACGGCTTTATCTTCCCGTGGTCCTTTATCGGCTCGCTCTTCAGCCCCGATATCGCGGTCTATGCCGTCCCCAATCGCGGCGGCTGGTACGATTTCGGGTTTTTCCTCGGTGTCACTGTGCTGGGCGGTGGGTCATTCTTCGGATCGAAGAAAAGGCGCAGCTAGGCCGCCATGATCGAACTTATCTTCCTGACCTGCGCGCTGCTGGCGCTGGCGATCCTCGGCTATGTCTTCTGGGGCGGCGTCGGGCGCAAGCGCAAGAAAATCGGACGTGAGTTCGGCCTGCTCGCCTATGCCGGCGCGGCCTATGTCGCGTGGTTGCTGTTCGAGAAATTGACCTGACCGCCCGCGAATCCCCCCAAGCATCCACCGGCACTCTTGCGCGCTTTGCAACGCAAGCAAAATCTCTCCCCAATTTTGCGAAATAAACTTCACTCTTGCACTCGCATTGCGAGTCTGATTCTGTATGGTTGCATGCTGATCAAAATGTGAAGGACCACAAGATGTCGTTGCTCGAAGCCCGGAAGACCTACAAGCCCTTTGAATATCCATGGGCCTATGATTTCTGGAAACGCCAGCAGCAAATCCACTGGATGCCGGAAGAAGTGCCATTGGGGGAGGACTGCCGCGACTGGGCGCAGAACCTGACCGATCACGAGCGCAATCTGCTTACCCAGATATTCCGCTTCTTCACGCAGGCCGATGTCGAGGTGCAGGATTGCTACCACGACAAATATGGCCGCGTGTTCAAACCGACCGAGATTAAAATGATGCTCGCCGCGTTTTCCAATATGGAAACGGTCCACATCGCGGCATACTCGCACCTGCTCGACACGATCGGCATGCCCGAAAGCGAATATGGCATGTTCCTCGAATATGAGGAGATGAAGGCGAAGCATGATTACATGCAGGATTTCGGCGTCGATAATGACGAAGATATCGCCCGCACCCTCGCCATGTTCGGCGGCTTTACCGAAGGGCTGCAATTGTTCGCCAGCTTCGCGATGCTGATGAACTTCCCGCGCTTCAACAAGATGAAAGGCATGGGCCAAATCGTTAGCTGGTCGGTCCGCGATGAAAGCCTCCACTGCGAAGGCATCATCCGCATGTTCCACGCGTTCAATGAAGAGCGCGGCTGCCTGACCAAAGCGGTCAAGGAAGACATTATCGATTGCTGCCAGAAAGTCGTGCGGCTGGAAGATGCGTTCATCGATCTGGCGTTCGAGGACGGCCCCGTTCCCGGCATGACCGCCAAGGAAATCAAGAAATACATCCGCTACATCGCTGACTGGCGCCTCAGCCAGCTGGGCCTGCCGGAGATCTACATGGTCGAGGATCACCCCCTCCCATGGCTCGCTCCGCTGCTCAACGGCGTGGAGCACGCCAACTTCTTCGAAACCCGCGCGACCGAATATTCCAAAGGCGCAACCAAGGGCAATTGGCAAGACGTGTGGAGCAGCTTCGACAACCGCAAAAAAGCGAAAGCCGGCGACGAGGCGAATGACGAAGCAGTCGATGACGGCCCGGGCTTGTTCGGCGACGGCGAAAGCGGGGAGCCTGTTGCGGCGGAGTGAGATTAGGATATGAATGTCGAGAAATTTGCTGCCGAAGTTCTAGGTCAAGCAACCGAACGCGCAATAAAAGCTGCGGCTAGCCCGGTTCAAAAAGGTCTTCGTAGAACGCTGCAGCATTTAACCGACGCTTACAGGCCATTCTTATTCAAGACTCACGCTCGAGTTGAATCGATTCGAACATTCCTAAGACCGACAGAATCCGTAGATCTGTTGGCTCATTATGTGCCAGTGGACTTAAGAAGCGGGGCACAAGATGTCGAAGTTGACGAGCTCATTGATAGCCTTGCGCAAGGTGGGCGTTTTGTAGTTTCTGCCTTAGCGGGAAGCGGCAAGAGTGTCTTGATGCGCTACATTGCACTGAGCTTTTTTCATGCGCCAAGGGGGAGGATTCCTCTCTTCTTCGAGCTTAGAAGCCTGAACGTCGATGGTTCACCATCAATTTTGACTGCAATTCACGAATATTATCGTGGAAACTCATCTATCGAATTTTCTGATTTTGAGGCCGCTTTGCGTAGCGGCTATTTTGTCATCATTCTAGATGGGTTTGACGAAATCTCTCCTGAAAAGAGGAATGAGTATGAACGCGAGATAATTCGACTTGCGAGAGATTTTGACAATCTGCCCATTGTCATTTCTGGACGGCACGATGAGCGCTTTAATTCGTGGGAGGATTTCACTCATTTTCAGTTGAAATCTATGACACTCTCTCAAGCCAGAGAGTTAATCAGAAAATCGAACTATGAAAATGAAGTGAAAGAGGTTTTCCTTGAGAGGTTAACTGAAGATTTTTTTCAGAAGTATCAAAGTTTTCTAGAGAATCCCCTACTTGCAATTATGATGATGCTGACTTTTGAGGGTTATGCGGAAATTCCCGATAGCCTACACGAATTCTACAGAATAGCTTTCGACACTCTCCTTCGCCGGCACGACGCGATGAAGGGGCAATTCTTACGCGAAAGCCATTCTGGATGTAGTACTGAACAATTTAAGCAGATATTTGCCAGTTTTTGTGTTTTGACATACTCTAAATCGGCGTTTTCTTTTGATCGTGATCGGGCAATTTCATATTTGGGAGCTGCAATTAAGCAACAGGGAGCTGATGTCAAAGCGGAAGACTTATTGACCGATCTGATTGAGTCGATTTGTCTGTTACAACAAGAAGGTTTCGAAGTTTCGTTCGTTCATCGTTCATTTCAGGAGTACTTTTGCGCAGTTTTTGTTGCGAATTCGGGGTCTGGCTTCGTCAAACGCTACTTGGATGATACGGATTCTCGCTCATATGACAGTGTTTTACCGATGCTTATGGGTATCGCTCAACAAAGGGTTGAGAGTGAATGGTCGGTTGATCGTGTCTCAGAGCTTTGCGATCAGTTTCCCGTTGATGTGAATGAATCAGAGCTAAACTTACATCTTGCGGGGTATCCGCGTTTTGAGTTCATTTTGACCGAACGTGGTGCGATCCTCATCGAAGTGCATAGGACAAAGTTGGCCCGTGATATTCGAATTTTAAGAAGTTTGTATCCTGACTGCGAAGAACAGCACTTCGGGGATGGCGAGGCGCGCGCGTTTGATCCAAACGATTGGGAAAAACGGATTACATCTGAACTGTTGGAGTTAGCGGAATCGGGCCACCCCGATCTTACAGAGTTTCCCGATCTTCTTGAGCGCGCTCGGGCTACAAAAGCGGGCGAACGTCTCAGGTTGGTATTCAATGCAGATCAAACTTCCAAGTCTTTTTATAAGACGGTTTTTGAAACAGGTTTCGGAAATTGGATCCCATTCCTGAATGATGTTCAGGAGAAGCAACGTGCACGACAGTCTCGTTCAAACGCGTTTCTCGGAGAAGTATTCGGCCCGTTAGATATCTAGTTTAGTTATGTTTGCCCATCCACCGCCCTTTAGGCACCGCATAGCTATCCACCCGCCGCTCCGGCTTTTCGTGCCAACCCGCATTCACCGCCCATAATTTCGGATAGAAATAGAGCTGGCCGAACTCCAGATTATCGCTGGTCCAGCGTATCTATTCGTTGAGACTCTCAGGCGCCGCGCGGGACGCATCTGCCTCCTTGCCGCGCTTCGCTGGCAATGACGGAGTATTAAGATCGTTGGCGGTACACCCAAGCGATGCAATATTTCACCCCGGCCAATATCGTCACATATTTGATCGTGATCAATCTCGTCGCCTTCGCCGCATTCGGGATCGACAAAGCGCGGGCGGAGGATGGCGCGCGCCGGATATCCGAAAGGGACCTGCTGTTCTTTGCGGTCATTGGCGGTGTGCCGGGCGCCTTTGCGGGCCGTGCCCTGTTCCGGCATAAGACCCGCAAGCAGCCATTTTCCAGCCAGCTCTATTTCGTCGCATCGGCGCAATTGGTGCTGGCCGTCTTCTGCGCGGTGCTGTGGCTGTGATATGCCTTCGCCGCTGTCCTACACCAAAAGTATAGTGGCATGATGGGCGGATGCCGATCGCTGCTGGCCTGCTCCCTTCTCCGCGGCCTCTATCTGACACGCGCACGATTGCCCGCCCGAAAGATTTGGCTTAGCCTGACGGCATGATGATACGCATTGTCTTGCGCGGCTTGCTGGTTCTTGCCCCTCTATGCGCTCTGCCTGCGCCGGCACTCGCAGATGGATGGGATTGCGTTCACAACATCAAAGAAAACGGGATCAATTCGCATTCGACGATTTCCTATCATGATGCGGGGCCTGACCCCCAGCAGATCATCGGGCCGTATCATCAAGTCGGGTGGAAGGGGTTCTATACCGGCTGGCCCAATGTCTATGAGACACTGGATTCACAGTTTGTCCAACCCCGCACTATCGGATTTTCCGTCTATCCCGGCGTGCCGATCAAGCAAGGCATCGCGCTGTTCAAACGGGCTGGTAGCAAGCCGGTCAGGCTGCGTGTGAGCAGCGCATATTTCTCGCGGGCGGAAAAACCTCCGCGGGTTCATTTCTCGGTCAAAAGCGAAACACAGATTGCCGCTTTGCTGGCGCATAAGGACTGGACGGTAGAGTTCAGAACGCGGCGCGGACGGCTGATCGATACCGTGCCGCACCGGTTCGCTGTCGATCTGGCGGGAATGCGTGACCTGTATAATCGCCATATTGTGGGGCTGCGAGCGATGAAGACAGATATTCGCGGCCTATGCCGTGAAAATCGGGACGAGGAAGTGATACTGTGACGCGGGAGCACAGTGCCTAGCGTTCCAACGCGCCGACCGCCGATTTCAAGAGTGCCTTCGCGTAGAACCGGTGGAACGGCATCAGCGCTTTCACCAATGCGCCATCAGGTCTCTGCACGCCGCTGCCGAAATAAAGGCGGGTTTTGCCCGCATGCGCTTTGACTGCGAGCCAGCTACAGGTGCGCTGCTGGAAATCGCGCATCAGGATTGCAGTGTCCGTGCGGGCTTCGACGGTCCATGCGGCGAAGGTGTCGACTTCGCCTGCCGCCAGCTTGCGGACATCTTCGCCGCCTGTGCCCCCAGGCAGTTTGGGGCCGATCAGATGCAGCGCCCAGCGCTCGGGCCGGAAGGCGGCGCTGTTGTAAAAGGCGGTGATATAGTCTTGCAGAGAAACGGCGCGTGGAAGCTCGGCAGTGAAGCAATCCATGTAATCCGCCGGAGCGCATCCCGCCGCCAGCAGGCTATCCGGTGGAACGGCGCAGGTGGTGATCGCGGCCATGCGCGCGGCATAGGCGCATCGGGTCTGTCCTACAACGCCGTGTGCGGGCTATGCGGTGCTATGCCCGGCGCCGCATTCCCTTCCTCTTTTCGCGGGGGATCAGTGCGGGGCGCAGAACAAGCCCCCTTACCCTGTCCGTCCGCCTCACTAATTCTGATCCAAGCCTCTATAAAACAGGCATTTATCGGCGCGCATCGAAAGTGACACGGTGTCACCTTTGTCACCCTTGTGCGGGGTTCGCTATACGGTATGTTGGGCTCGCGGGCGGCGCAGCGTATGGTGCAGCGCGCGCCTTTTCGATGCGGGTCGCCGGGTATTGGAGGGACAATATGATGCGGGTTGGGATTGCGGTAGGCTGTGCGGCCATGGTGATGGCGGCCGCTGGCCCTGCACAAGCGGCGGAGTGTATCGGGCAAGCCAACAGCCCGATCTGTGCGCTCCACATGGCGGCAGGGGATGATGGCCGGATCACGGGCAAGGACGAGGCGAGCAGGCTGATCCATTTGCTCGCGGCGGATTCCGAATTCGGCCAAGCGGACAAGCGGTTGGTCGCAATCCTGATTGACCGCGCGGCAAAGGGCGAATCATTCGACTATGCGGACAAGGATGGCCGCAGCGTAACCTACGGCGCGAGCGACGCAGAAGCCGTCGCTCATTTCCGCTATATGACCGAAGTGCCCGATGTCGCTGCGGCCATGGAAGGCAGCGGCGAGATGATCGCCAATGCCGGCCGGTACCGTGCGGCGGTCCCGCCATTATTTGCCCGGGAAGTGGACCGGCGCTGCGCCGTGGTGCTTGACAATGCCTGGAAAGAATCGACCATTACCAATGCCTACCGGCCCTATAGTAACCGCATCGCCTCGTGGTATTCCTCGGTCAAGACGTTGCCTCCGGCGGATTTCAGCCACGGCCGGCGCTTGCTGTATTTCTGCGCGAAATTCCATGATCAGGCGCACAATAATCAGGTGACGAACCAGCTGTATGACTGGCTCGAACCCTAGCGTTGTGCGCGGCGGATCAAACCTTCTCCGCGATCAGGAATTCGGGGTCTTTTACGAGGCCCATAAATTCGCCCATCACGCCCTGGACCAGTTCGCCGGGCATATCTTCGCCGGTAAAGCCGTCCAGATCGGGAATGTCGAACATCTCGACATAGGCGACCGATGGTTGGCCTTCGCCGATCAGCAGGCCCGACACGCGGTAGGTTTCAAAGCTCTCGACCCGGCTGAGCGAGCGCATTGCCGGCTGGTCCTTGGTCTTGACCCAGTCCTCGAACTGGTCGCGGGTGACGCCATCGGCGAGCTGATATTTGATGATGAGTGCAGCCATTGATGTTTACTCCTCTGCTGGCGGGTTGGTGTCGGTTCCAAATCCCCATGGCGCAGGCGGTGCGCCGACCGGATTGGTCAGGTCAAACACGACGCGGAAATTGCGATCTTCGGGCGCGCCGCGCTCGGTGCTGCGCTGGAGATGATAGACATATTGGGCATTGTCGGTGCCCGCCGGATCGACCGAGACCGACCAGATATTGGTGACCGAGACATCCAGCCCTTCACGCTTGAACATGTCGATGCTGAATGGGTCCACTGGGAAATCCTGCTTGGTCGCGGTTCCGGCATCGGCGGTATCGCCGCCATACATCGTGACGTCGTCGCTTTTGCCATCTTCGTGGCGGTGGTCATGCTTCAGGCGTATGCCGTTTTCGGTACGGGTGAAGACCCAAGTCCGCGAGCGGTTCCACTCCTCACCGGTCTGCTTGATATGGAATGGAACGGTGATCGTATCGTCATCGCATGTGCGGACATGCATCACCATCTCGGCGCCCTGCATATCAGCATCGGCTTCGTCGCTCGAAACCAGCGCGCCGTTATAGGCTTTGTCGCAATGGCTGGAGAGTGCAGCCCAGAACTGGTCTTGCGGTGCAGCTTCTGGCGGTGGCTCGTTGCCCTGCGAACAGGCGATGAGCGAAAGCGGTGCGAGCGTAGCTATATATTTGATCATAGCACTCTTCATGGCAGAGGAGTATGTGCGCGGCAATTCTGATTGGGCACATGATAGAGAAACCGGATGACAGACTACGCTGATGACAAACCAGGCCGCGCGCAGTCGTTTGCGGAATTGCTGCAAGTGCTCCCCAAAACCGGCCCGTCGGAGGAGCAGCTCGCTGCCTCCAAACCTTACCAGCCGCGCTCGAGCGATGTGATTATCACCCCGTTTGGCAAGTGCGGCACCACTATGATGCAGCAAATGTTCCATCAACTGCGGATGGCGCCCGGAGGCGGGGATGTGGATTTTGATGACATCAGCCGAGTGGTCCCGTGGATCGAAACAGCCCCTGAATTGGAGCTTGATATTAATGCCGAACAGCGCGCCGATCCGCGCGGGTTCAAAAGCCATTTGCACTATGAAGGCCTGCCATCGGGCCTTCGCTATGTGGTGACTTTGCGCCCGCCTGATGAGGCGCTGGTTTCGCTCTATCACTTCTTCAGCGGTTGGTTCTTTGAACCTGGTACTGTTTCGGTTGAGGAGTTTGTGTCGATCTGGCTGTGGGACCGGCCCGACCGACCCAACTATTACACGCATTTGCTCAGTTGGTGGGGGCGGCGGGATGCGCCGGATACGCTACTGATGGACTACCGCGCGGTGCTTGCAGACAAGCGTGGTGCCATCCGCCGCCTCGCGGATTTCTGCGATGTTCCGGTAGATGACGCGGCCATCGATCTGGTTGAAGAGCGGACCAGCCGCAGTTTTATGATGGAGCACAAGGAACCCTTTGCCGATCTGATGATGCGGCGGATGGCGTTCGACAAAGCAGGTCTGCCGATGGATAGCGATTCCGCCAAAATCCGCGCAAAGGATGCCGAGCGCGCTACGATTTCGCCGTCCGTCCGCGATCAGATCGATACGATCTGGGCCGAGCGCATCGCGCCAGTTACCGGTCATGCGAGTTACGCCAGTTTGGCGGCCGAGCTGGCCAGCGCTTAGCCGCACCACCCGCCGCGCGTGAAGCCCCACCCGGTTTCTTGCGCCAGTTCTTTCTGGAGCATGACGTCCGAGAGCAATTGTTCGCCGCGCTTCAGTTCGCGCAATTCGCGGCCATATTGGTCGTATGGTGGATCGTCGCCGCCGTCCATTTGAAACGTGCCCGCGTTCAGCCAATCGCGAAGGCCGTCGCGGGATTGCTTGGCAAGCGCGGTCTCTGCGGGACATTCGCCAGGGAGTTCAGGGGCGTTGAAACCCGAAATCCGGATTTTGCGGCGGCCTATCATAAATGTGTCACCATCAATAACACAGCCCGCCGAACTGCGCTCCCCGCACACAGTGAAGCGGGTATCTACGTGTTGCCATTCTGCGGCCGGATCGCTCGATTGCCAGCCCCAGATAAGGAAAGATGCAACAGCGATCACAAGCAGCGTGATGATCTCTACCCAGCGATCTCTTTTCGAACGGCCTCTACGAATCGGCTTCGTATGAAATTGAGGGGTGCGGACCATGCGTCCTTGTTCCAGAAAAGCGCTTGAACCGGAAGCGCTACGGCGCCGTCATCAACACCAGTTACGGCGCACGCCATTCCATTCTTCGGCCAAGCCCTCAGCCACCAGAACAGCGCCGAGCGACCGTCCCGAACGCGATATGATCCGCAGTTTCCGGCCGTATTGATCCTCATCGCGATCAATCGTGAGAACGCTGAATGGCGCTTCGTTGAGCAAATTTGCGAGGCGGCGGGTTGCATCATGCCCCAAGTTCGCTTCGGCGGCACATCCCGGATTGGAAACTTCGGGAGTATTGATGTCGGCGATCCGGATCTTGGTGCCGTGAAGCCAAATGGTGTCTCCATCGACTACACAGGTGGAACGCGGCCCTTCGCCGCAAATTCCGAACTTAGCGGAAATTTTATCGGATTCTGCCTCTGCCACCGCATCGGATTTAGCCGTAGCGCTGGCTTCGCTTGGCGGGGGGCCGCCCCAGAAGAAGATCACGCTGAACACCCCGAGAAAGCAGCCTGCTAGCGCAAAGATGAAGCTGGCCGAGAGACCGGATTGTTTGCTTGGCGGCGCGCGGAATGCGACCACGTTGGAACGGGAGGTTGTATCGCGGCTCATTTGGCGACAATAGATCGCGAAACTCGCCAAAGAATTAAGGGAGAGCATCTAGCGACGCGACTTTCCCTAATCGCCGTGAACGGCTAACTGGCCCTAAGCGCTGTGAACCGCTAACTGGCTTCGCGTAACGCTCCGAGGACCAGCATAATGAGTGCCACAGACGAAAAAACCACATTGTCCAAAGCCGAAACGCTGATCGAGGCGCTGCCGTATTTCCAGCGTTATGCGGGGCGCACATTCGTGGTAAAATATGGCGGCCATGCGATGGGAGATCCCAAGGCAGCGCGTGAATTTGCCGAAGATATCGTGCTTCTCAAAGCTGTCGGAATCAATCCGGTGGTGGTCCATGGAGGGGGTCCGCAAATCGGGGCGATGCTCAAAAAGCTGGGCGTCGAAAGCAAATTTGTCGACGGATTGCGTGTAACCGACAAAGCCACCGCAGAGATCGCCGAGATGGTCCTGTCGGGCGCAATCAATAAAGAGCTGGTTGGCTGGATTGCGCAGGCGGGCGGCAAGGCAATCGGCATTTCGGGCAAGGATGGCGGGCTGGTCACTGCGACCAAGGTCGAGCGGACAGCGCGCGATCCGGAAAGCAATATCGAACGCGCGATCGATCTGGGCTTTGTTGGCGAGCCTTCGCATGTCGATACGGCGGTGATCGATACCGCGGTCGCGGCGGGTATGATTCCTATCATTGCGCCAATTGGTGCAGGCGAAGATGGCGAAACCTACAACATCAATGCGGACACAATGGCGGGCGCAATAGCTGCGGCATTGGGTGCGGCGCGGCTGTTTCTGCTCACTGATGTCGCAGGTGTGCTTAGTAAGGAAGGGACATTGCTAACCGATCTAAGCCCCAAGGACGTTACGGGGCTTCGCGAGGATGGTACGATTAGTGGTGGTATGATCCCGAAATTGGAAACCTGCGTACAAGCGGTAGAGGCGGGATGCGATGCGGCGGTAGTGCTCGACGGACGGGTGCCGCACGCAATGCTGCTGGAATTCTTCACCTCGAGCGGTGCCGGAACATTGATTAGCGCCAAATAATACCCAAGTTGAATCTGTGTTAGCGTGTTGATACACCCCCAATGCTTCGCGTAAGAGCACTTTGCACTTCAATTCTCGAAAGACCCGCCATGACTGCTTTTATCCAGATACTCGGGATGCTGATCAACGCATTTGTGATGCTGATCATCATCCAGTTTGTGATCGGGCTGCTGTTTGCGTTTAATGTGGTCAACACATCGAACCAGTTTCTGGCGCAGGTTTATCAGTCGATCAATTCGCTGCTTGATCCGGTCCTCGCGCCGATCCGGCGGATATTGCCGCAAACGGGCGCACTTGATTTTTCGCCATTGGTGCTGATTCTGGCTCTAAATGCGATCCTGATCGTGCTTAGCAACGTTGCCTCTTAATGAGCGCGACACGGATTGACGGCAAAGCCTTCGCCGCAAATTTGCGTGAGCGTGTAGGAGCACTGGCCGCAGATTTTGAGAGCAAAGCTGGCCGCAAGGCTGGATTGGCAGTGGTCTTGGTCGGCGATGACGCTGCCAGCCAAGTCTATGTTCGCAGCAAGGGCAAAGCTACCGTCGCGGCGAATATGGAAAGCTTCGGTCATTTGCTGCCGAGCGATACGAGCGAAGCCGATCTGCTTGCTCTGGTTGAGAAACTCAATGCCGATCCGCGCGTCGATGGCATCTTGGTGCAATTACCGCTCCCCGGTCATCTGGACGAGCAAGCGATTATCGCCGCGATCGCGCCTGATAAAGACGTCGACGGTTTCCATGTTATCAACGCTGGCCGGCTATCTGTCGGACAGACGGGCTTTGTGCCTTGCACGCCGTTGGGCTGCATCATGCTGCTGACGGACAGATTGGGTGATCTGTCCGGCCTTGAGGCGGTTGTCATTGGGCGCTCCAACATTGTCGGAAAGCCAATGGCGCAATTGCTGCTCGATGCGAATGCGACCGTTACGATCGCCCATAGCCGAACCAAGGATTTGCCCGCTGTTGTGCGCCGCGCGGATATTGTGGTTGCGGCGGTCGGGCGTCCCGAAATGGTCAAGAAGGATTGGCTGAAGGACGGCGCGACCGTGATCGATGTCGGGATCAACCGCCTTCCGCCAGAACCGGGCGCTGAGAAGGGCAAGCTGGTCGGCGATGTTGCCTTTGGTGAGGCAAGTGAAGTTGCCGCTGCGATTACACCCGTTCCCGGCGGGGTCGGGCCGATGACGATTGCGGTGTTGCTGCGTAACACGCTGGTTGCAGCGCATCGCAATGCAGGAATCGAACTCGTAGATGATACGATATGATCCGGGCAATTGCGCTCGTTTCTGTGGCTGCGATGCTGGCGGGTTGTACAGGCGGGGCACCAAGGATGTCCCAAGATCGGATTAAGCGCGCGCTGGTTGGCGCACCGGGTGTCGCGCAGCCGAGTAAAGTCGTTGCGGCTGAACTGGCCCTTGCTCGCGCCGTACAAGAAGACGGCCAATGGACCGCGTTTCGGGCCTTCGCAGCTCCGGGCGCGATCATCCATAGCCGCAAGGGGCCGGTTCTTGCGTCGACCTGGCTGGCCGGCTTGAAAGATCCTGTAGAAGCTGTTCGCCGGTCGCCCGATACGGTATGGATGAGCTGCGATAGCACAATTGCCGTCAGCGAAGGGCGTTTCCGCGAACCCGATAGTGTTGTCGGTTCTTTTGTGACCGTGTGGCAGCGCCAACCTGATCGTGCATATCTCTGGATCTATGATGTTGCTGTGCGCGATGACCCGCAGCCTGCACCAAAGGCGCAGGAAGAACCCATTGGTGAGGACGAGATTCTTGTTACTGCGATGGAATCGATCCGCGGCCTTGTCGCGGATTGCCAGCGTCCGGGCTTCGAGCGGACAGACGCAAAGCCAGCTCCACCAGCGCTGACTATTCCGGAAGGAACACGCAACGCCGTGACCATTTCCCGCGATAGTACGCTACGGTGGCGGTGGGAGCACCCCGAAACGGGTCAGCGCAGATTTGTTGCCGAATATTTGACCTCTGGCCGTTGGCAAGTGGCCCTTAATCAACCATTGGGAGCCGTATCTACCGACTAAGCGGTGCGGAACGCCCATGACCGAACTCTTTATCTCTGCCTTTATCACGCTGTTTGTGGTGATCGATCCGCCTGGCTGCGCGCCGATCTATGCCGGCCTGACCAAAGGCGCGACCAGTGGGCAACAGCGCAGTATGGCGATCCGCGCATGCTTGATTGCGACAATCATCCTTGTTGGTTTTGCTCTGTTCGGAGAGCAGTTGCTCTCGGCGCTGCATATTGAGCTCGACAGTTTCCGCATCGCAGGCGGCTTCATGCTGTTCTGGATCGCGTTTGAGATGGTGTTCGAAAAACGCACCCAGCGCCGCACCGAGCGGGCCGACAAGGTGAGCGCCAACCCTGAAATTGAGGACGTATCGGTATTCCCGATGGCGATGCCCATGCTGGCCGGACCGGGTGCCATCGCCGCGATCATGCTGCTGATGAACGAGGCGGAGGGCACCGATCAGACACTCGTTGTGCTTGGTGCGCTGGGATCAGTCTTGTTGCTGACCATGTTCGCGCTGATTGCAGCAGGACCATTGATGCGGATATTCGGCGACCGTGTTGAAGCGGTTGTGACGCGTTTGCTTGGTGTGTTGTTGGCCGCGCTTGCTGCGCAATATGTGATCGACGGATTAAAGGGGAGCTTTCAGATCGGTCAAGTTGCTACATAGTCGCTAGGACTATGCCGACGGCAACGCCGAAGGCGGATAGCAACGTGCCCATTGCGCCCATCGCACGGGCCGCAGCAAACAATTTGCGTCCGCCCGTGAGGTCTTCGCCGTGTGAACCGGCGCGCGACGAGAACCCGACCGCATGAAGTGCGCGCGCGGCTGCGAAAAGTAGGCAGAGCGTAAGAACCCATGTGGTCTGGCCCACAATCAGCTCAAGCAAAGCAAACGCTGCGAGAAATAGTCCGGAATTCTCTGCGAGATTCCCATGGCGGCGGACCTTCCGTTCGAGATCGGGATCGCCGTCGTGACCGATAAAGGCACCCTTTGCCCGATGAACTCCGACGGCGATCATGAGCACTACCTGCAGGACAATCAAGAAAGCGCCAAGTTGTGCAGTATAGAGTGGTAGGTTCATTGTATCTCTCCAGTTTGATAGGATAGGCGCCGCTTGCTGCCGATCAATGCCAACGAGGCATTTCCGGCTTCGAGCATTCGGATGGGTTCGACTGATAGGCGTGAAGAGGCGAAGCCGCCGTGTAGCAATTGCACGAGAGTGCGCGCTAGCGCCGTGTCGGTCCAGCCTGAGGCTTTGCCCTCTGCGACGGCATCACTTGCAATAATTAGAAGATAGGATTCGACACGATCGAATATCTCGCGTGCACTTTCGCGCAATGAGGGAAGCTCTTGGCCGAGTTCCAGCGCCAACCCCGCGATTGGGCAGCCGAACACGTCATCCTCCTTATCGGCGAGGCTGGACTGGGCGCGATATAGGCATTGGTAAATCGCGCATAGGCGCCCTTCGGGACTAGCTGACGCAGCAAAGGCTGGCTCGAATACCTTTGCGATGACTTTCTCGCCATTAGCCGCCATCACGGCAGTCACGAGTTCGGCTTTGTCGAGGTAATAGCGATAGATTGTCGCCTTGTTCACACCAGCCTGAGCGGCGACTTCATCCAGCGACACGCCATGATAATTGCGACGCCAAAACAGGCCCGCCGCAGTGTCGAGAACGCGCGTTCGGGTCGCCTCAGCTTTGGGCGATAGTTCTTCTGATCGAATCATAACTAACTGGTTAGTTATTTCTGATCGCAAAGAAAAGCCCTATCTTGCAAGGCGCATTTTTTCCGAAAGGTTATTGCAAAGTCACGCGGTCATCGTCGCCATCTCGGCGGCCGTAGAATTGCATCAGTTGAACCAATAGCTCGCAGCGGTCATTGAGCGTGTTCGCCTCTAGCAGCGCCTGCTTGGAGGCCGGATCGAACGGCGCAATCTGCGATACGCCGTCGATCAGTGAAACGTCATCCAGTCTCGTTACCGAGTCCCAGTCGACGCTGTAGCCCTGCGCATCGGCAAAGCGCTTTGCCTCGCGCTCGAAGCTGGCGCGCTCGATACTGCTCAGGAACTCGTCTTGGGGCTCGGCGATGAGTTCAGCTTCGACTTGGCGAAATTGTGTGGTGACATCCAATTCGCGGAGAACGCGGAAGCGGCTTAGGCCCTCGAGCACCACATTGTAGCGCCCGTCATCCATCGCTTCGACATCGCCAATTTTGCCGACGCAGCCGACTTGAAACAGCGGAGCACCTTCTGCCGGGTTTTGCGGCTGGATCATCGCAATGCGGCGATCTCGCGCCAAGGCATCGCTCACCAGCGCCCGATAGCGCGGCTCGAAAATATGCAGGGGTATCTGCAATCCGGGGAACAAAAGCGCACCGGTCAGCGGAAAGATCGAGAGCCGTTCGGTCATGTTCAGTCGAACAGGATTTTGGACAGACGTCGGCGCGTCGCGGAGACCCATTCGTCTTCCAGTCCGACTGCTTCGAAAATTTGCAGCAACTTCGTTCGTGCAGCCGCGTCGTTCCATTCCCGGTCCGCCTTGACCATGGCGAGCAGCGTATCGGCCGCTTCATCACGCTGGTGTGCGGCGAAAGCCGCCTCGGCAAAAGCGAGCTGCGCATCCATATCTTCGGGGGCGTCGTTAGCTGCCTTACGCAGAGCGGCTAGTTCGCCCTCATCGACCTGTGTGCCTGCCAGCTCCAATGCCGACAGCGCCTGCTGTACCGCTGCATCGTCCTTGATCGCCGGATCGATAGCGTCCGCGATCTGCTGCGCCTCGTCGATTTTGCCGCCTGCGACAAATGCGCGGATCAGGCCAGCATGCGCGGCTGCATTGTCCGGCACCATATCGATCACTTGCATAAAGACCCCAGCGGCGCGCTCGGCATCGCCTTCGGCCAGCACTTGTTCAGCCATTGTGATAAATTGCTCGACATCCGGTTGCTGCTGCGCTGCGCCCCCAGCTTGCAGCGGCAGTTTCTCGATCAATTGATCCAGCACTTCTTTCATCTGCGATTCGCTGCGCGCTTGCGTCAGGTCAGCGACGGGCTGGCCTTGAAACATTGCATAGACGGTCGGGATCGATTGGACCTGAAACTGGCTGGCGATAAACTTCTCCTCATCGACATCAACTTTCTTCAGGACCACGCCTTTGTCGGCATATTCGGCGGCGACTTTCTCCAGCATCGGGGCCAGCGCCTTGCATGGTCCGCACCACTCGGCCCAGAAATCGAGAATCACCAGCTGTGTCATCGACGGTTCGACAACGTCGGTCTTGAAGCGCTCTACCGCTTTCTGCTCGTCGATATTGAGGCCCATGCTTGCCAATGTACTGTCCTTCTTGGTCGGAATCTGTGTGCTCTATGTGGGTCTTCTAGCCGATATGTGAAGAGCGAAACAGGCCGCGATGCCCCGACCTTTCAAACTACCTAACAATGACGCATTTTGGCCTTGCGGGGTAATGAAACCGCTGCTAATTGCCCGCCTCCCCACCGAGATTGGGTGATTCACCAAGCTGGATCAAAATCTTGGAGCCGGGTTTCCGGTAGGCGTCTAGTGAGCGGGCGTAGCTCAGGGGTAGAGCACAACCTTGCCAAGGTTGGGGTCGGGCGTTCGAATCGCCTCGCCCGCTCCATTATTTGTCAGCTTTGTAATCTGATCGTGCGCTGGTGCGCATTATAGGCGCGACGTCAGCCGGTAGCCTTGGTGATGGTACAAAGTCATCGTGGTGATGACCTGATCCTTCAGCCATGTTGTGCGCTCGGTCGTGAATAATGCGGCATCACGTGTTGTTTGCAGCGCTTCCGCGACATCATCGGGCGCATTCACAGCGCAGAATGTCACATCACCGCTTGAGAAAGGCATGGTTTGCACCAGCCATTCATTCGCGCTAATTTTGTCCAACGGGGCGTCGCGAATTGTTGGTGCCGCGCGCAAGTTCACCCAACGGTCTTCGAGGGCAAAGGGCTTGCCGTCTGCCTGGTGCAGCGTTGTGAGATGAAGGGCATTGGTGCGTGCTGGCAAACGTAACCGCGCTGCGACGGGTTCTGGAGGTACTGAGACCTGTTGCTCCAACAGCTTGTGGTCATAAGCTGCGCCGTTTGCCTCGACCTGTTCGCGAATGATGGGAATTTCGAACTTCGCTTTGCGCACGGGCATTGCGCACACACGTGTGCCGCCTTTGCGCTTGCGGACGATCAGACCTTCCTCAGCCAGCGCACGCAGGGCGCGGTTTACCGTAGCGCGGGCGCAGCTATATTCTTCGGCCAGATCCGCCTCACCCGGAATGCGCGCGCCCAGAGGCCATTCTCCGGACTGGATTCGATTGAGGACAGCTTGGCGGATCGCCTGATGGGATATGTTGCTCATGCAATCATGCTCATAATGCGTGCCGCAGCCGGATCATGGTTTCGGTAAAGCGCGCGACGATCGCATCGCGGCGGACATGCTGCCCGTTTGTGACCACATGCCGTCCTGCGGACCAGACATCACAGACGAGGCTGTCATCGCCCGCAAAAATCCATGTGTCGAGCATAGTGTCGCCTTCGAGGGCCGCGAGCATATGGCTGCTATCATCAAGCGCGGTAAGATCGGCCCATGCACCCGCTTCGATCCGGCCAGAATTGCGCCCGATGGCTTGCGCGCCGCCGACCGCCACGCGTTCATACAATGCCCGGCCATTTGACGGTGCAGCGTCACTGGTCAAAACCACACGCTGCTTGTCGCGCAGCCGTTGGGTGGTTTCGAGTGTGCGCAACTCCTCGGCGACCGCGATGCGGATATTTGAATCCGATCCGATGCCGATCCTGCCACCGTGCTTTAGAAAGCGCGAACCATCGAAAATACCGTCGCCTAGATTAGCCTCAGTGAGCGGGCATAGACCAGCGACCGCACCCGATCGGGCAAGGCCGATGGTCTCCGACGGCTCCATTTGCGTCGCATGGATAAAGCACCAGCGCTGATCGACGGGCATGTTGGCGAGCAGCCATTCGACTGGCATAGCGCCGAGCGCACCCTTCACTTCGCGTACTTCACCGACTTGCTCCGCAGCGTGTATGTGGATTGGGCCATCGGGCGCTAGCGCAAGTGCCGCATCGAGCCCGTCTCGGGAAACAGCGCGAAGGCTGTGTGGCGCCACGCCCAAAGTGAAGTCGGGGGGCAGATCAGTTAAGCGAGCAGCGAGTTCGCTATAGAGCGTTTCAAAGCGATCAATATCGCAGCCGAAACGCAGCTGCCCGCCCGCTAAAGCGCGTCCGTCGAGCCCGCCGCGCATGTATAGCACGGGTAGATGGGTGTAACCGATCCCTGTCAGGTCGGCAGCAGAAAAATGGCGCTGCGACATTTCGTCAAGTTGATCGTAGGTGCCGCCACCCGGGGCGTGATGCAGGTAGTGAAACTCGGCCTGTGCGGAATAGCCTGCCTCCAGCATTTCCATTTGCACCTGCGCTGCAATCGCTTCGACATCGTCGGGCGTCAGCAGTTCGAGAAAACGGTACATGACCTCGCGCCAGGTCCAGAAATCGTCCTTAGTGGACGGTCCGCGCTGCTCGGCCAGCCCGGCCATGGCGCGCTGGAAGCTGTGGCTATGAACATTGCTGAGCCCGGGTAGCAGCACGCCGACCGTGTGATCTACTCTTGTGTCTTCACCAGCCACATCCGCGATCCGGCCATCGTCCCCAATGCTGACAGTCACATTCTCGCGCCAGCCTTGTGCGGTCAAAGCCTGCCGGGCGGAAATCGTGGTGGCCATAATGCTTGCGCCTCAAATTATTATGTGCATACATAATACGAAACCGGAGCACCTTGGCAAGCGCTATGCAGCACAAAATCCTACTCACCGGATGCCGATTGGCGACGATGGCCGAGGGTGGCGAACCCTATGGTCTGATCAAGGATGGCGCGGTTGCGATAGAGGCAGGGCGTATCACCTGGGTTGGGCCGCGCGATGATCTTCCCGAAGAATACTCAGCATATGAGGTCGAGGACCTTGAGGGCCGACTTGTCACACCTGCTCTGATTGATTGCCATACGCATTTGCTATTCGGTGGGAATCGTGCGCGCGAGTTCGAGATGCGGCTTAATGGCGCGAGCTATGAAGAGATCGCCCGTAGCGGCGGCGGAATCGTGTCGACGGTCAACGCAACGCGTGCAGCCAGTGACGCGGTTCTGATTGCGGGCGCATTGAAACGGCTCGACCACTTGATTGCCGAGGGCGTCGCAGTGGTCGAGATCAAGTCGGGTTACGGGCTGACTATTAAACAAGAAATGCGGATGCTGCGATTGGCGCGGCAATTGGAAACACTGCGTCCGGTCAAGATTGTCACGACATGGCTCGCCGCGCATGCGCTGCCCGCTGAATATGAAGACCGGGCCGATTCTTATATCGATGAAATCGCAATCGCCGGAATGCGGCATGCCGCCGCTGAAGGTTTAGTCGATGCCGTGGACGGGTTCTGCGAGTCCATTGGTTTCTCTCCTGAACAGATTGCGCGCGTTTTCGATGCGGCGAAAGAACTTGGGTTGCCGGTTAAGCTGCATGCCGAACAATTGTCTGATCTGAAAGGCGCGTTACTGGTCGGTGAATATGGCGGATTATCGGCAGATCATCTCGAATATCTCGCCGAAAGTGATGTCCCCGCCTTTGCCCAATCGGGGGTGATTGCGGTTATCCTGCCGGGTGCGTTCTATACACTCCGCGAGACCAAGCTGCCGCCCATCGAAGCCTTGCGGGAGAATAATGTACCGATGGCGATTGCCACGGATTGCAATCCGGGCAGTTCGCCGCTGTCATCGATCCTGACAGCCATGAATATGGCAAGTACGCAATTCGCGATGACGCCGGAGGAAGTGCTGGCCGGGGTCACACGCAATGCCGCGCAGGCGCTCGGACTGGCTGGCGATTACGGCACACTCAGCGCCGGTGTGCGCGCCGAACTGGCAGTGTGGGACGCCGATCATCCTTCCGAGCTGTCTTATTGGATTGGCGGTTCGCCCCTGTTCAAACGTATATCTGCGGAGCCGAACCGATGACGATCACCCTCACACCCGGTGCGGTTTCGTTGGCCGCTCTAGAGCAGCTCTACCGTGACCAACCGACCTTCGTTTTGGATGATACGGCTTACACTGCTGTCCGCGCATCTGCTTCGATTTTGGCCGCACGGATTGGTGAAGGTGAGCCGATCTACGGGGTCAATACCGGCTTCGGTAAACTCGCTTCGGTGCGGATCGAGGATGACCGGCTGGCTGATTTGCAGCGCAATCTGGTGCGCTCGCATGCCGCTGGTTTCGGGCCTCCGCTGCCCGAGACAATCGTCCGCCTGATTATGGCGCTCAAATGCATATCGCTAGGGCGCGGCGCATCGGGTGTGCGGCCCGAAGTGATCGACCAGTTACAAGCCATGGCCGCCGCCGGTGTCATTCCTGTGATCCCCGAAAAAGGCTCGGTCGGGGCATCGGGCGATCTCGCGCCGCTCGCGCATATGGCAGCGGCGATGATGGGCGAGGGCGACGCGTTCTACCAAAGCGAACGCATGGCGGCTGGCGAAGCGCTGCAAGCAGCTGGCCTGACGCCAATCGAGTTGCAGGCCAAAGAAGGTCTTGCGCTGCTCAACGGCACACAAGCCTCGACTGCGCTGGCGCTGGTCGGGCTGTTCGAGGCGTGGCATCTGGCCAAGGCGTCGCTGTGCACCGCCGCTCTATCAATCGACGCGGCAATGGGATCATCTGCGCCTTTCCACCCTGATATTCATGATTTGCGCGGCCATCGCGGCCAGATCGAAAGCGCGGCGCGGCTGCGTAGTCTGCTCGGCGGTTCGGAAATTCGCGAGAGCCACAAAGAAGGCGATGAGCGCGTGCAGGACCCCTATTGCCTGCGCTGCGCCCCGCAAGTGATCGGTGCGTGTCTCGACCAGCTGCGCCATGCGGCCAAAACGCTTGAAATCGAAGCCAATGCCGCGACTGATAATCCGCTTGTTCTATCCGATGGGGCCATCGTGTCGGGCGGTAATTTCCATGCCGAACCGGTCGCGCTGGTTGCCGATCTGATCGCCATAGCCATATCGGAGATCGGCGCAATCGCGCAGCGCCGCGTGGCGCTGCTGGTCGATCCTTCGCTCAGCTTTGGTCTGCCAGCTTTCCTTGCGCCGGATCCGGGGCTCAAATCGGGATTGATGATTGCCGAAGTGACATCGGCAGCGCTGATGAGCGAGAACAAAGCTCTCGCCAATCCGCGCTCGGTCGATTCGACACCGACTTCGGCCAATCAGGAAGACCATGTTTCGATGGCCTGTCACGCTGCGCGGCGACTTCTCGAAATGAATCGCAATCTGGCGGGTATTTTGGGTGTCGAGGCGATGGCCGCAGCGCAGGGTATCGAGCTGCGCGCCCCGCTCAAGACCAGTGATTGCCTGCAAGATGTGATCGCGACGATCCGTCAGCATAGCCCCGCACTAACCGAAGACCGGATTGTGAGCGACGATCTGGAGAAGCTCGCCAATCTTGTCAGCAACCAAACCTGTTTGGCCGAGGCGGCGTGCGATGTTGCGCCCATGAATCTTTGATCATGGAACCCGTAACCACCATTCGCGGCGCGTCACCGATCATCTTGGGGCAACCGCATTCCGGCACTTTTGTACCGCCCAAGATCGAGCGCAAGCTCAATCCGCTAGGCAAGGAGCTGCGCGACACCGATTGGCATGTGCCGCAGCTTTATGACGGTCTACTAGAAGGCGCGACCATCGTCCGCGCGAATTTCAGCCGCTATGTGATCGATGCCAATCGTGATCCATCGGGGGCCAGCCTGTATCCGGGCCAGAACACAACCGGTCTTATCCCGACCACAAGTTTCGATGGCGATCCGATCTGGGAGGTTGAGCCCGATGCGGCCGAGATTGGACGTCGGCTGGATAGTTTTCACGGGCCCTATCACGCAGCGATGCAGGCGGAGATTGAGCGCGTGAAAGCCGTTCACGGCTTTGCGGTCTTGTATGATTGCCATTCGATCCGCTCGCAAATCCCGCATTTGTTCGACGACCGGCTGCCCGATTTCAATATCGGCGATAATGGCGGTCAGAGCTGTAATGCCGCGATCACTCGAGTGGTTGCGGAATGCTGTGAGACTGCGAGCACCTACACCACCATCATCAATGGCCGCTTTAAAGGCGGTTGGACGACGCGGCACTATGGACGGCCACAGGACGGCTTGCATGCGATCCAGATGGAATTGGCCCAGCGCAACTATCTGGCCAGCGAAACCCCGCCTTTTGCTTACGCGCCCGAAAAGGCAGAGGCCCTGCGCGATGTTCTACGCGCTGCCCTGAACGCCATTTCCGATATAGCAAAAACACGTTCCCTTGGAGAGAAATTGTGACCCGGACCCTGCCCAATCGCCGCGATATCAAAAGCCCCACGGGCAGCGACCTCAACTGCCTCAGCTGGACGACCGAAGCGCCGTTCCGGATGCTGCATAATAACCTCGACCGTGACGTGGCGGAAAACCCTGACGAGCTGGTCGTGTATGGCGGGATCGGCCGCGCCGCGCGCACCTGGGGTGATTTCGACCGGATCGCCGAAACGCTGAAGACGCTGACCGAGGATCAGACATTGCTGGTGCAATCGGGCAAGCCGGTGGGCGTATTTCAAACGCATAAAGACGCGCCGCGCGTGTTGATCGCCAACTCCAATATCGTCCCCCATTGGGCGAATTGGGACCACTTCAACGAGCTCGATAAAAAGGGTCTGATGATGTACGGTCAGATGACCGCCGGTTCCTGGATTTACATCGGCACACAGGGCATCGTGCAGGGAACCTATGAGACGTTTGTCGAGGCCGGGCGCCAGCATTATGACGGAAACCTCACTGGCAAATGGATTCTGACCGGCGGTCTTGGCGGTATGGGCGGAGCGCAACCACTCGCGGCTGTTATGGCGGGTGCTTGTTGTCTCGCGGTCGAGTGCAATCCCGAAAGCATCGATTTCAGGTTGCGGACGCGGTATCTCGACGAGAAGGCCGACACGCTCGACGAAGCGCTCGCGCTGATCGAGAAATGGACTTCTGCGGGCGAGGCCAAATCGGTCGGTCTTTGCGGCAATGCAGCGGAGATTTTCCCTGAACTGGTGAAGCGAGGCGTACGCCCTGATATCGTGACCGACCAGACGTCCGCGCATGATCCCGTCAACGGCTATCTGCCGCTGGGTTGGACGATGGGCGAGTGGCTGGAGAAGCGCGAAAGCGACCCCAAGGCTGTCGAGAAAGCTGCCTGCGCGGCGATGAAAATACAAGTCCAGGCGATGCTCGATTTCTGGAATGCGGGCGTGCCGACGCTCGATTACGGCAACAACATCCGGCAGGTTGCGCTTGATGAAGGATTGGAGAATGCGTTCGACTTTCCCGGCTTTGTGCCGGCCTATATCCGCCCGCTATTTTGCCGAGGCGTAGGGCCGTTCCGCTGGGCGGCTTTGTCGGGCGATCCGGAGGATATCTACAAGACCGACCAGAAGGTGAAAGAACTGATGCCCGACGATGCGCATTTGCATCGCTGGCTCGATATGGCGCGCGAGCGGATTGCGTTTCAGGGTCTGCCCGCGCGGATTTGCTGGGTCGGGCTGGGGGACCGGCACCGGCTTGGTCTGGCGTTCAATGAAATGGTCGCAAGCGGTGAATTGAGCGCGCCAGTGGTGATCGGCCGCGATCATCTGGACAGCGGCTCGGTCGCCAGCCCCAATCGCGAGACTGAAGCGATGAAAGACGGATCGAGCGCGGTGTCTGATTGGCCGCTCCTGAATGCACTGCTCAACACAGCATCAGGTGCGACATGGGTGAGCCTGCACCACGGCGGCGGTGTGGGCATGGGCTTCTCGCAGCATAGCGGCATGGTTGTTGTGGCCGATGGTACGGATGATGCCGCCCGCAGGCTTGGCCGTGTACTATGGAATGACCCTGCCACCGGGGTGATGCGCCATGCAGATGCGGGCTATGATGACGCCATAGATTGCGCCCGCGAGAAGGGTTTGAATCTACCTGGCATTCTCGGCTGAGTGGGACAAGCTGCGAATTGCACGGTCGCCCGGAACCCGCTCGCCGAAGAAAAAATGCAGTTCGTCGGATTACCCGGTTGCATCCGGCAAGGTTTCGTCTAGTTCGCAATGTAATGTTGTAACGTAAAAAGGCTGCACTGTGATTCGAACCTCCACTCGCCCCGCAATTATTGGCGTTTCTTCCTTTGCTCTGCTGGCTGGCTTGCCGCTGGTACCTGCCTATGCGCAGGATCAAGCGAGCGGAACCGCAGCGACGGACGCTGAACGCGTCGATGACGATTTGCACGATCGCCGTATTTCGCCCGACGGCGAGATTGTCGTGACTGCCATTGGACTGACCCAGCTTGATGTCCTTGCGGGCACGTCGGTGATTGAGGGTGCAGAGTTGCAGCGCAATCTGGACGGCCAGCTTGGCAATGTTCTTGCCAAGCTTCCCGGCGTATCGGCCACGGGCTTCTCGCCGGGCGCGTCGCGCCCCGTGCTGCGCGGCTTTTCCGGCGAACGCGTGAAGGTTCTGAATGATGGTATCGGCGCAATTGATGCGTCCAACACATCCGACGATCATGCGGTTACGATTGATCCCCTGACCGCAGAACGTATTGAAGTTCTGCGCGGCCCAGCGGTTATTTTGTACGGAAGTCAGGCAATCGGCGGTGCGGTCAACGTGATCGATAAGCGCATTCCGCTGCGAGTGCCCGATGAAGCGTTCCATCTCGACACGATTATGTCGGCCGACACCGCGACCGGGCTGCTCGAAGGCGGCGCATCGCTTGATGTTCCGCTTAGCGACCGGTTTGTCGTCCATGTGAACGGTTCCTACCGTAATACGGATGATATCGAAATCCCCGGCTTTGCTGCTTCGGATGACTTGCGCGCCGATCTGTTTGCCGACGCTGCCGAAGAGGAAGATGAAGGCGAGTTGGAAGAGGCCGAGGAGCTGCGCGAAGCTGCAAATATCAGCGGTATCCTGCCCAATAGCGCGACCGAAACATGGAGCGCTGATCTGGGCTTCGCGTTCTTCGAAGGCGAAAGCAGTCTTGGCGCGGCCATTGGTATATATGACACGGTCTATGGCATCCCCAGCAACCCCGACGGCGGCCATCACCACGGCGAAGAAGGCGAAGAGGATGGTGAAGAAGAGGAAGAGGGCGAAGAAGTCGTCACGATCGACCTTCGCCAGATCCGTGCCGATTTGCGCGGTAAGCTCGATCTTGGAAACGGCTTTTTCTCTGAATTGAACACGCGTGTCGGTTTCAGTGATTATACCCACACCGAGTTTGAAGGTGCCGAAGTTGGTACTGTTTTCAATGTATCGGGTATCGAAGCGCGGGCCGACTTGATCCAGAATCCGACTGACAATTGGCGCGGTTCGTTTGGTATCCAGTATTACACGCGCGATTTTGAAGCGATCGGTGCGGAGGCGTTTGTCGCGCCAAACCGGACCGATCAATTCGCAATCTTTGGCCTTCAAGAGGTCGACTTCGGAAATCTGCAGCTCGAAGGGGCTTTGCGTTACGAAACCACCGATGTCGGTTCGCAAACGCTCGGCATCGACCGCGATTTTGATGCTTTTTCCGGCGCAATTTCGCTGGCCTATGAAACCGCCGATGGCTTGCGCTTTGGTGTGACCGGATCGCGCGCTGAACGTGCTCCAGCCGCTGAAGAGCTGTTCTCCAATGGTCCGCATATTGCAACGCAGGCTTTCGAAATTGGCGACGTCAATCTCACCACCGAGAAAGCGTGGGGCGTAGAGGCGTTTGTTCGCGGCAATGTCGGTCCGGCCAGTATCAGCTTCGCGGTCTTCCAGAACTGGTTTGATGACTACATCTCGCTTTTTGCCACCGGTCAGGAGGAAGACGATCTGCCGGTTTTCCAGTATGTTCAGGCCGATGCCAACTATTTCGGGATCGAAGGCGAGATACGCTATAATCTGATCGATACCGAACCGCTGTCTTTGCGTGCGGAACTGCGCGGCGATTATATCGATGCCGAACTGACCGATGGCACACCGCTGCCGCGCATTCCGGCGCTCAACTTCCTCGGTGCGCTGGAAGCCGAGATGGACGATTTTGATATCCGCGGTGAAGTGCAATGGTTCGACGGTCAAGACAGTGTTGCACCGTTTGAGACTGCAACGGACAGCTTCACTTTCGTCAATGCATCGATCGCATGGCGACCGCTCAAGAATATCGGCAACATCACTTTGATGCTGCAAGCGGAAAACATCTTTGATGTCGAAGGCCGTCGTCATTCGAGCTTCACCAAGGAGTTCGTTCCGCTGACGGGGCGCAATTTCAAAGTGAGTTTGCGCTCCAGTTTCTAAGGCGGGCCGGATACCAATACAAAGGGGCGCTTCGGTCATGACCGCGGCGCCCCTTTGCTTATATGCTGGCGCTCTTACTCGACTGCGAAAGTCAGTTCGGCATTCTCTTCGAGCCGCTTGACCAGTGCTTCGCCGAGGAATGACCCGGGTGTTCCAATTCCGCCATCCGCGTCGCTCTCGAGCAGGCCAATTGCGGTTTCCGTAATCATCCGGCTGGTCGATCCATAGCCCGGATCATACTTGCCTTTGACGCCGTAATGGATGGTTTCGCCATCGGGCATTTCACCGATGAACAACACGTCGTAGAAACCGTTTTCGCGTTCTTCCTTGGTCGGTCCTTCGCCCGGTTTGGGCGGTTTCGCGCCGAACGGGTTCTTGAGCATTTCCGCAGCAGCTTTGGCGGCCTTCTCGCCCATTTCGCCCGCGCTGGTCAGCATCATTTCGTCATATTTGAAATCCTCGCCATAGGGGTGGCCAAGGAGGAAGTTGGTCCGGTGGACGTTCTTGGTGTTGATCGCTGCCATAATAAACGGCGCGGCCCATTTGCCCAGATCCTTGTCATATTCGGGGATCAGACCCGAAGGCTGCGAAGGGCCTTCGAAGCCCGGGGTCAGCCCGAAAGAGCTTTGCAGGATCGGGATCAGCTTGGGATTTTTGGCGATGCTTTTCATCGTCGCGGTCAGGCTGGCTGCGGTGCCGCCGCTGAAGGTTCCGGCCATGGCGCGAACGCGGCCTTTGACGCGCGGCGCAGGTTTGCCGAACTTCGCCTTGGCTTCGTTCTGGAGCATCAGCACGCCGAGATCGAACGGGATCGAATCGAAACCGCTCGAGAAACAGATCCGCGCGCCGCTCGCTTTGGCGAGGTCTTCATGCTTGTCGATCATCTCGCGCATCCAGCCGGGCTCGCCGCACAGATCGGTGTAATCCGTGCCTTCGCGGGCGCAGGCTTCGACCAGCTCGTTACCGTAAAGCTGGTACGGACCGACGGTGGTCAGAACGACTTTGGTCTTTTGAACCATGTCGGTCAGGCTGTCGGGATCGGAAGCATCGGCCACGATCAGCGGCGTATCCTTGGGCGCGCCGATCAGATCGCGGACATCTTCAAGCTTCGACTGGTTGCGGCCCGCCATCGCCCATTTCGGCGCATCTTTGCGGTCCCCGTAATGCTGGACCAGATATTCGGCGACAAGGCGTCCGGTATAGCCGGTCGCGCCATAGACGACGATATCGAACTCTCTGTTCTCTTTACTCATTGAACTCTCCTTTGCGCGCCGTGATGCGCCGTGACGCGGCGCGAGTCAAAGCCGTTACGGCATGGCGGGACATTGGCAGAGGGTGCACCGAGCGGCCCAGGTGTTGACACATGTGACACTGTTCCTGCGATTTCCTGTCACCTTGCGCCGAAAAGTGTCGCTTTGTGGAAGAAACTGCCGCCTTGTGACGAAAAGCGTAACTTCGCTGGCTCAATTGAAATTCCGTCATCCACTTTCGTCACCCTGTCTCGGGGGCCGGGGCGACTGATCGATGATATGGCTGGACGCAGGCGACACATGAGCGACAAAGGCGACAGTGTGTCGCTTTCGCGAATGGGTCCTATATCTTTGTTATATATTTACTTTTCGTCAAGAACGACATTGACTTGGGTGTGTAGTGCCTCGGGGGCGGTTTGGACGCTTGCGCCCAGTGACAATAAAGATGCATGATCCACACCTCTTCCAACTTTGCCGAATTACGAATGGCGGCTCGATTTAGCAGGTCGGCGACGTGTAGGAAAATGATGATTGGTAGCTGGCTGGTGGGCGCAGACATTGTGAGCATTGCATGCTTTGCTTATTCTCGACGAATGACACCATCATTGACGAACATCCGTGAAGAGCTTTTCGCTCTTGAAGAAAGGCAAGCTCAAGAAAGTCAGGAGACACTCGCTGAGTTTATCCCAGACGGACAGGAATTCGTGGTTCGTTTGAACGAACCAGCTGCCGTGCATCTCTGTCGGCAAATCCTAGATTGCGTGACCAAAGATTTTTCAGGAGCGCATTGTCACTTTGACGACCACAATTTCGTCGATAAAGGTAAAGGCCGACTGAGAATTGAAAAGATTTGTTAGGCGTGCGCAATCAGACTAGCTCTGCCGAAGAACTTCCCAATCAAAGCTTCGGCAGCGTCACGCCCTTCTGGCCCATATATTTTCCCGCGCGGTCGGCATAGGTCACCTCCGGCCGTTCGTTCCCCTTCAGGAACAGGAACTGGCACGCGCCTTCATTGGCGTAGATCTTTGCGGGCAATGGTGTTGTGTTGGAAAATTCCAGCGTCACATGGCCTTCCCAGCCTGGCTCCAGCGGGGTGACATTCACGATGATCCCGCAGCGCGCATAGGTGCTTTTGCCAAGGCAGATGACCAGCACGTCTTCGGGAATGCGGAAATATTCGACCGTGCGTGCCAGTGCGAAGCTGTTGGGCGGGATGATGCAGACATCGGTTTCGCGGTCGACGAAGTTTTTCGGGTCGAACTCCTTGGGATCGACAATCGTGCTGTCGACATTGGTGAAGATTTTAAACTCGGGCGCGACCCGCGCGTCATAGCCGAAAGAGCTGAGGCCGTAGGAAATGCAGCCGTCGCGCCGCTGCGCCTCCACGAAGGGCTCAATCATGCCCTTTTCTTGCGCTGCGGACCGTATCCATTTGTCGCTGAGAATCGCCATGGATCTGTGATTCCCGAGCTAAGCGATGTGGGCAAGGTTGCGCGCTATCTTATCCCCCTCCTCTTTAGAGGAGGGGTCAAGGGGTGGTGGCGACGCGGCAGCGTCGTTCTGGACCTCGCACCACCCCGCTGCGACTAAGGAGCAAGCTCCTAAGTCTCGCTGCCCCTCCTCTAAAGAGGAGGGGCCGAGCGCGTCACTTTACCTTCTTCGCGCCCAGATGCGGGTTCTTCTCGCCGATATAATTGAGCCACTTTTTCGGCTTGCGCAGCATTTTCTTGGGATAGTCGACTGTGATGCCGGCGATTTGCGCCATCGCGCCGACGAAATGGAGGCAATTGCGCTTTTCCAGATCGTAAAATTTGCCCGGAGCATCGCGCCAACTGCGCATCGTTGCGCGCACTTTGGCCACTTGCGCATCGCTCAGCGTCACAGTGAAATGCACATTGGTCTTTCTGATATATTTGTCTTTTTCGATCAGAATGTCATGCTCCACCGGCCCGCGCAGGATGGCGGTCGATACTTTCTTCGCGGTGAAGCCGTAATTCTCGTCGACCTTTGTCCCGTCCTTCATCGTTCCGGTGAGACGCACGAAGGTATGCGGATAACGCCCGAAAAAATAGGATCCGTTGAAGCTGTGAAACGCCATTTTGACTTCGGCGGCGGCGGGCAGCGACCAGCCTGACAGGATCATGGCGAGTGTCAGTGACAGTAGGCGGAGCGCAGCGTTCAGTCGGAGCATGCGACGCGTTTAACAAAGAGTGGACTGAACCTCTACTAAAGTTTCACCCCTCCCTGGAGGGAGGGGAAGGGGTGGGTGTTCGACATTGGTTACCCGCGCCGTACACCCCCACCCAACCTCCCCCTCAAGGGGGAGGAGACGATCTTAACTCGCCAGCAAACTCGCATTACCGCCCGCTGCCGTCGTGTCGATGCAGACCACGCGTTCGGTGGCGAAGCGCGCGACATAATGCGGCCCTCCGGCTTTGGGGCCTGTGCCCGAAAGACCTTCGCCGCCAAAGGGCTGGCTTTCCACGACTGCACCGATCTGGTTACGATTGACGTAGAAATTGCCGACGCGGGCCCGCGCCTCGACGAACCGGCGGGTCTCTTCGATACGGCTGTGTAGCCCGAGCGTCAGGCCAAAACCGGTTGTGTTGATGTCATCGACAACCGCGCCGAGATCTTCGCCCTTGAAGCGCGCCACATGCAGCACCGGCCCGAAGTTCTCGCGCTTGAGATCAAGGATCGAATCCAGTTCGATTATTGTCGGCGCGACAAAGCAGCCCGCGCCAGTGCCTTTCGGCAGTTTGCGCCGCCAGACTTTGCGCCCTGCTTTCTTGCGGCGGGCAATATGGCGTTCGAGTGCAGCTTTGGCGTCGGGGTCGATGACCGGGCCGACATCGGTCGCTAGATTGACGGGGTCACCGATATGCAGCGCTTCGAATGCGCCGTGGATCATTTCGAGCGTCTCGTCGTAAATGTCGTCTTGCAAATAGAGCATTCGCAAGGCCGAGCAGCGCTGGCCCGCGCTTTGGAAGGCGCTGGCCACGACATCGCGTGTGACTTGTTCGGGCAATGCCGAGGAATCGACGATCATCGCATTCTGCCCGCCGGTTTCGGCAATGAATGTCGCGATAGGCCCGTCGCGCGCGGCCAGCGTGCGGTTGATCGCGCGGGCGGTGTCGGTCGATCCGGTGAAGGCCACGCCTGCCAGGCGCGGGTCGCTGGTAATCAGCGCGCCCACATCGCCCGCCCCGGGGAGCAGTTGGAAAACCTCTTCGGGGATGCCTGCGTCATGGCAAAGCTTCACTGCCAATGCCGCGATGAGCGGGGTTTGCTCGGCTGGCTTGGCGACCACCGTATTGCCCGCAGCCAGCGCTGCAGCCGCGGGGCCGATAAAGATTGCCAGCGGGAAGTTCCACGGGCTGATGGTGGCAAACACGCCGCGGCCTGCGAGGCTGAGGCGGTTCTCCTCCCCGGTCGGGCCGGGGAGCAAGAAGGGCTCCGAACACAGATGCCGCGCTTCCGATGCGTAATAGCGCAGGAAGTCCACGGCCTCGCGCAATTCCAACACGGCATCGAGCAGCGTCTTGCCCGCTTCGCGCTGGCACAGCGACAGGAACTCGTCGGTATGCGCCTCGAAAGCGTCGGCAGCCGCTTCGAGCAGTACTGCGCGTTTCTCGCCGCCCAGCGCATTCCAGCCCGGTTGTATCGCGTTTGCTTTTGCAATCGCCAGCTCGATTTCTTCAGGCAGGCTGTCGCGCCGCGTGCCGACTTCGCTGGTCAAATCCTGCGGCTTGTTGATCGGCGCAATCTCGGCTTCGAAACCGGGGTCTTCCGAGCAGAATGTCGGTTCTGCATGCCAGTGCTTTTCCTCCAGAGCGGCAATCCGCTGCATCAGCGGTTCGCGCACCAGCGGATCGGACAGATCTACCCCGGCACTGTTCACCCGCCCCGGGAAGATATCGGTGGGCAGCGGGATTGATGGATTGCGCTTGGGCTCGAGCGCCGCGATGTCCGTCACCGGATCGGTCGCGAGTTCAGCGGCTGGAACCTCTGCGTCGGCCATCCGGTTGACGAAAGACGAGTTCGCCCCGTTCTCCAGCAGGCGGCGGACCAGATAGGCGAGCAGATCCTTGTGGCTTCCGACCGGCGCATAGATCCGCACTGGCGTCCGCTGCTTACCCTCCAGTTTCGCCAGCTCTTCGAAAATATCCTCGCCCATCCCGTGCAGGCGCTGGAACTCGAAATCGGTATCGTGGCGCGAGTCAGCGACCAAGGCCTTGATCGCGCCGACGGTGTAGGCGTTATGCGTTGCAAAAGCCGGATAGATCGCATCGCCCGCATCGATCAGCTTGGATGCGCAAGCGAGGTAGGAGACATCGGTCGCGATCTTGCGCGTGAAGACCGGATAATCGGTGTATCCGCCGACTTGCGACACCTTGATTTCGGTATCCCAATAGGCGCCTTTGACGAGGCGCACCATCAGGCGCCGGTCATGCCGCCGTGCCAGCTTGACGACCCAGTCGCACAGCGGCGCGGCGCGTTTCTGGTAGGCCTGGATTGCAAGGCCGAAACCGCCCCAACGGGTACCGTCGCTCTTGACGAAGATCTGGTCATCGGCGGCCAGCGTTTCGATGATGTCCATCGATATTTCGAGCCGTTCTGCCTCCTCCGCATCGATAGTGAAATGCATATTCGCATCGCGCGCTTTGATCGCGAGCGCTTTAAGGATCGGTACCAGTGCAGCGGTGACTTCCCCGGCATGGGTGAAAAAGTATTTCGGATGCAGCGCCGACAGTTTGACCGAGATACCCGGCGATGTACCGATCTGCCCGTCGGTCTCTCCGGAAAGCCGCTCGATCGCATCCTCATACGCGACGCGATACCGCTCGGCGTCCTTGTAGGTCATCGCCGCTTCGCCGAGCATGTCGAAGCTATGCGTCAGCCCTTGCCTGCGTTCCGGTGCAGCGCGTTTGAGCGCTTCCTTGATCGACCGGCCAAACACGAATTGACCGCCCAGAATACGCATCGCCTGCAATGTGGCCTTGCGGATCACCGGCTCGCCAAGACGGCCAACGGTCCGTTTCAGCGTGGTTTTCATACCCTGCTGCTGCTCGTCCGGGCGTTCCAGCACTTCGCCGGTGAGCATAAGCGAAAACGTCGCCGCGTTGACGAAAGTGGAAGAGCTTTCACCCAGATGCTCGCCCCAGTCGATATCGCCGATCTTGTCGCGGATCAGCAGGTCTGCCGTGGCGATATCTGGCACGCGCAACAGAGCTTCGGCGAGGCACATCAGCGCAATGCCTTCCTCAGTATCGAGCCCGAATTGCTGCAGGAACGCATCGATCCCGCTGGCCTTGCGGCGGCGCGCGCCTTCGATCAGTTCGACCGCAGTGTCTGCCGCCATATCATGCAGTTTGGATGCAGGTCCGGCCTGCTTCATCCGTTCGGCGATGCAGGCATTTTCTTCCTGCCGGTATGCGAGACGAAGGTTGGAACGATCAAGCGGAGCGGGGTGTGTCATGGGCGACTCAATCCATAGATGTACAATTCGCGCGGGATGGACTTAGTTACAGTTGCAATCAAGTGCTTGCATGCGCATGGTCCGCGCCGCACCGGAGAGAGGAATAATTATATGGCAGGGCGGCATTTCGACGAGTGGCAAATGGGCGACCGGATAGAGCACGAGATTCGCCGGACTGTAACCGAAACCGACAATCTCCTGTTTTCGACCATGACGCATAATCCGCAGCCGCTGCATCTGGATATGGAAGCTGCGAAAGAGTCCGAATTTGGCCAGATATTGGTGAACGGGACTTTCACATTCTCGCTGATGGTCGGCCTGTCGGTCGGCGACACCACGCTGGGGACGCTGGTCGCCAATCTCGGTTATGACAAGCTGGTCATGCCCAAACCGGTTTTCATTGGCGATACTTTGCGCGCGACGAGCGAAGTCACCGCGCTGAAAGAGTCAAAATCGCGTCCCAACGCCGGGATCGTCACTTTCACGCACGAATTGCTGAACCAGCGTGATGAAATTGTGGTGCGCTGCAGCCGTTCGGCTTTGCTCAAGAAGGCAGCCGCGTGACCGCCCCATAACTTGACCGCCCGATAATATGTGGCATTCTGCAACTGATTAGACCGCGAGCCAATCGCGGCGCAGGAGGGGTGTTATGAAAAAGATTCTCGGCATTGTCGTGTTGGTGGCGGTTCTCGCTGCCGCGATCTGGTGGCTGTTCATCCGCCATGATCCGGTTGCCAAGGCCGAGGATGTTGCCGAAGCAGAAGCGGCCGTCACGATCGCCGACTATCCGCAGCAAGTTCTATGGGGCGATACGCACCTCCACACCGACAATTCAATCGATGCATTTGGTTTCGGTACGCGCCTTGGGCCCGATGCGGCGCTGAAATTCGCGCGCGGCGAGAAAGTCACCGCGACGATGGGCATGGAAGCGCAGCTCGCGCGGCCGCTCGATTTCCTGGTGATCGCCGATCACAGCGACGGGCTGGGCGCAACACGGCGGCTGTATGATGCGCCGCGCTTCATGATCCAGGATGACACGCTGCTGCGCTGGCACGATATGATGCAAGAATCGCCCGAGCAGTCGCAGCTGGCCATTGCCGAACTGATCACTGCGGCCTCCAATGGCACTTTGCCCGATGCTTTGCGCGATCCTGAAAACCAGGCCGAGAACACGCGCAATATCTGGCAGGCACATCTCGCCACGCTCGACAAATATTACGAGCCGGGCAAATTCACGCCGCTGGCGGGATATGAGTGGACGCTGATGCCGGGCGGAAATAATCTTCACCGGGTGGTGATGTATCGCGACGGCTACGACCGGACTTCGCAAATCCTTCCAGCCCCCGCGCTCGATGGAAATATCACGGCATTGTTCGACCATATGGATGCGTATGAGCAAAGCACCGGCGGCAAAGTGCTGGCGATCCCGCACAATTCGAACCTGTCCAATGGATTGATGTTCGAACTGACCCAGGCTGATGGCGGACCGATGACGGCGGAGACAGCCCGCCGCCGCGCATTGCGCGAACCGGTGGTCGAGGCGACGCAGATCAAGGGCGACAGCGAATCGCATCCGTTTCTTTCGCCTAATGATGAATTTGCAGGCTTTGGTGATGTGGGCTGGGAAATCGGTAATCTCTCGCTGACAGCTTTCAAAGAAGACGATCAGCTGGCCGGCGAATATCTGCGCGAGGCATTGAAGCGCGGCCTGTCGATCGAACAGCAGACCGGTGCCAATCCGTACAAGTTCGGAATGATCGGTTCGACCGACAGCCACACGACTTTGGCGACGGGCGACGAGGACAATTTCTTCGGCAAGCATACCGGCAATGAGCCCAATGGCGAACGCGCCAATGCCGAGCAGAATCTGGGCACCCGCGTGGGCCGGTTCGGTTGGAACTATCTGGCCGGCGGCTATGCTGCGGTGTGGGCCAAAGCGAACACGCGCGCAGAAATTTTCGACGCGATGATGCGGCGTGAAGTCTATGCCACCACTGGCCCGCGCATGACGGTGCGGTTCTTCGGCGGATTCGATTTGGGCGAGACGGATTTCGCCGGTGATTGGGTCGCCGACGCTTATAAAGGCGGGGTGCCGATGGGCGGCGAATTGTCCGATGAAGGCAAGGCCCCGCAATTCATCGTATCCGCGCTTAAAGATCCCGATGGCGCGCATCTTGACCGTGTACAGATCGTGAAAGGCTGGATCACGGCTGACGGAACCACGCGTGAGAAAGTATTCGACGTTGTGTGGTCGGACATGGACACCCGCCGTAGCGTTGGCGGTAAACTGCCTGCTGTGGGCAATACGGTGAACCGCGAAGAGGCGACTTACACCAACGATATCGGCGCCCCTCAGCTACAAACGGTGTGGACCGATCCGGAATATCGCGCGGGGCAAAATGCGTTCTATTACGTCCGTGTGCTGGAAATCCCGACGCCGCGCTGGACGCTGTTCGACGCGGTGCGGTTCGGGATCGAGTTGAGCGAAGAGGCGCAGAAATACGCCGTTGCGCAGGAACGCGCCTATACATCGCCGATCTGGATCGGACCGGCGCCAGCGGCCCCGTGATAGTTCGATGACATTGCCCGGCTGGACGCGTGAGCCGCTCGTCCATTTTCTGCTTCTCGGAATTGCGCTTTTCCTGTTCTTCGCGTGGAAAGGCGAGCCGGTCGATCCAGCAAGCCGGACGATTGCGATTTCGCAGGAAGACCGTGCGCGGATTGCGCTCACCTGGGAACGGACCATGCAGCGTCCGCCGACCGATGCTGAGCTGGATACGCTGACTGAAACATGGCTGCGTGAGGAAATTCTCTACCGCGAGGCATTGCGGCTCGGGCTCGACCGCGACGATGCGGTGGTGCGCAAACGTCTGGCCAACAAGATGGACTTCCTCGCGTCCAGCATTGCCGAGACCGCGCAGCCTTCGGACCAGACATTGCGCGACTGGCTGGAGGCACATCCGCAGCGCTTTGCCGACGATACGACATACAGTTTCGACCAGCTCTATTTTGCCGGGAAGAGCGATGCCGCAGCGGCGCTGGAGCGGGTGCGCGATGACGGCGATTGGAGCGGGCTCGGGCAGGTGATTGATTTGCCTGCCACACGCGAAGGCGTGTCCTCCCAAGCGGTGGAGAAGCAATTCGGGATTGCATTCTTCGAGGCGTTGCAAACCATCGAAGACACAGGCGAATGGTCGGGGCCGGTGGCATCGGGGTTTGGCTGGCATCTTGTGCGTTTGCGTGATCGGGCAGTTGGCACTGTGCCTGCGTTTGAAGACATCCGGGACCGTGTCGAGAATGATTGGCGGCTGGCTACGCTCGAACGGCGCAAGCAGGATGCCTATCAGCTGCTGCGCGATGCCTATGAGGTGACGGTCGAGAAATGAGGGCGCTTGCGGCCCTGCTAATGTGCCTGCTGATGCTGCCCGCCAGCGCGCAGGCGGACGAGCTACGTCCCGGATATCTGGAACTCACCGAAGAAAAGGCGGGCGAATGGCGTTTGCGTTGGAAACAGCCATTCTCTGCGCCGCCAACCAAAGCGCCGCCACCGCCGGTCATTCCGGCAAACTGCGCAATGCGCGGCAATGCCGAAATGGGCGTTGCGGGCGGAGCGGTGATTGGCGCGGCCGCGCTCACATGCACTGGTCCATTGGGCGGCCAGTCGATTGCGATGCCGGGATTGATCGGCCAGTCGGATATGCTGGTGCGTATCCAACCGCTGGATGAACCGGCGCAGGCCTTGCGGCTGACTGCGAAACAACCCTCGGCAGAGATCGCGGCGCAGCCTGACACATGGCAGGTGCTGCAGACCTATTTCATTCTTGGCGTCGAGCATATTCTGGCGGGCTGGGACCATCTGCTGTTTGTGATCGCGCTGGTGCTGCTGATCCGCAATTGGCGTGCAGTTATTCTCGCTGCAACTGCCTTTACCGTTTCTCACTCGATCACTTTGGCGAGCGCGGCGCTCGGATATGTCGGTCTGCCCGGCGGTCCGGTCGAGGCGCTTATAGCGCTGTCTATTGTATTTTTGGCGCTGGAGATTGTCCGGCCGGAAACTGAAACGCCAAGTCTGACGCGCCGATTCCCGTGGATCGTCGCCTTTGTCTTCGGACTGCTGCACGGGTTTGGATTTGCGGGGGCGCTCAATGCGATTGGCCTGCCCGAGGGCGATATTCTGGCGGCGTTGCTCGCGTTCAATATTGGCGTCGAGGCGGGGCAGCTCCTGGTCGTCGCCGTGGTTCTGGGGGTGCTCGCCTTCATCCAGCGATGTGCGGCACACGCGCTGCCGCTGACGATCCGCGTTTCGGCCTATGGGATCGGCGCAATCGGTGCCTATTGGCTGGTTGACCGGGTTATTGTGTAGCCACTTTGCCGTCATTTCCGCCCAGCGCTTGCCATAGCAGTACACGCGCACGCTGCGCTCTGCCTTTAGCCAGCGCGACACGTTCACCCGAACTGTCGGCAATCCGGCGCGCGTCGAGCACGGTCAGAAAATTGGCGAGGCCTGCGCGGAAACGCACTTCGGCAAGCTCAGCGGCGCGCGCCGCGCTGGCACGTTCGCGTTCGGCAAGCGCCAGCTCGCGGTCGGCTGACTGGACCAGGCCGTAACCGGTTTCCGCTTCGCCGAGCGCTGTGAAGACCCGTCCGCGATAGGCCTGAAAGGCGGCGCGCTTACCCGCAGCAGCACCATCGATCTGCGCCTCGATCCGTCCGAAATCGAGCAAGGGAGCAAGCAGCGAACCACTGGCCGAACCGACGACCGCGTCCTCATCGAACAGATCCCCCAGATCGAACGCCAGCAGGCCGAGCGCAGCGGACAGCGTAAACTTTGGGAAACGATTGGCCGCAGCGGCGTAAAGCTCGGCATCGCTGGCTGCCAGACGCGCCGCGGCTGCTTGAATGTCGGGGCGGTTGGCCAGCAATTCGGACGGGGTGCTGGCCGGTGCGGCGGATACGATGCTGCCGGGACCGTCACTCGCCAATGCATCGCGTACTGTCTTTGGCGATTGCGCGGTCAGCGTGACCAGCAGTCCGGCAATCCGCGCGCGTTCGCTCGCCAGCGCGGCGATCCGGCTGCGGCTGGTTTCTGCAACCGTCTCTGCGCGCACCCGGTCGAAGCCCGGAGCAATGCCCGCACGCTCGCGAATATCGGACAAAGTCACCAGAGTTTCCGCCGCGACCAGATCTTCCTTCAGCGCCTTTTCGCGCGCCTGCAAAGTGCGCCAGTCGATCACGGCACCGGCAATCTCGGCCAGGATCGAAAGGCGGATTGCTGCTGCATCCGCACCCGCTGCATCCACCAGGCTAAGCGCAGCCCGTTCCTGCGCGCGGAGCTGTCCGAACAGGTCAGGGTCCCACACGGCGCCGATATTTGCGCCATAGTTCAGCCGCTCGGTATCGATGGCGATGCCAGCGGGCAGATTGGCTCCAAACTGATTGGGATTGGTGCGCGTGCCAGCGATGGATGCATCGCCCGAAATGAGCGGCAGCCGGTTGGCGCCTGCGCCGGCGGCATTGGCCCGCGCGCTATCGATCCGCGCAGCCGCTTCGAGCAGGCTTGGCGACTCTGCGAGTGCCGCTGCGGACAGCGCGGCAAAGGCCGGATCGCCAATCGGCAGGAGCGTATCGACCGATGCGGCCACGGTGCTATCCGGCGCATAAGTGTAGCTGGCCGGAAGAACCGGTGCGGGTGTTTCGATTACCGGTGCGGGGCCAGCCACGCACCCGGTCAGTGCAATGCTCGCTGCACCGATGAGGAAGGCGCCAGATCTCATTGCGCGGCTGCCTCTTCGGTAACATCCGCTGGTTTAGCATCGGATTTGGCTGAAGCATTCTTGGCCGGGATAAAGGCATCGATCTGCTGGCCGACGCGGAACAGGCCCCCATCTCCCGAGGCACCTCCCGAAGCGCGTTCGGGCAGTTGGTATAAAACTTGCAGCACGCGGACATCCACCCGCTCGCTGGCGCTGTTGGTGAGCGATGTTTTGGGGACGACAAGCGGCTCTGCACGAACGAATTTGGCTTCCACCTGCTCGCCGGCTGCACCGCGGGGCGAGACGATAGCGGGCGCGCCCATATCCACGCGCACAGCTTCCGATTCGTCGATGTCGACACGGATATAGAGCGGCCGTGTCTGACCCATCCGGATAAAGGGTTGCCCGTTTCCGCCTTGGGTCGAGACATATTCGCCCGGGCGGATGTTCACCGCCAGAATTTCGCCCGCCATCGGCGCGCGCACAGTCAGGCGGCCCAATTCTGTCCGCGCGCTACCGGCACGTGCTTGCGCCGCCGATAGCCGCGCACGGGCCAGTTTCAGGCGGCTGTTTGCGGCGCTCGCGTCGCCTTCGGCCCGGATGACTTCGGCGCGGCTGACTGCAGCGGAATCTTCCACCTGATTATACAGGGCAAGCTGTTGCTGCGCGGTTGCCCGGGCGGTCTGCGCCTCGCCGATTGCGGCGCGCGCTTCATTGATGGCGGCATTCGCCTCCTGCAAGCTGGCGCGCACTGCACGGTCATCGACAGTGAACAGCACCTGGCCCTTTTCCACATAGTCACCCGGCTGCACTCGCAAATCACTGACCAGCCCGGACAATGCCGTGCCGATATCGACAATCTCACTCGACGGTTCGACCAGTCCGGCACCGGCCACGCGTGTCGCATTCGCGAGCTCGCCGGTCGCGCGCGGGGGCTCGTTCTCGGGTTCGGACAATTCGCGGTCGGGCAGGCCGTTCCAGATGAACACTACCGCCACGAGCAATCCGACCACGGCAATGATCGGCAATATCTTGCGCGAGAAGCTGAGATTTTCAGGAAGCAATGCCATGATGAATGGTCCGTTCTAGTGGTCGTGTTTAGTGATCATGTTTAGTGATCATGTTTAATGATCTTCGGGCATGTCGGTGCCGTCATGGGTTATCCGCCCGTCCTCGAGGACGAGAATACGGTCGGCGAGATCGAAAATGCGGTTATCGTGGGTAACAATGATGACGCTACGGTCCTCGGACACGCCCACTTCGCGGAGCAAGTCCATCACCCGGCGGCCCGACTTGGCATCTAGCGCGGCGGTCGGTTCATCGCACACGACCAGACGCGGTTCGTGGACCAGTGCGCGGGCAATCGCGACGCGCTGCTGCTGGCCGCCCGAGAGCTGGTTGGGAAGCTTGTCCGCCTGATCGGCTATGTTGAGTTTTTCCAGCATGGCGACGGCGCGCTCGCGCGCTTCGAGCCGGTCCATTCCCTGCGCGATCAGGGGTACGGCGGCATTGGATGCGGCATCCACCGACGGGATCAGATTATATTGCTGGAAGATAAAGCCGATATTCTGCAGCCGGAAATTGACGAGCTCATTATCGGACAGATTGTAAATATCGGTGCCGAACACATCGACTTCGCCCTGCGTTGGCCACAAGATGCCGCACATGATCGAAATGAGCGTGGTTTTGCCCGAGCCGCTTGCGCCGACGACATACGTCATTTCGCCCGACCGGATGTCGCAATCGATGCCATGCAGCACGGTGATGACATCCTGACCGGATGGGAAATCGCGCGTAACGCCGCGCGTGCTGATGGCGAATGGTCCGTCGCCATCGAGCGTTGCGTCAAGGCTTTCGGGGGATTGGGATGCTGAGCTCACCGGAACACCGCCGCAGGTTCCGTGTTCATCACATCACGCAAGGCGAGCCAGCCGGTCAAAGCGATGATGACGATCACTGCGACCAGTGAAATCAGCGGGATTTGCCACGGGATGTAGAAGCCCTTGAACTGGGGCACACCGCTGAAGGCATAGATAAACCCGACTGTGCCCAGAACGCCCAAGCCATAGCCGATCGTCCCGACCATCCCCGCCTGCGCGGCGACCATGGTAGCGATCTTGCGATTGGTGACGCCGATGGCTTTGAGCGCGCCGAATTGCTTGATATTGTCGCGGATAAACAGGCTGAATGTCAGGCCGACAATCGCCACGCCGACAATAAAGCCAAGCACCACGGTAATCCCGAAATTCACCGGGATTCCGGTATTCTCAATGATAAAATCGACACCGTCTTGCGCAAATTCATCGCGGGTCCGGGCGCGCAGGCCGGTTTGTTCGGTTATGCGCGCGGATAGCGCGACCGGATTTTCTCCCTCCGCCGCGCCGACAAGCACGAAAGTCATCCGGTTGCGCGTGCCCGGCACATAGCGGAGTGCCTGACTGTATTTTGTGTACAGCACGACCTGGCTGGTGAAGCTGGGTATGGAATCGGCCACCCCGCGTATCACCGCGCGCTGGTCGTTAAGCTCCAGCCGTTCGCCGATCGGGTCATTGCCGTTTTCAAACAGATTGGTGACGCCGACATCGTCGATCAGAACTGTATCGGGCTGCGCCAGCGCGCTGGTCGACCCCTCGACCATACGCTTGGGGAGGCCGATCAGCGTCGCATCATCGACGCCGACGATACCGACGCCTTCGAGATCGCCATCCTGCGTCCTGACAGAGGCGTTGGCGCGCAAATGCGGAACTGCCCATGCGACACCGGCAACGCCGCGCACTTTGTCGAGTGCGGTTGCTGGCATCGGAAAGTTGACATCGGTGGTCCGGCTGACTTCATCCATGACCCAGATGTCGGCGGTCGGAACATTATACACGCCCGATGCCCCGCGCTCGATCAGATTGACGAAAATCGTCAGCTGCTGCGTGATAAGCAATGTCGAAAAGGCAATGCCGAACAGCAGACCATAGAATTTGGTCTTGTCGCCAGTCAGCATCCGGATTGCGATCCACAGCACGCGAGAACCCCAGTCTGTCATACGGGTTGCACTTACCAAGCGCATGGCCCATTATTGAACGGTAGCGTTTAACTGAACGGGACCGTTCACTTTGTCAACTGTCGAATCTGGACATGCCAACCAGCGTCTCGGGCGACCTGCCGACGAGACTAAGCGTGAGGCCATGGTCAAAGCGGCGTCACAGATGTTCTTCGATGTTGGCTATGCAGCCACTGCCATCGAGCAAGTCGCTGCAAAAGCAGGCGTTTCCAAAGTCACAGTCTACAATCATTTCGGTGACAAACGCGGATTGTTTATCGCCACGGTCGAGAATGAATGCGCCAAAATGGCTGGCCATTTCAGCATCGAACAGGCGGGCACGGGCGATCTCAAAAGCCGCCTTTTGGCGCTGGGCAAAGCGATGACTGCTTTTCTCGCGCGGCCTGAAATGACGCGATTCGAATTGAGGATAGCGGCGGAAACCGAGCATGAGCCAGCAATCGGCCGGTCATTTCTCGATGCCGGGCCGCGCAATATGCGCGCTGAATTTGTCGTCATGCTGCAATCCGAAGTCGAAGCAGGCAGATTGCAGATTGATGACCTGCCGCTCGCTGCCGAGCAGTTCGTGTCAATGTGCAAGGGGTTCAGCGATCTCGAGCGCCGCTTCGGTGCCGAAGCCGACCCCGAACGGAACCGCGAACGTATCGAGGGAGCGGTCGCGGTCTTCCTCAACGCCTATGGCCGATCAGATTGATCGGAATTCCTCTTCATGCCCGATAAGAGTGTTATCTTGCCATTCACCTATCGAACCCTACATTAGAGCGGTGAAAAGGAACCTTCGCCGATGAACGACGACAACGAACCGCAACAGCCCAACCCATGGGTAAAGAGCCTTATGGTATGGGGCGGCATTTTTATGGCGCTGCTGTTGGTAGTGACGATGTTTGGCAATGCCGGACAGCCAACCGCGCAGCAGATCGATTATTCGGGCTTCCGCGATAAGGTTGCCGAGGGTTCTGTCGAGCAGGTTCAGATCAGTCCCGACAAGATTACCGGTAAGTTGAAAGACGGCGAACTGTTCAGTACCGTTCCGGTAGGCGCCGATCCCGGCCTGACCGAGCTGCTGGAAGAGCAAAATGTACGCTATTCCGGTGCGCCGCGCGAGACAACCAATCCGCTGCTGGTCGTTCTGATTCAATCGCTTCCATTTCTGCTGATCCTGGGCATCGCGTTTTTCGCGCTGCGTCAGGTGCAAAAAGGTGGCGGCGCTGGCGGGGCAATGGGTTTCGGCAAGTCGAAGGCCAAATTGCTGACCGAGCGTCAGGGTAAAGTGACGTTCCAAGACGTGGCCGGTATCGACGAAGCGCGCGAAGAGCTCGAAGAAGTTGTAGAGTTTCTCAAAGATCCGCAGCGTTTCTCCAAGCTGGGCGGTCAAATTCCCAAAGGCGCATTGCTGGTTGGTTCGCCCGGTACCGGTAAAACACTGCTCGCCCGCGCGATTGCGGGTGAAGCGGGTGTGCCATTCTTTACCATCTCCGGCTCGGACTTTGTGGAGATGTTCGTCGGTGTGGGCGCAAGCCGCGTCCGCGACATGTTCGAGCAGGCCAAGAAAAACGCGCCCTGCATTGTGTTTATCGACGAGATCGACGCTGTTGGCCGCCATCGCGGCAACGGTATCGGTAACTCCAATGATGAGCGCGAGCAGACATTGAACCAGCTGCTGGTCGAGATGGACGGGTTTGAAGCCAATGAAGGCATCATCATCGTCGCTGCGACCAACCGCCCTGACGTGCTCGACCCCGCGCTGCTGCGTCCTGGCCGTTTCGACCGTCAGGTTGTGGTGCCGATTCCGGATATTGACGGGCGCGAGAAGATTCTCGGCGTGCACATGAAGAAAGTACCGCTTGCGCCCGACGTAAACCCGCGCACCATTGCGCGCGGTACGCCCGGCTTCTCCGGCGCCGATCTGGCGAACCTCGTCAACGAAGCGGCTTTGCTGGCTGCGCGCCGTAACAAGCGCCTTGTCGCGATGCAGGAATTCGAAGACGCCAAAGACAAGGTCATGATGGGCACCGAACGCCGCAGTATGGTCATGACCGATGACGAAAAGAAGATGACTGCCTATCACGAAGCCGGCCACGCGCTGGTGTCCGTGAACGAGCCGGCGTCCGATCCGATTCACAAGGCGACCATTATCCCGCGCGGCCGTGCGCTGGGTATGGTGATGCGCCTGCCGGAACGGGACAATTACTCGTACCACCGCGATAAAATGCATGCGAACCTCGCGGTTGCCATGGGCGGCCGCGTTGCCGAGGAAATCATTTTTGGCCACGATAAAGTGTCGAGCGGTGCCTCGTCCGACATCCAATATGCGACCGATCTTGCGCGCAGCATGGTCACCAAATGGGGCATGTCGGACAAGCTTGGTCCGCTTCAGTACGAGGCAAGCCAGGAAGGCTATCTCGGCATGGGCTCGACCCAGCGGACGATGGCTGGTGCGGAAACCAACAAGCTGATCGATGCGGAAATCAAATCGCTGGTCGAAGGCGGTCTCAAGCGCGCCGAGACGATCCTGAAAGAGCAGGAAGACAAGCTCCATTTGCTCGCTCAAGCGATGCTCGAATACGAGACCCTGAGCGGTGATGAGATCGATCAATTGCTCGAAACGGGCAAGTTCGACCGTCCCGACAAGCCTTCTGGCCCGGGTTCTGTCAAACCGGTCGCGGGTTCGTCCATTCCAAAAGCAGGCAAGAAATTCGGCGGATCAGGCGGCGAGGCTCCGCAAGGCGCTTAGCGGCTGACTGGTGCCCAAATCACCTGAGCAATCGGATCTGCGTCATCGCGGGCGGCACTGCCTTGCACGCTGCCTAGCCCGAGATCACGATGCCGAACATGATTGTGATGAACAGGCCGAGTGTGAGCCAGATCGCTGCCGAAAGCGTCACCATACGCCATAAAGCGCCGAACCGGCTCAGCCCGTATGCGCCGCGAAAAGATCGGTAGAGATGGAACGGAGCGTATAGGAGGGGGCCGACAATCAGCGGCCAAAATTGGTAGCCGATCCCCACGGACAGGATGACCGCGAGCATTGTCATGAAGCTGATCGAGTAAGTGACAAACACTGTGTGATCGTACATTTTGAACCGTCTGCTAAACGGGAACAAAAGCCACATGAACGGCAGGCTCAGCGGGATCAGCAACCAGCTCAGTTTGTAGGCGTTTGTCTGCAATTTGTAGACCGCTAGACCGGGATTATCGCGGACTTTCCGGACGGATGAATTGAGCCATCCGCCGATACCGTCGCTAACCCCTGCACTATCCGGATTCGCGCTTCCCGCAGCTTCAGAGCTGATCCCTGTTTTACCCGGGCCGACTTTGATAATCCCCTCCGGATCATCGGTGACTTTGGCACTTTCGATCAAAGTGACCAACATATCCCGGCCCAAATTTGCGGCGGCGATCTCCCTGCGCAGTTTTGCTTTGGCTTCAGCGGTCAGATCTGGCGCTGCGAGATCCTGATTGAGCTTCGCCAATTCAGCGTTAGCGCCTTCCAGGTTTGCTTGAAGTTCTTGAGCGGTCGCCGGATCAACTTCTGGCTCGATGTCGCCGAAGCCCCCGAACGCACTGAACAGCGCATAGCTAACGAACACCGTGAACAGGAACAATGCAATCGGGCTCACATATTTCGCGCGCTTGCCTTCGACATATTCGCGAATCACCCGGCCCGGACGCCAGAAAAGCAGCGGCATCGTGCGCCAAAACTTGCCTTCGAAATGGAGAATGCCGTGAAGCAGGTCGTGGCCAAAGCCGCGCAATGTCCGGTGAAGTTTCGCCTTCTGCCCGCAATGATGGCAGTGGTCGCCGATCAAGGCGGTGCCGCAATTCAGACACGCATTGCCGCCAGTTTCTTCGCGTCCACCGCGTGTTGCTCCGTCCGTTTCGGGTTCAACCGCTTTTGCAGCCGCTACGCCCAGGCCGATGTCGCCGACGGCTCCCGAAATGTCACCAATATCCCCGCTCATGCGTCCTATGTAGAACGGTCTGCCCCATCGGTCGAGGGGACGTAGAACTAAGCTCTATTCACCACGGGATGAGAGCTTCCGTTCGATTGCAGCCGACAAGCCTGCAAAGCTCTGCGCGGCTGGTGATCGCGGCGCGAAAGTGCCCACAGGCTGCCTCCGTACCGCGCATTGCTCGGCCGCGCTCGCGAACGGGATGGTCGGCCAATCCGGCGCATCCTCACGCGCTTTGCGGTGCAATGTGCGGCGCATATCGAGCATGGAGAGAACCGGCAGCATCGGCGCGTGCTTCGCGCCAGTGGCTTTCACTTCATCGGCAACCAGTTGAAACGCCCGTGTCGATAGCGGCGACGGCGGAAGCGGAACAATCACCACATCCGCAGCACGCATAATCTGGCGGCTCAGCGAATTGAGCACTGGCGGGCAATCGATAAAAATACGCTCATAACCGCTTTTGAATCGGGCCGCCGTTCGCGCCAGGCTGTCCCGGCGAACCACCCGCGAAAAGTAGCTGTCGATGCTCCGTAGACTTTCGTCGGCGGGAAGAACACTCAACCGTTCATGCCCGGTTTGCTGAATGAAATCATGCGGCGACTTTTGACGGGAAAACAGCGTTTCTGCCGGCAGTACAGGATCAGGATCGACGCCCAGCAGGAAGCCCGCACCGCCCGCTGCGTCAAGATCCCACACCAAGGTCCGGTGTTTGTATGTAGATGACGCATACCATGCGAGATTGGCCGAAAGGGTTGTCTTCCCTACGCCTCCTTTTACGCTGTAGATCGCAATTACCGCCATGCTCCCCATCCAAACGACAAAGGCCGCCCCGTCAAGGAGCGGCCGTCGCTTGCCCCGTTTCGGGACCAATTGGGGAGAGGGTGTTACCCCTCGTAGTCAGAACCGATCGAGGTCGACCGGGTCGGTGCCGATGCCGTGATCCGAAGCGCCTCTGCCGATTGGCTGAGCGATGCAACTTCATCCGCTTCGTCTTCATCGTCGGGCAGGATTTTCTGCAGACCGGTGATGACGCTTTCTTTCAGATCTTTCGGCTTGATCGTTTGCTCGGCAACTTCGCGCAAAGCGACAACAGGGTTTTTATCCCGGTCACGATCAAGAGTCAGTTCTGCACCGCCCGAAATCTCGCGCGCGCGCTGCGCCGCAAGCAGGACAAGGTCAAAACGATTAGGAACTTTGTCGACACAATCTTCGACGGTAACGCGCGCCATGGGCACTCCGATAAAACAAGTGTTTCGGGAAGAGCGGGCAAATAGGGACCCTGTCGACAAGAGTCAAGGATTTGCGCTCTGGCCAAGGGTCTTGCGGTTCGCCCACCAAACGCCCACATACCGCCTGCCATGTCATCCAGCCAAGCCCCTGATTCCTATCACGATGTCGAACCATTCGAAGTAGAGGCGCATGGTCTGAAGCTGACTTTCTTTCCCGCCGGGAAGGACCGGTTCGATGCGTTGCTCGATGTTATCGACAAAGCGCAAAGTTCGCTCAAAATATTCTATTATATGTTCCAGGACGATAGCGCGGGGGAGCAAGTGCGCGATGCCTTGGTCAAGGCTGCCACACGCGGAGTATCGGTGCAATTGATTGTCGACCGGTTTGGGACCGATGCGGAGAACAGTTTCTTTGACCCGATCGTCGACAATGGCGGACAATTTTCCGTGTTCAGTCCGCGCCGGAGCCGCCGTTACCTGATCCGCAATCATCAAAAAATCCTGATTGCCGACGAAACAGTAGCGATGGTCGGCGGTTTCAACGTGTCGGAGCATTATTTCGCGCCGCCGACCGAGAATGGCTGGTGCGATCTGGGCTGCAAAATGACCGGTCCGGCGGTGGACGATTTGCTTCGCTGGTATCATCAACTTCAGGAATGGACTTCCACCCCCGATGCGCAATTCAGGGTTATCCGGCGGATGATCAAGGATTGGGATCCGGGCGACGGGCCAGTACGCTTGACGCTGGGCGGCCCGACACGCGCGGAGAACAATTGGGCGCGGATGGTCAAGCGTGATCTGGCCAAGGCGTCGCGGCTTGATCTGGTGATGGCCTACTTCTCTCCGCCGCGCAGCTTTCGCAGGCTGATTGGTAAAGTCGCCCAGCGCAGCAAGGCACGCCTGATGCTGGCGGGCAAATCGGACAACAGCACTACCGTCAATGCTGCACGCGCTCTGTATGGTTCGCTGCTGCGCCGCAAGGCCCGCATTTACGAGTTTCAGCCGTGCAAGCTGCATATGAAGCTGTTGGTGATCGACGACATTGTGTATTTTGGAAGTGCCAATTTCGATCATCGCTCGATCCGGCTGAATCTGGAGCTGATGTTCCGGATCGAGGATGCCGGGTTGGCGGGCAAAATGCGCGACTTGATCGATGCGATGCAGGAAGCGTCGATCGAAGTCACACCGGAAATTCACGGCAAGCGCCGCTCGATCTGGAACGAGTTCAAATGGCTTACCGGATGGTTTATGGTGACGACGATGGACTATACCGTCAGCCGCAGCCTCAATTTCAGCGACTAGGACGGATCAGTCGATAGAGCTGTCATAATTGGCCCGCGGATCATCATCGGCAAGGTCAGAGAACTTGGTGATACGTGCCTCGAATTTCATCCGGACTTTACCGGTCGAACCGTGACGCTGCTTGGCGACAACCAGCTCGGCCAGGCCGAATACGCTTTCCATCTCGGCCACCCATGCTGCGTGGGCTTCGTGCGTTTTGGGATCATCGCTTTCCATCGGGCGTTTGGGTTCTTTGGAAGCGACGTAATAATCCTCGCGATAGACGAACCATACCATATCCGCGTCCTGCTCGATCGAGCCCGATTCGCGCAGATCGGATAGCATCGGCGTTTTGTCCTCACGCTGCTCCACCGCACGGCTGAGCTGCGAGAGCGCGATCACTGGAACTTCAAGCTCCTTGGCCAGCGTTTTGAGGCCGCGGCTGATTTCGGAAATTTCGTTCACGCGGTTGTCGTTTGCACGGCCCGATCCCTGGAGAAGCTGGAGATAATCGACCACGATCAAGCCGATGCCATGCTTGCGCTTGAGCCGGCGGGCGCGGGTTCTCAGTGCCGCAATGGTCAGTGCCGGCGTGTCGTCGATATAAAGCGGCAGTTCTGCCAGCCGCTGACTGGCAAAGCTGAGCCGCTGGAAATCATCGCGGCTGATTTTACCCATCCGCAATGCTTCTGATGAAATGCCGGCCTGTTCGGACAGGATACGCGTAGCGAGCTGGTCCGCACTCATCTCCAAGCTGAAGAAGGCTACGCCCGCACCGACCGATTCCTCGATATCGATCCCGTCGGCCTGGTCGCGCAGATATCGATCCGCGCAATTAAAGGCGATATTGGTGACGAGCGAGGTTTTCCCCATGCCCGGACGGCCTGCCAGAATGATTAAATCCGAATCGTGCAAACCGCCGATTTTCTGGTTGATACTGGTGAGACCCGTTGTCTTACCTGAAATGTTGCCGCCCGAATTGATCGCCATCTCGATCATACCCAGCGCTTTTTGCGACGCGGAGCTGAAGCTGGATGCTTCGCTTTGACCGGCAGCGCCCTCGGCCACTTTGAAAAGCGATGCCTCGGCCTGTTCGATTTGCTGCATCGGGGCGACATCTTCGGATGTGTCGAGTGCGCCTTCGACCAAAGTTCGCCCTACGGTCACCAATTCGCGCAGCAGTGCGAGATCATAAATCTGTTCGGCCAATTCGCGCGGGGCGAGCAGGCCTTGGCCATCCGCCGTCAATTTGGCGAGATAGGTAATCCCGCCCAATTCCTTCAGCGCTTCGTCAGCCTCGAAATAAGGTTTGAGCGTGACCGGCGTAACCACCGCATTGCGATCCTGCAGTGTCAAAATCCGGTCATAGACGCGCTGGTGCACCGGTTCGAAGAAATGCTCGGGCCGAATCGGTGTGGGCAGTTCCTCGATCACCCGGTTATCGATCAATACGGCACCCAGAAACGCCGCTTCTGCCTCGATATTTGCAGGCAAAGTGCGGCCTGCGGGCAGATCGCCCTTCGCCTCGGGGGTGGTTACATCATCGGGGCGGACCAGGAGATCATCTTCGGACATGACATCTTAATGCGGCGATCAAGGCGATGCGTAAAGCCGGTTTGCGAACAAGCGCAGGGACAGCTTTGTGGAAACAGCGATATTTATTTTGGTTACCAAAAAGAAGCGGAAGGCCCGCTTTCGCAAGAATGACCAAACGGGCGCTTGCCACTGCCCCCGCATATCTGCGAAGGCGGCTTTGTAATGCCTGATTTTCGTATCGCCCATATTGCGCTGGATGAAGACACGATTCTGTGGCGCAATGCCGATGTCGAACAGGAACGGCGGGTGGCAATCTTCGATCTGATCGAGGAAAACACATTCAAGCCGGTACGCTTGGCGCAGAAAGGCCATGAGGGTCCGTACCATTTGAAACTGGCAGTGCAGGATGGACGGCTGGCGATGGCGATTGCACAGCCTGATGAAGAAGTGCTCGAGACGCTGATTCTCGGCCTTGCGCGGTTCCGCCGCCCGATCCGCGAATATTTTGCGATCTGCGACAGTTATTATCAGGCGATCCGCAAGGCGACACCGGCGGAGATCGAAACCATCGATATGGCGCGCCGCGGGGTGCATAATGGCGCCGCCGAGCTACTGCTTGAGCGGCTGGAGGGCAAAGTTGAAACCGATTTCGCCACCGCTCGCCGGCTGTTCACGCTGATCTGCGTGCTTCACATCAAAGGCTGAGCAGAGCGATGGCACGTAGGAAAAGCCCGGCACGCAAATGGGCTTGGCGCATTTTCGGCATGCTGGTGCTGGCTGCGCTGGCTGTTGGCGCGTGGTTCTGGTGGGAGAACCAGCATTGGACTCCACATGAAGCAGCTTACCCGGATCAAGGCGTTCTGATCGCGCAAGACAATGGTCTGGTGAACTTCCGCACACTCGCCGCATTGGGCGCGAATTTTGCCTATCTGGAATCCAGTATCGGCAATGACGGACAGGACAGCCGTTTTGCCGGTAACTTCGCCAATGCGCGCGAAGCGGGCTTGGAAGTGGGCGCAGTCCATCTGTTTGACCCGTGCGTTTTGGCGGACGGACAATCGGCCAATTTCGTCACCATGGTCCCGCGCGAAGACGGACTGATGCCGCCAGTCATCGCGCTGGATCGCACTGCTGAAAATTGCGAGAAGCGGGTCAGCGATGCGGCGGTTGAAAGCGAGCTGATGACGCTGATCAACCAGATCGAAAACCATACCGGCAAGCCCGCAATCCTGAAAGTTACACCGCAATTCGAAGAGGCCTATGCCATCTCGGCGCGGCTCGAGCGGAACTTGTGGGCTAATCGTACGCGTTTCGCGCCGACCTACACCACACGGCCATGGCTGCTTTGGTCGGCCAATGAGCAATTGCGCAGCGAAGCAGCGGATGAACCGATCGAATGGGTAGTGGTACAGCCTTGAGCTAGCGATCAAGCGGAGGCGGTAAAATCCGCTCACGCTGAGCGTGTCGAAGCATCGCACTTCCTTTCTGCGGCGTTTCGGTAGTAAGGGCGGCCCTTCGACAAGCTCAGGGCGAACGGAGTTGATATGGAAGACCAAGAATTGATCGCCGCTGCCCGCAAGGCTGCCGAGCATTCCTATTCGCCCTATTCGGACTTTGCGGTCGGCGCAGCGTTGCGCTTCTCCGACGGCAGCGTTGTCACGGGCACCAATATCGAGAATGCCAGCTACGGCTTGGCGCTCTGCGCAGAGACCGTCGCTGTGTCCAAAGCGATGGCTGAGGGCAGACGCGGCGGTTTGGAAGCGGTCGCTGTCACCGGGCCGCTGGACAAGGGCGGCGACGCGCCGATCACCCCCTGCGGAAGGTGCCGTCAGGTGCTCAATGAACTGGCGCAATTGGGAAACACCGATCCCGAAATACTATGTGTTGGCCCGAAACACGTGAAACGGGTTAAGCTCTCGGTACTGTTGCCCGAGGCGTTTGGACCAGCCAGCCTCGAATGACCGGGCGCCGTCAGGTGCTGGCCGGAATGGCAGCGGCGATGGCGGCAGGTATCGCGCCAGTGCCCGCTTTTGGCCGCCGGCAGACCAAACCTCCTCGCCTGCGCAGCGGCGATAGGGTCGGGCTGATTGCTCCGGCGAGCGCCGTTTCCACGCGGCAGATTGATATCGCGCAGCAGACGATAGGCGGTATGGGGCTGGTGCCCCGGCTTGGACAAAATGTGGCGGGCGTCGACGGCTATCTCGCCGGAACCGACGCAGAGCGCGCCGCCGATATCAATGCGATGTTCGTCGATCCGTCAATTCGCGCGGTGTTTGCGATCTCGGGCGGGTGGGGCTGTGCCCGGGTGCTGCCGCTGCTCGACTGGGACACGATCCGTGCCAATCCGAAACTGTTGGTCGGCTATAGCGATATCACCGCGCTGCACTGCGCTTTTGCTGCGCGTGCTGGTTTCCCGACCATGCACGCGCCCAATGCGGCCAATAGCTGGCAGTCGCTCAGCTGGAACAATTTCTGGTGGATGGCTTTCGCCGGTATCCGGCCTGTTCTGGGCGGCGCGGAGGATGAGGCGCTCACCGGACGCAACGGCCGGACGCTTCAAGGCGGGAAAGCGCAGGGCCGATTGATCGGCGGCAATCTGACCGTGATATCGACGCTGATGGGTACACCGTGGATGCCCGATCTGAAGGGGGCGATCCTGTTTCTGGAGGATGTCGCCGAAGAGCCCTACCGGATCGACCGGATGCTCCAGCAACTGCGCTTGGCCGGTGTGCTAGAGAAGCTGGGCGGCGTCATTTTCGGCCAATGCACCCGCTGCTCTGCACCGCGCGAGGGCGACCGAGTGCTTGGTTTCACTTTGGATGAAGTGGTGGACCATCATTTGGGACCGCTCGGCATACCCGCCTTCGCCGGTGCCAATATCGGCCATATCCAGGGCCAGCTCAGCGTACCGGTGGGCGCGGTGGTGGAACTTGATGCGGTTGCGCGAACGATAAGGGCGGTTGAGGCAGTGGTGGCCTAGCCGATCTGGACTGATTATTCAGGAATCTGCCAGCGAACGGTTGAGGAATACAAGCCAGCAACGGCGTTCCCTTCCTCGTCGCGTGCCGGATACATGCGCGCTCTTCGCCTGACTAACTGGCATGTTTTGCGGTCGATTTCCTGATATCCGGAACTACTGGTCACTTCGCATTTTTCGGCTAAACCATAGCGGTTGATCGATAACATAAAGCTGACGGTGCCCTGCATTCCCTCATTGATCCACCGCACACGATAATCGTCATTTGTTACCCACATGCCTCGATAGTTTCGAGGAGACGGATCGCTGGGAGGACCTGCGTAAGGATCTGGGCGTGCATCGAGAAGCCGCTTCCCGACCCGCGCAATGCACTCATCCAGTTCGGCGGTTTCGTAAGTCAGGCCGCCAACGGGAAGAATTCTCAGTTCCTGGCCATCGCGCAGAATTGTAAATGCCGCATCATCTGGGAGGCTGCCTGATGACAGGCGCTCTTCTCCCAACGCATTCATCAAGATGGTTATACCGGCTTTGGGGGTACTGTCGTCGCCGCTCGGGAACACGAAACCGGTGCCGATAGCGGCGGTTTCGCCGGCAAAGCGTATCGCGACATTGTTAGAATATTCGACCTTCTCGGCTACCGGCCAATCGATGCGGAGCCAAATGCCTCCCACCACGTCATCGTGATATGATCGTGATGTTTGTACCTCAATCGGAACTGCGCTGGTAATTGTGCGCGTGGCCTTGCACCCCAAATCGCCCTCTGTGACCGACCACGCCTCAATGTCACCGTCTGTCTCCTGCGCCTGCGCATAGGCGAAGGGCGTTGGCGCTACCGCTGCGACGAATAGGCTGGAGAGAGCGAGTTTCATGCGGACAGGGCGTGCTTACCTGTCCAGCCATTCCAGCAGCGCGGCGAGACAATCGCGGCCCAAAACTTTGCAGCGTTCGGGGGACCAGTTCTGCTCCGGATCGGGCAGGTCGTCATTGTCTTTATAGGGCATTTCCAGCGTCATCGCAGGGCATTGGAACCGGTGCGCGACCTGCGTGGTACACATCGTCAGATTGGCCTCGCCGGGTTTGGCTTTCGGATAGCCTTTCTCGGTCTGGAAATCGGGTGTGCGCCGCTCGAGGATCGCTTCGTAACTGGCGAAACCTTCATAATGTTCGTCGGTCAGGCCGGGGATGCCTTCATAGCCCGCCAGGAACACCGCGGGGATCGCTTCGTCACCATGGACATCCATCGCGAAATCGACGCCGGTTTCGTCCATCTTGTTGCGGATCGCGAGCACTTCGGGGGAACGCTCTGCCGTCGGGGTTTCCCATTCGCGGTTGAGGTTCGCTCCGCACGCATTGGTGCGCAAATGGCCGCGGCGTGATCCATCGGGGTTACAGTTGGGGACCACATGGAACGTGCAGCGCTGCCGCAATGCGCGCGCCACAGAATCGGTCGGATCGGTCAGGCATTCCAGCGCGCCTTCCATCCACCATTCGGCTTGCGTTTCACCGGGGTGCTGGCGTCCGGTGAGCCAGATCTGTTTTTCGCCTTCGCCGAACGTCAGATAGTCGACCGGCTGGCCGTCCAGTGTTTCGCCGATGCGCTCATAGGATACGCCTTCACTAGCGGCGCATTCAGCGATCAGATCGTGATGCCGCTCCATCGAATAGGGCGCGAAATAGGCAAACCACGCGATATCGCTGGTTGGGGTGTAGCGGATGGTCAGCACACCTTCGCCTTCGTCCATCTGAAAAGTTGTCGGTGCAGTGCCCCAATATTCGCGGTCTTCGCTGACACGCGCCTGATAGCTTGGCCAACCCAGCACGAATGCCGAGTTGTTGAGCTGGTCGATTTTCAATTCCACTTCGCGGCCAGCCATGCCGGTGACGCGGAAATGGAACCACTGCTTAAACTCGGATTCGTTGTCCTTGCGGATCGCCAATCGCGCGGATGCGCCGTCGACCGACAGGACTTCGATATTGCCGCTGTCAAAATCGGCATCGATCTGGATGTTGGAACTCAATTGTTGACCCTTACTTCTACGGTTTCACCATTATTGCCGGGAAATTCGCTAAACAGCGCATCGGCAACCACCGAAGCGTTCGCGCTGCTATCCGCAAATTCTGAATTATCACTTACCGAAATCGATGCGCGACCTTCCCAAATTACGTCGCTGGAGGCTGCGTCGCGGATCATTACACCCAGATCGGTGCCGATCATCTCGCGCTGCCCGCCGCCTAGATTGATGCCGATGCCAAGCCCCACGCCCGAGCCATAGGTTCCTGTCGAGCCGCCTCCGCCAACTGTTACCGGGCTGCGGCGTTGGGCAGGCTCGCTAATGAAGCGCTCCACCCGCACTTGGGCGATCTGGGAGGCTTCGGCGCGCGGAACTTCGCGGTAACCAAGCTCTGCCAGTTCGGCAGCGATAGCGGCTTTATAAGGGGCAAGTTCTTGCGGATCGGCCTCTACGCCTGGCGCGTCCTCGACGAAGATGGTGCCATTGCCCAATTGCGCGATGGCCGCGCTTTGGTGGAAGCGCGTGATCTCTACCGGGCTGACGCGCGGGCCGGACATGCATCCTGCCAGCGTTCCGGCGAGTGCCAGAATTGCGAATGTCTTGATTTTCATGGCTGCTTCCTCCTTTGGAAAGGCACAGCGATCAAACGGTTGCGGTTGCCTAACGTTCCGGAGCTGATTGTGCCAGAAATAGTTTCACGTAATACTATTACCGCGTTAACCACTCTGATGCGCATTAATGCTAGCGGGGCTCTATGAGTGATATCAGCAAACCCAGCGTTTTGGTGACCGGTGGTGCCGGCTATATTGGCAGCCACGCCGTGCTTGCTTTGCGCGATACAGGCTGGCCGGTCGCGGTGATCGACAATCTGACAACCGGCTTCACATTCGCGGTGCCCGATGATGTGCCTTTATATGAGGGCGATATCGAAGATGGCGAATTGCTCGCGCGGATTTTTGCGGAGCAAGGCACCAAAGCCATTATGCATTTTGCCGGATCGATCATTGTGCCTGAATCGGTCGAAAATCCGATGAAGTATTATCACAACAACACCGCCAAAAGCCGCGCGTTGATCGAGGCTGCGGTGAAGGCAGGCGTTCCGCATTTCATTTTCAGCTCGACGGCAGCGACGTATGGCGTGCCGGAGGTGGAGGCGGTCACCGAAGATACGCCTCAGCGCCCGATTAATCCCTATGGCTGGTCGAAGCTGATGACCGAGCAAATGTTGTCGGACACTGCCTTTGCGCATGATTTTAACTTCTGCGCTTTGCGCTATTTCAATGTTGCTGGCGCCGATCCTCAGGCGCGCAGCGGGCAGTCGACTGCTGGCGCGACGCATCTGATCAAAGTCGCAGTCGAAGCGGCTTTGGGCAAACGCGAGCATGTTGCGGTGTTCGGCACAGATTATGATACGCCCGATGGCACCGGCGTGCGCGATTATATTCATGTGTCCGATCTGGCCGCCGCGCATGTGCTGGCGCTGGAGGCCTTGATGGAGCAGCCATCTCGCTCGCTGACGATGAATTGCGGCTATGGTAGCGGTTTTTCAGTGCTCGATGTGCTCGATGCCGTTGACCGCGTCACGAACCGGACAATTGAGCGCCGGATGGAACCGCGCCGCGCGGGTGACCCGGGATCGCTTATTTCCGATCCCTCGCGCATTCGTTCCACCGTGCCGTGGGAGCCAAAGCACGCCAATCTCGATGAGATTATCGGCCATGCGCTGCAATGGGAGCGTAAATTGGGCGAGATCCGGGGTGAGTGAGGCGCGGATAGCCTTACCCTTCGGGCGCGAATCGCTTGACTTACGCCTGACACGCCCTTAGGCGCGCAGCTTGAAATTCCGGCATCGGGGACTACCTCCGGTGCCCTTATTTTTGGAAACCAGACAATGAAAATCCGCAACAGCCTCAAGTCGCTGAAAAACCGTCACCGCGATTGCCGCGTTATTCGCCGCCGTGGCCGGACCTATGTAATCAACAAGACCAACCGCCGCTTCAAAGCCCGCCAAGGGTAATTGGCCTGCTAAGCAGGATTGGTCGATCATGCTGCGGCATGGTCGTGAGACAGAACCGGCCCGCCTCCTGATCGGAGTGCGGGCCGTTCCTGTTTGCGCCTTACCAAAGATTGGAAAACCAGAAGTGAACCAGCAGCCGACCACCGCCGTATTCGATGTCGGGCGCGTTATTGTGCAGTGGGATATGCGGCTGCTGTTCGCAAAACTGATCCACGATGCAGAGGAACTGGACTGGTTTCTTGCCAATGTCGTTACGGAAGAATGGCATATGGAGCATGATTCGGGCCGCCCGATTGCCGCTATGGTGGCAGAGCGGATCGCTTTGTTTCCAGACTATGCGGAACAGATTTCCGCCTATCATCGGCGCTTTCTCGAAACGATCCCGGCGCGGGTTCCCGGTACGGTGGAACTGGTCGAACGCCTGCATTCCCGCAATGTCCCGCTATTTGCCATCACCAATTTCGGGACAGATTTTTGGGCGGAATATCGGCCCACCGAACCGGCGTTCGATCTGTTCATCGATATCGTGGTGTCCGGCCATGAGCGGATGGTAAAGCCCGATCCTGCGATTTTCCATCTGGCGGAGAAGCGCTTTGGCCGGCCAGCCTCCGCGATGCTGTTTATCGATGACAATGCGGCTAACATCGCCGCGGCCCACCAGCTGGGCTGGCACACGCATCATTTTACCGATGCCGCAAGGTTGGAGGCGGAACTGACCACGCGGGGCCTTATAGCGTAGAAAAAGGGCCCCCGAAACGCATTCGGAGGCCCGTAAAGTTCACCCTTTCTGGAGAGGAGAGGGTGGGGGATGAGGGGTTCAGTTCGGCAATCAGCTATTGCACTTGGCCAGCTTTTCGTCCGCCAGCGCTTTATCCTTGGCGGTGAAGGAAGTGATTTCGCCCATTTCGTTGGAAAGGCGCTTGCAGACATTGACCGGACGCGAATTGCTCTTTTTCGCGCGGCAAGTGGTGTCCTTACAATACCAGACAACGCCGCGAATTATTGTGCGCGCTTCCTTTGCTGGGGTCGACAATTCCGCCGTGTAATATGTGCTGGCCGTGCGTGCTTCGGCGGCTGCCGGAGCCAGCGTCGCGCCGAATGTCAGCACGGTATATAGCATCGCCATTGCGATGGCGCCGGTGTTGCGGAGAAAAGCTGAAGAGATGGAAGTGGAGAGGGGGAGGGTCATCTGTCTAATCCTTGGTTTGAGGTGGTGGTCAATCTCAAGTCATCCAGTTGCAATATGCAACCAGTTGCGAATCAGTACCTAGTTATATAGATTGCAAATTGCAACTAAAAACTTAGTTTGAGTTTTGCGGTTGGGGAATTTGCCGCTAGACAGTTGGCATCGAGAGGAAATTTATGGGCGATCTTAGAGAACCGCTGAAGGAATTGAACGAGTGCGGGCTACCCGAAGCACTGGAAGTGATGGGCGAGCGGTGGTCATTCATGATCCTGCGCGCCAGCTTTAACGGGCTGCACCATTTCGAAGAGTTCCTGAACGAGCTCGGCATCGCGCGGAACATTCTGTCCAATCGCCTCAGCAAGCTGGTCGAACATGACATCCTCAACCGCGAACCATGCGCAGATGACAAGCGCCGGATCGAATATCGCCTCACCCCCAAGGGTTTCGATCTTCTCCCCGCGATGCTCGCGCTGCGCCAATGGGGTCAGAAATATGGCGTTGAAGTGGCCGAGAATCCCGTACTGGTCGATGAAGTCGATCGCCAGCCTATAGGCCCCGTTTCGATCATTGCGCATGACGGACGGATTCTCGATCATACCGATCTGTGGCTGACCGAGCGTGAAAATGTTGGCACCCGCGCAGATGGTTCAAAATCGACCCGGGCTCCCGCGCTGGAGCGTGGCGATAGGGTGCATTCAGCAGACGGCCCCAAACTCGCCGCTAATGGCTGACGCTATTCGCTGCTGAGCAGGGCTGCCGGTTCTTTGGCGGCTGGCATCGCATCGTCAGGGCGGTAGCTGGCGCTTAGCTTCTTCGCCAAGTCGCGGGTTAGAAGCGCGTTGAGCGCATTTCCTAGGTTGGGCTTCTTCTTGCTCAGCTTACGCAGCGTATCAGTGTTCCATTCGACATATTCGACGCCAACCGGTGCTACTGTGGTAGCGGTCGTGTCGCGCTTCAGAACATAAGCAATCTCGCCCACGAAGTTACCTTCCGGCAGGCGGAATTGCCGGCCTGCCTTGTCGACCGAAATAATTCCGCGAAAGACATAGAAGAGCGAACGCGAGGGTTCAGCCTCGCGCGTCAGAGTGGTCCCATCCTTGCCCGACGAGACTTTCCATTCGGCAACTTTGAGAACGTGGCGGAACTGGCCGGGCGTCAGTGTTTCAAACGCATCGAACAGCTCTTTTTCATCGGGGCTGAGCCGGAATGTCGTGCGCTCCAGAAGGATCTGCCCGAGCACGATCAGATTGGCAAAAATCATGATAACACTTGCGATAATCGCTTCCCACAGGGGCGGGTCGGGGAACAGATAGTAATAGAGGATATACAGGATGGTGCCTGCGATCACCGTCAGGCGCAGCGCCAGTTCCTCTCGGATAAGGAATGCGATGATATAAAGCGCGGACCCGCCCTGGATCAGCAAGGATGGATCGATATTGTCCAAGAACGCCCCCGCTTCCTCGTCCGGCTATACGCGCCGGAAATTCCACACCGCATTGAGCACAAACATGGTCAGCCCCGCAATCACAGAAACCAGAATTCGCGCCACATAAAGGTTGATCGGCGTATATTCGCGCAGCAGCGCCATCGCCCCCATAGTGATGAGCAGACCTATGATCCCGTTGATCAGGAACAGTAACCAGCCCGTCGTCACTGCGCGGTCGGTACCTTTGAAAATCCATGTCCGCCCGAGGATGTAATGCAGTGTATTGGGAATCACAAAGCTGATGCCTGTCGCCACAATTTCATTCATCGCAAACTGTTCGACCAGCAGCCACAAAACCGTCAGCCCGACCAGAAACGCCCCGGTACTAACGACGGTGTTACGCGCCAGCATCCAGCCGACCCGCGGCTTGAACAGGCGATAGAGAAGTGGCGGCTTACGCGTGTGCCCCGCCAAAAAGGGTGGCTCCATCGGGGTCAGGCCAATCCGGCTTCGGCCAAAGTCGGTTCGGGCAACCGGGGGCGGCGCGAATACCGGTCCGGATTTTCCTCTGCATCGTCGGCCCAGTCGGTGCGCCGTTTTGACAAGGGATTGAGGAACAGCAGCGGCAGTTTGATGAACAGCAATTCCGAATGGATCAGCCCGTCCACCGCGCGTTCCCACCATTTCGGCTCGCGTTTGGCATGATCGCGCAGCCATCCGTCATAAGGTGTCCAATGGCTCGGTTCGTCCTTCTTGATGATCTGGAAAATCTTCACCAGCGCCGGGTCCGATTTGACGAAACGGTTGCCGAGCAGAATCTCGACCTGCTTATAGCCGCGTTTTTCAGTCAGCGAGATCACCCGGCACATCCGCTCGAACAGCTCGTCACGGTCGATCACTTCCTGCGTGTCAAGATTGTCGATGGAGCGGCCGAACATGATCTCGATAAAGCGGTCGATATGACCAAACATCCGCCCGACCGAGAGCGGACGTGTGCCGCGCAGTTCGAACCAGCGTTTGAACATGACATAATGCTTGCGCTCATCCGCGCGGTGCTGCTCGATCGCGGCGATCAGCGCGGTATCGTCCGGAGAACGCACCCGCACCGCATCCAGCACGCGGTCAATCGCGGTATATCCGCGATGCTCATTATAGATGTATATCGACCCGAGCAGATCGAGATATCTGCGGCCGAACCATTGGATCATAATGCTCTCCTATGGTGAGTGTACTGCCATTTGGCGCCTATCGGCAAATTAAAGTTAGGCGCCTTCCGGTTGTCGTTATTGTCATTCTAACACTTTGTGTTAAAACGCCTTTCCATAACTATCGGGGAGAGAAAATATGCGTGGCATTATCGGGACCGTAATTACCGTTGTAATCATTGTGATCGTCCTGCGGGTGATGGGCGTCATTTAGCGCAATTGTTTGCCTGCGTTTTGCGTAGGCAGCAGCGCCCTTGGCAGGGTAAAACAGCGGCGCGGTGGCTTGCCATTCGCGCCGCTACGCTGTTTCGGTACCCTCTATCGATTCCTGAAGATTGCGAACACATATGCTGACACTCCTCTCCCCTGCCAAGAAGCTGAATTTCGACCCGCTCGAAACCGGGCTTGAGATAACCAGCCCGCGCCTGACCGACGATATGCGCGAGATTGCCACCGTCGCGAAAAAGCAATCGGCGGCGGATTTGAAACGCCTGATGAAAATATCCGACAATCTCGCAGAGCTGAATGCAGAACGGTTCAAAGCCTTCGATCTGGACGGGCGGAGCAATTCGGCCAAGCCTGCGGGGCTCACTTTCGATGGCGATGTCTATTGGGGCTTGGAGGCGAAGAGCATGGGCGATGAAACGCTCGCCTATGCGCAGGACCATTTGAGGATTTTGTCGGGCCTATATGGTCTGCTGCGCCCGATGGATGCGATCCAGCCTTACCGCCTCGAAATGGGCACCAAGATGAAAAACCCGCGCGGCACATCGCTTTATGATTTTTGGGGCAGCACGATTGCGGAGACTCTGGATGGCGATCTGGATGGCCATGATGACCAGACCATTGTGAATCTGGCGTCGGATGAATATTTCAAAGCGGTAGACCGCGATACCCTATCCGCTCCTGTCATCACCGCTGACTTCCTGAATGTGAAAGACGGTGAAGCGCGCAAACTGATGTATCACGTCAAATTCGCCCGCGGCCTGATGGCGCGCTGGATCATGGACAACCGTGTCGACCGTGCGGAGGGCCTGAAAGACTTCGACGCCGAGGGTTACAAGTACGACGCGAAGGCTTCGAGCGAGACTGAACTGGTGTTTTCGAGGAAGCAGCCGCCGGTTAAGGGGTGAGGCTACATTTCGTATGGCTGTTCTTATTGAGGGCCAACAGGACCAGCTAATTTGTCGATCATTTCATCAGTTTTATCGCAAGTCTTAAGCTGCTGCTCGAGAGCAGATATATAGTGGCGTGTCTTCCGTCGACCGCGCGTATTTTCTTCTGGTACAGCGTCAATCAAACGCGCGATCATCGTTTTTAGATTTTGTCTAACTCGATCATTATTTCGTTTCTCTTTCTGCGGGTCGAATTGCGGCATTCCAAGACCGCCAATCATGAAAGAATGCGACAGGCGCTTGAATGGATATAGAGCCGCGACAGTTCCATCGCTCTCGACCATCCTCCCAAACATCTCCTTTACACATGTGTCTTCTTGGTCGTTTACATACTTTAGAACGCTCGGATCCACCTCGACAAAGGGCGTTCCTTTCTCATCTGCTTCGATTTTGAAGGCGGTTACCACTCCCTCCTTGCTATATGCCTCTTGGTAGCCAGTCCCAATCACGAGGTTTCCGTGATGGACAATATTTCCTCTCGTTATGTAGCCCCGCATGAGTATCCCTTTGGTAAGGAGTGTAATTACTGCTCCCCAACAATGATTGATCAGGTTTATTAGTCCTGCGGGAGAGATCTCTGATGAAACGATCGCGCAATCGGAAATTTGCGTAACTTCAAAATCTAGGCCTTGGTTTAGTCGCGGACTTGTTGGACAAATCTTTGGCCCAGACTTTCTGATGAAATCAATATTTGCTCGATGTTCAAGTTCCGATAAAATTTCTTGAATCTCATTGACTGATAGCCCTTCTCCTTTTTCAGATTGCTCGATCATATCCTTGAATCCAAGGATATCGATAAAACCAATAAACTTATCCTCGTATTCTAAGTGTGCCATTACGCCCTCGGTGCCTGTCTTCGATAACTTAGCGCCTCGGCGACATGGATGCGGCCCACATTCTCCGCCCCCGCCAAATCCGCAACGGTCCGCGCTACTCTCAGCATTCGCGTATAGGCGCGGGCGGACAGGCGCATGGCTTCGGCGGCTTGCATCAGGAGTTTGCGGCCATGTTTGTCGGGGGTGGCGAATTTTTCCAATGCATCGCCGTCCAATTCGGCGTTGGTTCTTGCTCCGGTTTCTTCGCAGCGCGCGGTCTGGATCGCGCGGGCTTGGGCTACTCTGGCGGCGACCTGCTTGCTGCCCTCTGCGGGTGGCGGCAGGGCCAAGTCCATCGCGCTGACGGGATCGACGTCGACATGTAGATCAATCCGATCGAGCATCGGCCCGCTGACTTTGCTTTGGTAGTCGGCAGCGCATTTGGGCGCGCGGCTGCAAGCCAGTGCCGGATCGCCCAGATGTCCGCAGCGGCACGGGTTCATCGCCGCGATCAGCTGGACCCGGGCGGGGAAGCTGACATGCGCATTCGCCCGTGCGACATCGACTTTGCCCGTCTCCAGCGGTTGCCTGAGCGAGTCGAGTACGGCGCGTTGGAACTCTGGGAGTTCATCAAGAAACAGTACGCCTAAATGCGCGAGACTGACTTCTCCCGGCTTCACTTTCAGCCCGCCACCGGTCAGCGCGGCCATGCTGGCGGAATGATGCGGCGCGCGGAATGGACGCGCGCGGCTGATCCGCCCGCATTCGAGCGTTCCCGAAATTGACTGAACCATCGACACTTCCAGCGCTTCCGAGGGCGTAAGCTCTGGCAGAATTCCCGGCAGGCACGAGGCAAGCAGGCTTTTCCCAGCGCCAGGCGGACCGTTCATCAGCAGATTGTGCCCGCCTGCCGCGGCGATTTCCAAAGCGCGTTTGGCGGTTTCCTGCCCTTTGACCATTTTCAGATCAGGTCCGTGATCAGGCTTTTCTATTTTACCGCGCTCGGGCTCGGAAAGCTGCGATGTGCCTTTCAAATGGTTGAGCAGGCTGACCAGATCGGGCGCGGCGCAGACGGGAATACCGCTGGCCCAGCGTGCCTCTGCGCCTTGCGATGCCGGGCACATCAGGCCCGCTTCCTGCTCGCTTGCATGAAGCGCGGCGAGCAAGACGCCTGGCGATTCGACCACGCGGCCATCGAGCGCCAATTCGCCCACCGCGATCCAGTCTCCCAATTGCTCGGCATCGGTCACGCCCATCACCGCCAGCAGTGCCAGCGCGATCGGCAGATCGTAATGCGACCCCTCTTTGGGCAGATCGGCGGGGGAGAGGTTGATCGTGATCCGCTTGGGCGGCAACGCCAGACCCATGGAGGAGAGCGCAGCGCGCACCCGCTCCTTGCTTTCGGCAACCGCCTTATCCGCCAATCCGACCACGTTGAATTTGGGAAGCCCCGGCGCCAGCGAGCATTGCACCTCCACCGCACGCGCTTCCAGCCCCAGATAAGCGACCGTCCTGACCAATGCGACCACGCGCATTACCCCCTCATTAGACTGGTCCTCACCGCCGCATGGTGTGGCGGGTTAATTGCGCCTTGTCGAGAGTGCGGGGCAGCATTTCCTAGCCATTGCAAGGATTTCGATTTAACCAACCATTGAAGGAGCACGGGCCGGATATGATCAAGAAAGCTGCGATTGCTGTGTGTGTGCTGGGCCTGATCGCGCTCGGCTTTGCAGTGAATGATCTGCGCACGGATCCGAAATTCCGCGGTACTTTGGCCGAGCATGTTGCGGGAATCGAACCGCAGCCGGGCACCGAGGGTATGATCGCGATGATCGCCGAAGTGAATGACCACCGCGACGGGTCGGTAATCGGCGGCTGGTACGGATCGCTGGCACGCCAGCGCGGCATCTGGAATGGTGTCGGCAATGAGGCCGAGGCCCGCAGAATTCTCAAAACAGCCACCCGTTATTTGAGCGCGGGAGATACCGAAGATGCGCTCGAACTGTTCCATATGATCGAGAATGAGGCGGAGACTGCCGCGCTCTCGCCCGAGCTAAAGGCCGAGTTGGAAGAATGGATTGCGCTTTCCTATCTGCGGCTGGGCGAGCAGCAGAACTGTTTCTTCAACCCGCATGCTTCGGCCTGCATTATCCCGTTTGATCCCGAAGTGATCCACAAGCTGCGCGAGGGATCGACCAAGGCGATTGAATATTACGAAGGCAAAATCCTGCCGCGCGATCCGGATAATTTTGGCGCGAAATGGCTGCTTAACATCGCTTACATGACGCTGGGCGAATATCCCGCGGGGGTGCCGGAAGAGCATCTGATCCCGATGCCCGGTCTGGTCGAAGATTATGACGGGCCGACCTTTGCCAATGTCGCCGACTTTGCGGGAGTCGACGATATGAACCTGTCGGGCGCGGCAGTGGTCGATGATTTCGACAATGACGGCCTGCTCGATTTGTTTACGACAGAGTGGCAGAAAGACGGCTTGATCCATTTGTATCTGCGCAACGAAGACGGAACTTTCCGCGAAGCGACCGAGGCGGCGGGATTGGCAGGCCTCTCAGGCGGCCTCAATGCGATCCATGCCGATTTCGATAATGACGGGTTTGCCGATATCTACGTGATGCGCGGTGCGTGGAACGGAATGTTCGGATTGGTACCCAATTCGCTGCTCAAGAATAATGGCGATGGCACGTTCCGCGACGTGACGGTTGAGGCGGGATTGCTTGAGTTTGAACCGACCATCACTTCCGCCTTTGCCGATCTCGACAATGATGGCTGGCTCGATCTGGTAGTGGCCAATGAACGGCAAAGCAGAGCGCGTCCGCATGGCGTGATCCGCATATTTATGAATGACCAAAAAGGTGGTTTCGCGGCTTTGCCCGATGAGCAGAGCTTTGCGCTGGCGTGCAGCCCCAAAGGTGTGACGGTCGGCGATTATGATGCCGACACTGCGCCCGATATTTATGTGTCCTGCCAGAAAGAACGCAATATGTTGATGCGCAATCTGGCGGCAGATAATGGCGGGATGGTCGCGTTCGAGGACAAGGCTGAGGAGGCCGGTGTCGCGCAGCCGCTGTTCAGCTTCTCCACTTGGTTTTTCGACTACGATAATGACGGGCTGCAGGACCTGTTCGTGGCCAATTACGACTATACCGAGCAAACGGGTTCGGCCGAGGCAATGGGCCGCGTCTTTGCTGGAGTTGAAGGCGAATATACGCGCCCGGCTCTCTATCGCAATCTGGGGGGTGGCCGTTTTGAAGATGTCACCGCTCAGGCCGGTCTGGATGCGCCCAGTTATACGATGGGCTCGAACTTTGGCGATTTCGATAATGATGGCTGGCTAGATATGTATTGGGGTACGGGCGCGCCGCCCTATGATGCAGTCTATCCCAACACTGCGTTGCTCAATCAGAGCGGCAAAGGCTTTTTGGATATCACTGCGTCTTCGGGGCTTGGTCATATCCAGAAAGGGCACGGCATTGCCTTTGCTGATTTCGACCAGGACGGAGACGAGGACATCTTTGCGCAAATGGGCGGCGCGCAGTCGGGCGATACATTCCAGAATGCGCTGTTCGAGAACCGGCTTCAGAATCGGGCCGATGCGAACAATTGGATCAAGCTGAAGCTCGAAGGCAAGCGAAGCAATCGCAGCGCAATCGGTGCGCGCATCCGGGTTGATGTGGTCATGGCGGATGGCAGCAAGCGCTCGCTTTACCGGACGGTCAATACCGGCAGCAGCTTCGGCAGCAGTCCCTTGGTGCGGCATATCGGCCTGGGCAAGGCTGAGAGTGTTTCCCGCGTAATTGTCGAATGGCCGACTTCTGGCATAACCCAACCTCTTACAGGCTTCGATCTGAATTCGGCATACCGGATTGTGGAAGGACGGACTGCTTTTGAGAAAGTCCCAATCGATCTGCGTCGTTTCACCCGTGCCGAAAAACCCAAGATGCACGATCACAGCGCGATGTAAGCCCAAAACTCTCGCGAAGTTTTCTGTTTGGTAACCCGATTGAAACCCTAAACCTTCGTAATTGTCCAACAAGCTGTCCTGTAACGATACGGAATGCGCATCGTTATTGCCCTTTTCTTCGCTCTTGCAGCCCTTCTCGCCGGACCCGTGTCCGCGCGAGTGTCTGGGCAGGTGTTGTCGGTCGAGACATATGTTGAAGAATGGAGCGAGGCAGAGCAGAAATGGGTGCGCGTAGTAGAAGGTGCGGATCGCTTCGCAGCGGCGTTACCCAAACGCGCCGCGCAATCCGATGCGATTGCCGCTTACGGCCCCTTCCGAGCGATTGACCAGCATAACGCAGAATTGGTCGGCGTTACCGATCGCGCTTCGCCGACAGATTTCGCAGCGCTTCTTGCCGACTTCCCGGGGATCAAGACATTGAAGCTGGTTGAAGCGCCGGGCACCGATGATGACCTCGCTAATATGAAACTTGGGCGGCTGATCCGCGCGGCAGGTATCGAAACGCATGTACCCCACGGCGGTTCGGTCCGTTCGGGCGCGGTCGAGCTGTTCCTCGCAGGTGCGAATCGCCGGATCGACGATGGCGCAGAGTTTGCAGTGCATTCATGGATCGACGCCCATGGCCGCCAGCCGCAGGATTTTGCAATGGATGCCGCCCCGAACCGCATGTATCTCGACTATTACCGCGAAATGGGCATGAGTGCGGACGAAGCGGTCAAGTTCTACGCGATGACCAATTCGGTCGGCTATTCGGACGCTAAGTGGCTGACAGCGCAGGATATGCGCGGCTGGATTGGTCAGGAAAAGGCGATCCCAGCTACACTTGCAGGGACAACTGTGAAACCCGGATTCGTTTTAGCGGCCGCGACTGAAAATCGCTACCAAGTGAAGGCAGAACCCAAGATTGCGTATCTTGACTTAGACGCGCTCCTCCCTTAATTGCGCGCTCCATACAGGCGGTCGCCTTTCCGGGCGGCCCTTTTTTATTTGATCTAGGTGTTCTCATGAAGCGTACTTTTCAGCCCAGCAATCTCGTGCGTGCCCGTCGTCACGGTTTCTTCGCGCGCAAGAAAACTGTCGGTGGCCGCAAAGTCCTCCGCGCTCGCCGCGCACGCGGTCGGAAAAAACTCAGCGCTTAATTTGTTTTAGCCGAGCTTCGCTCGGCCCCTCAGTCGCCGGGCGGAATGCATCCGCATTCCTTGGCTACCTTGGATAAGCTCGGGCGGCCGGTCGGCCTTGCGGTTCACTAGTCGTGAACCGGAATAGCACTAATCAGATATGGCCGGGAATGGTTCGGTCGGCGACTAGCCGACCGCAAGCGCGACCGCGCGTCGCCCGGTAGGGCGGAAGCCTAAGCGAGCGGATGCGAGCGCCGGCGCCTGAGGCTAAACAAATAAGCGCCCGGCGCTTGAGGGACTAAAACAAAAGACTCTCTCTCCTCTTGGCGCTATCCCTCTACCGTGACCGAAACGCTTCCCTCCAAACCCACCGTGATTTCCCAACGACGCGATTTCCTCGCGGCGAACGCTGGTATTCGCGTTGCGCGGCCCGGTTTTGTTTTGTTGGCTCGTCCGAATGGAGGGCTGGGCAAGCGCTACGGCATCACTGTTACCAAGCGAATCGGCAATGCGGTGGTCCGCAACCGGATGAAACGCCGGTTTCGCGAATTGCTGTGGGATGCACTGCCGGACATGGGACTTCCCGATCATGATCACATTCTGATTGGCCGTGATCGCGGGGTCGAGCGCGATTTCGACACTCTCAAGACCGAACTGCATGCCGCGCTGAAGCGCGCTTCCGAAGGCAAAACCGATCCGCCCAGAAAGCATGGGAGCGGGCCTCGCAAGGGCAATCGTCGCTGATTGCAGGTGTATTATGCTGGCAATTCACCTCATAATGCCTATCTGAGCTCCAGAGAAATCGAACGTGAAAACCATCTTCATCTGGATTGCCCGTGCTTGGCAGCTTGGTCCTTCGCGGATTTTGCCGCCGACATGCCGGTTTGCTCCGTCATGTAGCGAATATGCGATTCAGGCGCTTGGCAAGTATGGCGCAATCAAGGGTGGATGGTTGGCGCTTAAGCGTATATTGCGCTGCCACCCTTGGGGGGGACATGGCCATGATCCGGTACCTTGAACCGGAAATCGGCGGCGTCCTTCATCCATGATCAAACAGACTAAACAGGCGGAATTCAATTTTGGATAATCAGCGTAATCTTCTGCTCGCGGTGGTGCTTTGCGGCCTTATGCTTGTCGGCTGGGAAGCGGGTATGAGCTATTTCTACCCCGACCGGAATGTCACCCCGACGGAAGAGGTTGTTGCGACGGCGCCTGACGGTACTGCCGTTTCAGCGCCTGCCACAACCGTTGCCGGATCGACCGATCTGGGCGACTCCGCCGCCCCCGTTGCCGCGCAGCCCGTTGATCTGGACAGCGCGCTGAACGCCGGTGAACGTATTACTATCGATTCGCCCGAAGTCCTCGGCACGATCAACACGGTCGGCGCACGGCTTGACGACATCACTCTGAAAACGCACCGGCAGACGGTTGATAAAGACAGCGACAATGTCCGCATTTTCTCGCCCAAAGGCACGGACGAGCAACATTACGCGCGCTTCGGCTGGCTCGGTGAAGGCGTCAACGTACCGCAGGCCGACACCCTATGGCAGGCGTCTGGCGGCACTTTGACGCAGGATAACCCCGTCACATTGCGCCACGACAATGGCGAAGGGCAGCTGTTCACAATCGAGTTCGCGATTGACGAGCATTACATGATCACCGCCAAGCAAACGGTGGCAAACACTGGCGCGGGTCCGATTGTTGTACGCCCCTATGGCCTGATCGACCGGACCAGCAGCAGCGCCAGCGACGATCTGTTCAATGTGCACTCCGGCCCGATTGGCAATTTCGGCGACGCAGTGCAGTTTGGTCCGGACTATGACGATCTCGCTGAGGACTCGAATGAAGGCAAGACCGAAGGCCGTGTCCACTGGATCGGCTTCACCGACGTTTACTGGCTGTCTGCGCTGATCCCTGCAGAAGGCAGCGATACCGACGCGACGTTCCGGTCGCAGGGCAATGATATTTTCCGCGCGGACATGTTCTATCAGCCGTTTACAGTCGCGCCAGGCACTCAGGTGGCACGCACCACGCAATTATTTGCGGGCGCCAAGGAAACCGCGGTTCTCGATGCCTATGAGGATGCCGGAGTCGATAAGTTCGGCAAGTCGGTCGATTGGGGCTGGTTCGAGATTATCGCATGGCCGATCTGGTGGCTGCTGACGCATCTGTTCGCGCTGGTCGGCAATTTCGGCCTCGCGATTATCGGCCTGACCGTGCTGATCCGTCTGGTGCTGTTCCCCATCGCGCAGAAACAATTCGCATCGATGGCAGCGATGAAGGCGATCCAGCCTAAGATGAAGGCGATCCAGGAACGCTACAAAGACGACAAGCAAAAGCAGCAGCAAGAGATTATGGCGCTGTATAAGAAGGAGAAGGTCAATCCGCTCGCGGGCTGCCTGCCTATCCTGATCCAGATTCCGATCTTCTTCGCGCTGTATAAGGTTCTGATACTGGCGATTGAAATGCGTCATCAGCCCTTCGTGCTGTGGCTCAAGGATCTGTCCGCTCCCGATCCGGCGACTATCCTGAACCTGTTCGGCTATCTGCCGTTTGAAGTTCCCAGCCTTCTGGCGATTGGCCCGCTCGCGATTCTGCTGGGTGTCACCATGTGGCTGACGTTCAAAATGAACCCGACCGCGATGGACCCGATCCAGCAGCAAATCTTCAACATCATGCCGTGGATGCTGATGTTTGTGATGGCGCCGTTCGCGGCTGGACTGCTGCTGTACTGGGTTACCAACAATGTGCTGACGCTGGCGCAGCAGACCTATCTCTATTCGAAGCACCCGCAATTGAGGGCTGCGGCTGAGAAAGAGAAGGCTGACAAAGCGGCGGCGGCTGCGCGTGAAGTGAAAGAGTAATGAAGGCCCTCAGCCCCGAAGAGCTTGAAGCACAAGAGGAAGCCGAGCGGATCGAGCTGGCCAAACGTGCGTCCAGGCTGTTCTCGGGCCGGGTCGACTTTCTGCTTTCCGCGCCGCAACTGAAATTTCTGCCCGAACCAACGGTCCCGGAAATCGCCTTTTGCGGGCGCTCCAATGTCGGCAAGTCGAGCCTGCTCAACGCGATTACGGGCCGCAAAGCCATCGCACGCGCTTCGGTAACGCCCGGCCGGACGCAGGAGCTCAATATCTTCGAAGTCGGTGACCCCACGCTGTTCCGGCTGGTCGATATGCCGGGTTACGGCTTTGCCAAGGCCCCACTCAAAGTGGTCGAGCAGTGGAAGAAGCTGATCAAGACCTATCTGCGCGGGCGGCAAGTGCTCAACCGCACACTGATGTTGGTCGATGCGCGCCATGGCCTCAAAGATGTCGATCGCGAGATGATGACGATGCTCGACGAAGCCGCCGTCAGCTACCGCGTGGTTTTGACCAAAGCCGACAAGATCAAAGCCAGCGCGCTCGATGCCGTGACCGCGAAGGTCGCCGAAGAAGCGGCAAAGCATGTCGCCGCGTTTCCGGAGATGCACGTAACCAGCTCCGAAAAGGGCATGGGCATCGAGGCACTGCGAGCGGCGGTGCTCGGGGATGCCGCGGTCTAGCGCCGCATGGATCGACGATAGGCGATCAAGCTTCCCGTTTGATTTTCTTCTAAACACATCGCGCTGGAAACAATTCGTGCTTCAGCCGTTTTTCCCGCAATCATGACAAAGAGCGTAACAGTTTGGTTTGATGGCGGTTGCCCGCTTTGCATCAGGGAAATCAGCCTGATGAAGAGGCTGGACCGGAAAGGTGCCATCGATTTCGTGGATGTGTCGGGAGCTGCGCCACGCGCATGCCCTATCGACAGGGCGGCCTTGCTAAAACGCTTTCACGCAAGCGAGAATGGCGAGCTGCTGTCAGGAGCCGAAGCATTTGGAGCCATGTGGCGCGCTATACCGCTTTTGAGGCCGCTTGGCTTGCTTGCCCGAAACCGCTCAGTGCTCTGGTTGCTGAACTTCTTTTACGATCAGTTCTTGAAAGTCAGGCCGCAAATTCAGCGTTGGGCAGGCAAGTAGCGCCGCCCAGCATCCGTCATAATCCCAACACCCGTTTCGCGATGATATTGCGCTGAATTTCGTTGGTACCACCGTAAATGCTCTGTGCCCTTGCGCCGAGATAGCTTGCAACACCTGGCGCGGCGAAGGCAGACTGGCCGGTCCATTCGGGGCTGACGCTGTCGCCGAATTTCCGCATGCCGTGCTCAGCAGCGGCAACCACGAACAGGCCGGTGATTTCCTGCGCCAATTCGGTCGCCATGATTTTCAGGATCGACGCTTCATTGCCTGGCGATCCGCCATCCTTGACTGAGCATAGCACTCTCAAAGTCGTGATCTCTAGCGCATCGACCTTGATCTCCGCCGCGCTTAGGCGGGAAGCGAAGGTGATGTCTTCAATCAAGCGCTGGTTGCCGCCGGTCGGTATTTCTGATGCGATGGCTCTGATATTGGCGAGCTGGCTGCGCTTACCGCCGATGCGGGCATAGGATGTGCGTTCGTTACCCAGCAGATATTGCGAATACGTCCAGCCTTTGCCTTCCTCGCCAATGCGGTTGGTGACCGGTACGCGTACATCCTCGAAATCGCATTGGCTCAGATGGTATTTGCCATCGATGGAGATGATCGGCTTCACCGTCACACCCGGCTGATCCAGCTCCGCGCAGATGAACGTGATGCCCATCTGCTTTTTCGCTTCTTGCGAAGTGCGCGTCAGCAGGAAAATCCAGTCGGCATGGTTCGCGGCGGAGGTCCAGATTTTCGTGCCATTGAGCACATATTCATCGCCATCGCGCACTGCGGAGAATTGCAGCGAGGCAAGGTCTGATCCCGCTTCCGGTTCGCTATAGCCCTGTGCCCATCCGACAGAGCCGTCGGCGATGCCCGGCAACCACTGCGCCTGCTGTTCTTCAGTGCCGAACGTATAGACCACCGGCCCGACATAGACGACGCCCATCGGGGTAACCGTGGGCGCGCCCGCGCGCTCCAGTTCCTCGTCGAAAATATATTGTTCTTCGATTCCCCAACCCGGGCCGCCATGTTCCTTCGGCCATGCGCTGGCGAGCCAACCTTTAGCGCCCAGCGCCATTTCGGCTTTGCGCACTTCGGGTGTGGTCAGGCTGGCACCCGCAGCGACTTTCGCCAGAATATCCTTGGGATAGTCTTTCGCGAAGAACGACCGAACCTCCTCGCGAAACTCTTGCAGCTTTGGGTCAACATCGAGGTTCATAGCGTCAGTCCAATGGAGGTTAGGCAATGCACTCTAGCCTAAGGGTGTCAGGGCGCAAACACAGAGTGCGACTAACGTGCCGCGGCTTCTTCTCGACCTCTGAACCGGTTGCTGTATTATTTATTGCAGATGCGCCTGCCGTCCTTGACGTAACAGCGAAGCGGGGTGTTGTCCTTGATGAATATTTGACGTTGGCATTCGCTATTGCATGGCAACACACCAGTGCTGCTGCTTGCTGCACTCGCGGCTGCACGCTGGTTGGCCCGTCTGGAAAGCTCGCTGCTCGCCAGTCTGCCCGCTTTCGTGCCGGAGTAAAAATTCTGGACTGAGTAAAGATCATTCTGTCCCAAATCCCGCATCCGGCCCGCCGCAGCAGCGCTTTCGACGGCATAGCGTGTAGCCGCCGGTGATCGCGCCTCATTGACGGCATAGGATACCGATGCGCCCCAATCGCCAGAACTGATGCCTTGATCGACCATAAACATATGCCAGGCATTGACGGCGCCTTGCTGGCCCACGCGGCTGGCCATTGTGCCGATATTGGCCAGTCCTGCGCAATAGACTGTCTGCCGTGCATCACAGGCTTTTTTATTCATCGCATAGAGATCAGCGGACCGCTTTGCCGCTTCGAAATTGTCCAGCGTATTGATCACGTCACTGCCTGCAGTACAGGCAAGCAATAGCCCCAGATCGCAGGCTTTGCGGGCGAACTGGAGGCCTTTATCAAGCTGATATGAAGGCGAGTCTGGAGTTAAAAGCAATAGGGTCATGCCGTAGCAAGAGTTTACCAGATTCTGCGCGCAGCCCGGCTCGGCGAAAGCGCGAATGCGGCGATAATCCACGTAAGAGCCACTCCATTCACCCACGAAGCCGCCCGATGCCACCAGCGAACCGTTGTCGCACGTGGCCATTGCGCCGGCTTGGCAGGATTTGCCGAACACAGAATAGAAGCGGGCGCTATCGTTCAGCCCATATTTGTCCTCCAGCAAGATGGGCCATAACGCATCACATGCAGGCACGGAGCCGCGTTCGCAGGCGGGTTGGAGATAGTCTGCTGCTTGGCGAAATTGGCGCTTCGCAATCATTGCCTCCGCTTTGGCAACACAGGCTGCCATTGCGCTATTTTCGCGGCATTCGATGGCTGCATTTGAGGCAGTTTGCGCTTGGACCGGAGACGTGCCGAACAGATATGCCCCGAACAGTATCATTGCAGCGCCGCGCGCTACTGAATTGAGTATCGAATACAAGACGTTCAACTTCCTCCGGTTTTGCATTTGTACATCTAAGGGAACGAACCCAAACGCGTCAAAGAGTATACTCCCATCATGCTGCTCTCAACCGGCGAACAGCATATCGTCGCTGGCAAAGGCTTTCATTTCCAGCGCGTTGCCTGCCGGATCGCGGAAGAACATTGTCGCTTGTTCACCGGGTTTGCCTTCGAAGCGGATGGTCGGCTCGATTTCGAACTGTGTGCCTGCTTCGCGCAGTTTTTCGGCTAGTGCTTTCCAGTCCTCCATTGCCAAGACAATGCCGAAATGCGGGACGGGGACGCCGTGGCCATCGACGGGGTTCTTGAGCGCGTCTCCGCTGCCATCTTCGGAGAGATGCGCCACGATCTGGTGACCGTAGAAATTGAAGTCGATCCATTGATTTGATGACCTTCCTTCCGCGCAGCCGAGCAGACCGCCGTAAAACTCGCGCGCTGCAGCAAGATCATTGACGGGAAAGGCAAGGTGGAACGGGCGTAGGGTCATGCAGTCACTCCGTCGCCCCTGCGCAGGCAGGGGCCTAGATAAGAGTTCTATCTGGCAGGTCGATGCAGTTTGGCAAGAGCACCGATAATTACGAACCCATCTAGATCCCTGCCTGCGCAGGGATGACGAGTAAGCATTTTCCTACATCACCGATTTTCGTCATATCATCGCGAATGAACCCCGACGAAGCCCGCCAATATCTCGACGCCTATCTTCGCGCGTTGCGGACCCCTGCGAACAGCAGAATTTTGTCATTGGACCCTGTTCCATCCGTTCCACGTGTTCAGGCTCGACACCGAAAGGATGAACGCCTATCGCGCAATTCGGTGGGACAAAAAGGTGGAACGATGAAGCTGATCATCGGCAACAAGAACTATTCAAGCTGGTCGCTGCGCGGCTGGCTGGCGGTCAAGCAATCTGGTCTCCATTTTGACGAGATCCTCGTCAATATTGGCGGCGAGGAATGGGCGACTGCCAAGAAGGAATCGGGCGAGATTATGCCTGCGGGCAAAGTGCCGATCCTGTGGGATGGCGAGACGGTGATCTGGGATAGTCTCGCGATTATGGAATATTGCGGCGATAAGGTCGGCCGCGACCGCTTCTGGCCCAAAGATGAAACCGCACGCGGTATGGCGCGATCCATGGTTGCCGAAATGCACAGCAGCTACATGTCGCTGCGGCGCGAATGCCCGATGAATATGCGTAAGCGTTTCGACGGCGTAAATATCAGCGAGGATACCAAAGGCGATATCGTCCGCATTCTGACGCTGTGGGCAGAGGCGCGGGCGCGCTTCGGTCAAGGCGGTCCCTATCTGTTTGGAACCTTCGGTGCAGCCGACATATTTTACGCGCCAATTGTCAGCCGTTTTCTGACGTATGGCATAGGCGTTCCCGGGTTTGCCGAGGCTTATATGCAAGCGATATGGGAACATGAATGGATGCAGCAATGGCTGACCAGTGCAGAGGACGAGCAGTGGGTACTCGAACAATACGAAACGAACGCTTCGGCAAAATAGGCAGCTTTTGTGCTGCGTTAGCGCTAGTCTTTTCGAGCCTGATCCCGTCACAAGCACTTGCATGGGGCGGGTACGGGCACCGGACCACCGGCGAAATTGCGCTCGCCAATGTGAAGCCGGAAACACGCCGCGCGATTGCCCAATTGCTTGAATATGAAAAGCAATTGGGCACGCCCGAATGCCGGTTGGCGACCCTCGCCGATGCGACGGTTTGGCCAGATTGCGTGAGGCGGACGCGTTGGCGTTGGGGCTACACCGCAGCATGGCATTATCGCACAACGCCCATTTGCGAGGCCTATGAGCCGTGGAAAAACTGCAGCGGCGGCAATTGTGTGACCGCGCAGATCGAGCGCAGCCAGCGCTTGCTGGCGGATGAGAGTCTCCCGGCACATATCCGTTTGGAAGCGCTGGCCTTTATGGTGCATTTCGTAGGCGATATTCACCAGCCGCTGCACTCGGGCGATAAGAGCGACCGCGGCGGGAATGACCGCGATACTGCTTACGGCATCATCCCCTATATGAACCTGCATTGGATATGGGACGGCCCGCTGGCAGAGCGCGCGATAAGCTCAACCCAGCGCCCGATCGCACGCCGCTATAGCATGGACGAATTGGCTGAACTGGGCGCATCGCGCGATGATTGGGGCACAGCTGCCGATTGGGGCCGCGAGAGCTGGCAGGCGGCGCGTGATTTTGTCTATCCCAACGCGTTCGACACGGATCCGTGTGCGAGCGATTTGCCCAATGAAACCGCACTGACACAGGAAGATATCGTTGCGGCTATTCCGCTCGTGCAGCGACGTATCCGGCAAGCGGGCCTGCGCATGGCGGCGATGCTGGATCAGGCCTTTGAGCCGGGCGCGCTGCCCGAGCCGGAGCGGCGCAGATGACCGCCAAACAGATGACTGACGCCATATCTCTCGCCGAAAAGCTGATCGCCGCGCCCAGCGTAACCCCGGCAACGGGGCTGGTATTCGATGTGATGGAGGCGATGCTGGAGCCGCTGGGCTTCGAAGTGCACCGCTTTGTGAAGGGCGAAGCGCCAGATGGTCCGGTGGAAAACCTGTTCGCGATCCGGCGCGGGCCGGACGGGTCGAAGCACTTCGCCTTTGCCGGGCATCTGGATGTCGTGCCTCCGGGCGAAGGCTGGACCAGCGCACCCTTCGCGCCTGAGCGGAGAGGCGATCTGCTCTATGGTCGCGGCGCGGTGGATATGAAGGGCTCGATAGCCTCTATGGTCGCGGCTGTGGCCGAGGTGCCTGCTGAGGCCGGAACAGTGAGCTTTATCATCACTGGCGATGAGGAAGGACCGGCTGTCTACGGCACCCGCGCGCTGATCGACTTTATGCAGGAACGCGGTGAAACGCCCGATTTGTGTCTTGTCGGTGAGCCGACATCCGTAAACCAGCTCGGCGATATGATGAAGATCGGGCGGCGCGGATCGGTCAATATCTGGCTCGAGGTCGAAGGCACGCAGGGCCACGTTGCCTACCCGCATCTGGCCGACAATCCGCTGCCCAAGCTGGTCGCGATCCTGGCGGAACTGGATGCGCTGGTGCTCGATGAGGGGACCAACTGGTTCCAACCGTCCAACCTCGAAATCACCGATCTCGAAGTCGGCAATCCGGCGCATAATGTGATCCCGGCAGTAGCCAAGGCGCGCATCTCGATCCGCTTCAACGACACGCATAGCGGTGCGTCATTGTCGGAAACTGTCAGCGCAATAGCCGAGAAGCACGGCGGCGTGGCCAAGCCGGTTATCTCGGGCGAACCCTTCCTGACTCCCCCGGGCGAGTTCAGCCAAATCATCGCTGATGCAGTGAAGGCCGAGACCGGCATTGATCCAGAGCCATCGACCACTGGCGGCACATCCGACGCCCGCTTCCTGCGCGCAGTCTGCCCGGTGATCGAATTCGGACTGTGCAACGCGACCATGCATAAGCGCGACGAAGCGGTGGCAATGGCCGACCTGGAAACGCTCGCGAAAATCTACGCGCGGATCGCGAAGGCTGTGCTGGGGTAATGTTTAATTCCGAGCCGGAATTCGAAAAGCGAGAGGCCGTTGTGCGTTACGCCATCGGCGGCGTTTTGGCGCTGCTCGCTCCGTTTCTAATTATCGCCGCGATCATCAGCCTTCCGGATCGCCATTCCCTAGTTGTATTCATCCCATGGTACGGCTGGCTGCTCGGATTGTTGCTCATCGGAATTGTCGGGATTCATCTACTGCCGGTAAAGCAATGGACAAAGGCGGCGATGACAGCTTGCTACGTACCGGGAGGCGCTTTTGTGTTTGCCGGTTTCTTTCTTTCATATGCGTGCGCATTCTATGGAGACTGCCTCTAGCGTCACCGCCCCTTCGGCTTCTCGAGCACCTTCTTCCGGAAGCTGCATAGATCGGTCAGCCCGCAGCGCCAGCATTCGGGCGTGCGCGCCTTGCAGACATAGCGGCCGTGCAGGATTAGCCAGTGATGTGCGTGCAGGCGGAAGGGCTGCGGAACGCGTTTATCGAGCTTTGCCTCGACCGCCTCGGGTGTTTTGCCTTTGGCCAGACCGGTGCGGTTGCCCATTCGCAGAATATGCGTATCGACCGCGAACGTCTCCTGCTTGAACCAGCAATTGAGCACGACATTGGCGGTCTTGCGCCCGACACCGGGCAGTGTGACCAGCTCGTCACGATCATCGGGCACTTCGCTGCCATAATGATCGATCAGCCGCTGGGAGAGCAGAATGACGTTCTTCGCCTTCGAATTGAACAGCCCAATCGTTTTGATGTGCTCTTTCAGCCCCTCTTCGCCGAGCGCGACCATCTGCTCGGGCGTTTTGACTTCCGCAAACAACCTCCGCGTGGCCTTGTTGACGCCAACGTCAGTCGCCTGCGCCGACAGCGCCACCGCCACGACAAGCTGATAGGCATTGCCATATTCCAGTTCGGTCTCCGGCTCGGGATTGTCTTCGGCCAAGCGGCGGAAAAATTCAAAGATCTGGTCTTTGGTCACAGGTCAAGAACATCCGGCATCGCGTACCGTCCCGCATCCTTGCCCACGAGCCACTCAGCGGCCTTCACCGCGCCGCGCGCGAAGATCATGCGGTTTTCGGCGTTGTGAGTCAGAGTGATACGTTCTTCGTCGCCTGCAAAGGTGACGCTGTGATCCCCTGCGACGGTGCCGCCGCGCAGGGACGCAAAGCCGATGGCACCGCGTTCGCGCGCGCCGGTCTGTCCGTCTCTGCCGCGCTCGGATTTTGCGGCCAGATCGATGTCGCGGCCATTGGCGGCGGCTTCGCCCAGCAACAGGGCGGTACCCGAAGGCGCATCGACTTTCATCCGGTGATGCATTTCGACGATCTCGATATCCCAATCGTCGCCAAGTTTTGCTGCGGCTTCCTCGACCAGATGGGCTAACAGTGTGACGCCCAGCGAAGTATTGCCGGTTTGCAGGATCGCGGTTTTCTGCGCGGCGGTATCGATGGCCGCATGGTGCGAAGCTTCCAGCCCGGTCGTGCCGATGACCATGGGAATACCCGCGCTGACGGCAGCGTCCAGATTGGCTGACAATGCGACAGGTGCGGAGAAATCGACCAACACATCCGCCTTGGCAGCTAGCGCGCCCACATCATCGCCCTCGTCCGCGCCGCCTGCATACTCATGCCCGGCATCCGCGATGGCTTGTTGCAGAGCCCTGCCCATCCGGCCTTTGCTGCCGATTATTCCGATCGTCGTCATTGCTTCTCCACTTCGCTCTGTGCTTCATGGGGGACATGGGCGGTAACCGCAATATTGTGATTTTGACCGGCGCTGGTGTGAGTGCTGAAAGCGGTATCGATACGTTCAGAGACGGCGGAGGGCTGTGGGAGCAGCACCGCGTTGAAGATGTTGCGACGCCTGAGGCATTTCAACGCGACCCCGATCTGGTGCTACGTTTTTACGATAAGCGGCGCGAGGCTGTTCAAACGAAGGAGCCCAATGCCGCCCACAATGCGCTGGCGCGACTGGAAGCGAAATGGGGTGGCGATGTCCTGATCGTCACGCAGAACGTCGATGATCTGCATGAGCGCGCCGGTGCCAAGAATGTCCTGCATATGCATGGCGAATTGCTCAACGCATGGTGCACCGCCTGCGATGCACGCTCGCGCTGGACTCGGCCCATGATCGATCGGCCAGCATGTCCTGCATGCAGCGCTTCCGCGCTTCGCCCTGATATCGTTTGGTTTGGTGAAATGCCGTACCGGATGGAAGAAATATACGGAGCGCTGCGGCAAGCCGATCTGTTCGTCTCGATCGGAACATCGGGTGCGGTCTATCCGGCGGCAGGTTTTGTCCGCGACGCCCGAGAGTTGGGGGTCGAAACTCTGGAACTCAATCTGGAGCGGAGCGAGGGGTCGAGTTGGTTCGATGAAACGCGGCTTGGTCCGGCGACTGAGATTGTCCCGGCTTGGGTGGATGAAGTGTTGGCGCAAGCGCTCGAAAGCGGGATTCGGTAGTGGCGAGACGATTGGAACTTCAAGGCGTCGCCAATGATCTTCTGGCAACTTTCATCAGTCGCTACAATCAGATTGACGGATACTGGGCGTTAGGAAAATTTCAGTCCTTCCTTTCCGATGGCGCACATGGTTCAATCATCATTGATCTGATAGCAACCGATCGCATAACATCGGCGTATGAGAAGTTTCCGGAGACTAATCGGTACTACTCTGGGGCGATGGTGAGGATTGCCGAGTCAAAGGGGATACCTGTTGATTGGATTGTTGCTGGCTCAATTGAAGTGCGATCACTCTCAAAATATGAACTGCACTGCCGAGCGCAGTTGACCGCAGATAACGGGCGCAAGTTTGCATCAGAGGCTCTTGTGCAGGCGAACAAGCATAGTCCTGCTGAGTTCAGGAGCGCCAGCGATATCACTGGCCCAAGCAATCAAAGAGGGCAGTGACTTTCCTATGCTTGTGAGCAAGCCCGGCACTCCGGATCCTTCGAAATTGTCAGCGTCCGCATCGCTGGCTTGAGCCCGTCGAGCATATGGAGCTTGCCCCAGCCCGGGTCGCCCAATGCGGATTTACCATCCAGTAGAATGCGTATTGCTTGCATCGCGGCAAAGCTGCCTGCCCATCCGGCCATCGCGCCGAGCATGCCGTCATCCGCACAAGTGTCGCAATCATCGGCGTCGAATGCATCGCCGACATAACAGCGGTAGCAGGCGTGATCCGGCAGATGTCCGGCGAAGGCAGCGACTTGTCCTTGGAAGCGCCCTACCGCGGCGCTGAGGAGCGGAATATCCATCGCGACGCAGGCATCCGACACCGCGAGGCGAGTCGCGAAATTATCGGTCCCGTCGAGGACCAGCTGAGAGCCTTCCAATATCGCGCGGACATTGTCTCCGGTGATCCGGTCATCGCGAACATCAACAGCAATATGCGTGTCAAAATTGGCGAGCCACCGACGTGCTGCGACTGCCTTCGAATGCCCAATGTCCCGTTGTGTGTAGATGGTCTGGCGCTGGAGATTCGACAATTCGACATCGCCATTATCGATCAGCGTCAGCCGCCCTATCCCCGCGCCCGCCAGATATTGCAATGCGGGACTGCCAATACCGCCAAGCCCGACCACGGTAATTTGCGCATCGGCGAGCGCAACCTGACCTGCACCGCCGATCTCAGGGATCACGATATGACGCGCAAAACGGTCGAGACGTTCGGGTGAGAGGCTCATACTCACTCCATAACGTCATTCCCGCGCAAGCGGGAACCCAGAATGTCTGGCAGTGCGAATTATCCTAGGTTCCCGCTTGCGCGGGAATGACGAAGAGTAGTGAACTCAGCTTTCCAGCTGCCGCAGCAGGCTCCGCACATCGCCGTCCATATCTGCATCACGTTTGCGCAGATCTTCTATCAGGCGGACAGCGTGGATAACGGTCGAGTGGTCGCGGCCACCGAATTTGCGGCCAATCTCCGGGTAGCTGCGCGGTGTCAGTACTTTGGAGAGATACATCGCGACCTGGCGCGGGCGAACTACAGCGCGCGCACGGCGTTTGCTGCTCATTTCGCTGCGGTCGATCCGGTAGAATTGGCATACGGTCCGCTGGATTTCATCAATCGTAATCCGGCGGCGGTTGGCCGAGAGAATATCGGTCAATTGTTCTTCGGCCAATTGCAGTGACACGGTCTGGCCGGTCAGCTGCGCATAGGCGATCAGTTTGTTGAGACCGCCAACCAGCTCGCGCACATTGCGGGTGATAGTGCGGGCCAGAAATTCGATCACATCGGCGGGCACTTCGAGCGGAGCAAAGCGCGTGAGTTTCGATTCGAGAATCTTGCGGCGCAATTCGATATCGGCAGGAGCGATGTCCGCGACCAGACCCATCGACAGGCGGCTGAGCAGACGCGGCTCGACACCGTCCAATGCCTGCGGTGCACGGTCCGCAGCGAAGACGAGGCGTTTGCCCTCGGCCAGCAGCGCGTCGATCGTGTAAAGCAGCTCTTCCTGAGCCGATGCCTTGCCGATGATAAACTGGATATCATCGACCAACAGCAGATCGAAGCTGCGCAACCGCGCTTTGAATTCGATCATCTGGTTTTGTTTCAGAGCCTGAACGAACTCGACCATGAACCGCTCGGCAGAGCAGTAGAAAATGCGTGAACGCGGGTGCGCGGCCAAATAGGCGTGGCCGATGGCGTGCATCAGATGTGTTTTGCCCTGACCGGTCGCAGCTTTGAGATAAAGCGGGCTGAATTGCGGCGTCTCGGTCGCGGCCATACGCTGCGCAGCGTTGCAGCCCAGAATATTGGTCTCACCAGTTACGAAGGCGGCAAAGGTCAGCGAGGGGTCGAGGCCCACCGAAGACGTAAAGCCTTGCTCACCGATTGTGCCTGCAGCGACAGCGATCATCGACGAATCGCCGCGATCATTGGCTGCGCGGGGCCCGCCCGCATAATCGCCGCTCAGATTCATATCGGGCAGCTTGCGGCGGCCCGGGTGAACTTGAATGCGGACATTGCGAATGTCGCTCTTGGCGATTTTCCAGGCAAGCGAGAGACGGTCAGCGAACCGGTCCTGCACCCAATTGGCGGAGAATTCGGTTGGCAGATAAAGATCGAGAGTGCCGGTATCTTTGCAGAAGCCGCCAACCTGAATCGGCTTGATCCACTGGCTGTGCAGTTGGTGCCCCAAATCCTTCCGCAATCCCTGGCTGATATCCGACCAATCGGCAGCCAGGTTCACTGCTTCAAGATCTTCGGTGCCATCCTTTTTCGTTGCCATTACTTTGCCCAAATCCCGCAAATGCCGATCACGAATGCCGGCTTGTTATGTACCCAAGCATTGGAAGACAAATGGCATAGCACTGCCACGTCCCGGAATCGGTTGATCCGGGCTCCCCCCATTGCACAAATTCTATAAAGCTCCGGCTGTCCGGCCCTGAGCACGCAACTAGTTATGAACGCCTGAGGGCTTGAAGCAAGGGGGGATATTGCAAAAAATCTGAAATATTTCGGTTGACTCGTCGCAACCCCGCAGGCCTCCGTTTAACAGGCTGTTTACCCTGCATTTTCGCCATATGCGCGCGCGAATCGTGGAGTCACCTAGGGTTCTGGAGGGCGACTCAGTCGAACCGTCCGAGTCTTCGCACTGCAACAAAAAAGGCCGATGCCATTGGCACCGACCTTCATGTGTTTTTGCATGTCACAAATGGAGCGAATCGCTCCACCATGGACCGAATCAGAGGGCTGCTACTCGCTTCGAGAGGCGCGACATTTTGCGTGCCGCAGTGTTTTTGTGCATCACGCCGCGGGCTACACCACGCGCCAGCTCAGGCTGAGCGACTTTAAGAGCTTCCGCTGCAACTGTCTTGTCGCCGCCTTCGATGGCGCTTTCGACTTTCTTCACGAAACCGCGGATGCGGCTCATGCGCGCGCCATTGATTTCAGCGCGGCGATCGTTGCGACGGATGCGTTTACGGGCTTGCCGAGTATTGGCCATGTCTGTCCTTTATCGGGCCGCCACAAGAGCGGCCGGAATTCTTTAATTGGTTCGTTCGGAAACGGCAGTTACCCGCCGGAAAGCGCGCCCTTTACCGAGGGAGGCGTGAGTCGTCAATCCTTGTTTGGTTTGTTTAGCCTCAAGCGCCGGCGTGCCCATCCGGGCACTTGGCTGTCCTCGCTTTCGTTCCCTGACGGTCACTTCGCGCAGTTTATCCTGAGCGGCTGTTGCAAACAGCCAGCCGGATAGCTTGCGCCCGGCGCTTGAGGCCAAACATAAAGGCTCCCCTCACTTCTGACATTTCGGGCAATACCACGTACTGCGCCCGCCTTGCTCGATTCGCCGGATTGTTCCGCCATCGCTCCTGTCACATGGCTCGCCCTCGCGTCCATATACGGCAAAGCGGGTTGCGAAATAGCCGAGCTCGCCGTCAGGCTGCGCGTAGTCTCTTAACGATGATCCGCCATCTTTGATCGATTGCTGAAGCACTGCAACGATTTGGGGGATTAACCTAGCCAGCATCGGTGCCGACACTTTGCCGCCAGCTTTGGTCGGGCGAATACCGGCCCGATAAAGCGCTTCGCATACATATATATTGCCGAGACCGGCCACGATCCGCTGATCGAGCAAAAGCAGTTTGATCGATTGCGACCTGCCTTTGATGGCCTGTTTCAAATGGGCGACGGTCAAATCAGGCCCGAGAGGCTCCGGGCCAAGCGATGCAATGGACGGCCACTCGTCCAATGCGTTGGTAGCAACCAGATCGACCCAGCCAAACCGCCGTGGATCACACAGCGCAAACTGATGATCCGCAGTACCGATCACCAGATGATCGTGCTTGTCGGGCTGTTCCGGATCGATCCGCCAGCGGCCGCTCATACCAAGATGGAATATGAGTGTCGTATTGCGGTCGGTATGGATCAGACCATATTTTGCGCGGCGGCCCAACCCCGTTACAGTCGCACCGGTCACCATCTGGACCAAATCAGTGGGGAAGGGCTTGCGCATATCAGGGCGATTGAGCGTGACCCGCTCGATTCGCTCTCCATCCAGGAACTTCGCAAGGCCGCGAACCGTTGTCTCGACTTCTGGTAATTCAGGCATTGCTGCTCCCTAACACCCTTTGCGTGCACCGCAATTGCCCCTAAGGACCAACCCCATGAGCGATACAGTTTCTTTCGGCTACAAAGACGTCGATGTCAGCGAGAAGACCGAGCTGGTGGGTGAAGTCTTTTCCAAAGTCGCCGCCAAATATGATCTTATGAACGATGTTATGTCGGGCGGGATGCACCGTGTGTGGAAAGACCGGTTTGTCCGCCGCGTAAAACCGCAACATGGCGAGAAAATCCTCGATATGGCGGGCGGCACAGGCGACATTGCCTTCCGCATGGCGGAGCACGGCGCGGATGTGACAATATCCGATATCAATCAGGAAATGCTCGATGTCGGCATTGAGCGCGCGATGGAGCGCGGCATTGATGGCCTGGTATGGTCGCGCCAAAATGCGGAGGAGCTCGATATCTCCTCGCGCACCTATGACGCTTATACCATCGTCTTCGGCATCCGGAATGTCACACATATCGACAAGGCACTAAAGGAAGCGCACCGCGTATTGAAACATGGCGGGCGGTTTTACTGCATGGAATTCTCGACCACGGAATGGCCCGGCTTCAAGGAAATCTACGACGTCTATTCGCATAAGGTCATGCCGCAGATGGGCAAACTGATCGCGCAGGACGAGGAAAGCTATCGCTATCTCGCCGAATCGATCCGCCGCTTCCCGCCCATGCCGAAATTCGAACAGATGATCCGCGATGCAGGCTTTAGCCGGACCAAGGTAGAGCCGATTTTCGGCGGTGCGGTTGCAATCCATTCGGGTTGGAAGATCTGATCCAGTGACTCGTCCGGTGACGCATATCTGGCGGCTTCTCAAATGGGGCCGGACTCTGGCGAAGCACGGCGCATTGCGCGGTATCGAGGCCGATCCCAACACGCCGCGCCCGGTCAAACGGCTTGTGCGGCTGGCGCGGTTCGGGACTTTCCAGCCCAAAACACCCGACTATGCCAGCGCCTTTCGTGCGATTGGTCCGGCGGCGATCAAGCTGGGTCAAACGCTGGCGACCCGGCCCGATATTGTCGGTGAAGAAGCCGCGAATAACCTGTTGTCTCTGCAGGATGATTTGCCGCCGGTGGATTTTGCGGAAATCGAAGCGAGCATAGCAAGCAGCTTCGCCCAGCCTATCGACACGCTGTTCAGCAGTATTGATCCCGAGCCCATCGGCGCGGCCTCCATCGCGCAGGTCCACCGCGCAGTGACGACCGATGGCAAGGATGTTGCGGTTAAAGTCCTGCGTCCTGGCATTCGCGAGAAATTCGAACGCGATTTGCAAACCTATCACTGGGCTGCAGCGCATCTGGAAGCGATGGGCGGTGAGGCAGAGCGTCTGCGCCCGCGGCTGACTATTGCCAATTTTGAGCGCTGGACCAATCGCGAACTTGATTTGCGGCGTGAGGCGGCCTCGGCCAGCGAGCTCGCCGAAACAATGCGCGCGATTGATGGTTATGAAGTGCCCGATATCGACTGGGACCGGACCAATGGCCGGGTGTTGACGGTTGAGTGGGTCGATGGCGTCAAGATAAGCAAGCGTGATGAATTGATCGCGGCGGGCCACGATATGGACGAGCTGGCCAACCGGCTGGTTTTGGCCTTCCTGACACAAGCCATCAGCGGCGGTTTCTTCCATGCGGATATGCACCAGGGCAATCTGTTCGTGAAAGCGGACGGTACGATTGTCGCGATTGATTTCGGGATTATGGGTCGGATCAACCGGCAGGCACGGGCCTGGCTTGCGGAGATTCTCTACGGACTAACCACCGGCAATTATCAGCGCGTCGCCGAGATCCACTTCGAGGCGCAATATGTGCCGAGCTATCACGATGTAGGCGAATTTGCGACGGCGCTGCGTGCGGTTGGCGAACCGATGCGCGGCAAACCGGTGAGTGAGCTCAGCGTCGGGCAGATGCTCGACGGTCTGTTCGCGATCACCCGTGATTTCGACATGCAGACGCAGCCGCATTTGCTGCTGCTGCAAAAGACCATGGTGATGGTTGAAGGGATCGCGACGCAGCTTAATCCCGAGATCAATATGTGGGATACCTCTGCGCCCTATGTCCGGTCATGGATCCGCGACGAGCTTGGACCGGAGGCCGCGATTGCCGACCGGATCAAGGAAGATACCGATACGCTGATGCGCATTCCCGCACTGATCCGCCGGATCGAGGATCAATTCCCGCCGAAAGGCGGCGCGCCGGAACAAGCGCCTTTGCCCGATGTCCCGCTGATGTGGGAAAAACGCCGCAGCGAAGGGCGCAGCTGGCTTGGGTACGGACTTGCAGCGCTCGCAGGAGCTGGGACGATTTTTGGCGCTATGTCGGCAGGGTGGATCGGTTAGTCACCATCGGCGATGCCATCGGCAACGGAATGCGGGAGGATTCTGCTGCCCAATAGTGTAACAACTACAATCACGGCTTCCACCATCATCGGCTGAAAAAATTGATCATCAGTCCCGTGGGTGAACATCGTTATGAGCCGCCCAAGCAGTGCGCATCCCATCATAAATGCCGGGATCAGCAAGATGTCGCCATTGCGCTTCCACGCGCCGTAAAGCATCGACAGACCGGAAATCATGAAAAATGCAGTCATGTCGCCGCGTATGGCACCAATCCCGGTGTTGCTGGTCGCGCTGATGCCAAAATCTGCACCCTGCGATTCGGGTGAGATCAGGAATCCCAAGCCGATAAAGCAGAAAAGCAGTCCGCCCAAAAAGATGATCGCCGTCAGAAATAATCGCATGATGAAGTCCCCCTTGTGGCCATGGTTTATAGGCGGATAAGGATATTCAGCCACTGAAAACTTAACCACCGAACGGCAGGGCTGGCGGCTTCGCGCGTCCGCCGCTAGTCTGGCGTTAATGATAATGAGGGTTTTGCAATGAGCGCGGGGACTGTCCGCAAGGTACTGCTCGTCGTGGGTGGGGGGATCGCGGCCTATAAGAGCTGCGAGCTGGTACGCCTGATCCGCAAGGGCGGCGTGGAAGTAACCTGCGTTATCACTAAAGGCGGCCAGCAATTTGTAACGCCGATGTCGCTCGCGGCGCTGAGCGAAAACCCGGTCTATACGACGTTGTGGGACCTCAAGAACGAAGCCGAGATGGGCCATATCCAGTTGAGCCGCGAGGCCGATCTGGTTGTCGTCTGCCCCGCCACCGCGGATCTCATGGCTAAGATGGCAACGGGCATTGCCGATGATCTCGCTACGACATTGATCCTTGCAACCGATAAGCCCGTCATGGCGGTCCCCGCTATGAATGTGCGGATGTGGGAGCATGATGCTACCCAGCGCAATGTTGCGTGGCTGAAGCAGGCCGGTGTCCACGTGGTCGATCCCGATGTCGGCGCGATGGCGTGCGGCGAGTTTGGCCCGGGCCGTTTGCCTGATCCGGAGATGATCTGGCTTGAAATCGCGGATTTGCTCGGTGTTGATCCAGGCGATGTCGGGGCACAGGAAATCGGCAAATTTGTCGAACAAGCGGAACCAGAGCCAGAGCCAGAGCCGAGAGGCGGTTTGGGCGGCCTGCTATCGTCGCTGATCCCGCGCAGTACGCCGAAGCGGACTGAAGATGAAATTGAAGCGCAATGGTCCGAAGAGCAGATTCAGGAAGAACCGGGCGAAGTCGATGACAGCGCTGGACCGGTTCTTGCAACGAAGGGCCGCGCATCATCTGCTCCGCCAACCGATCCGGAAGCGACCAATCATACGGTGAAGACCGGAGCGGGCGAGGCTGCGCCTGAGCCACTCGAAGGGGACGAGCAGCCGGTTGCTGTGGGCGATGATCCACTTGCAGGGCAGCCCGATTTCGATGAAAATCCCGAGCACCGTCCGCTGTACGGCAAGCATGTGTTGATCACCGCTGGGCCAACGCGCGAGCCGATTGATCCCGTCCGCTACATTGCCAATCGCTCTTCAGGCAAACAGGGCTTTGCGATCGCCGGGGCTGCTGCTGCGGCAGGGGCGCGGGTCACTTTGGTGGCTGGGCCCGTGTGGCTCGATACACCGCCCGGGGTTGACCGCATCGATGTCGAATCTGCGCGCGATATGGCCGATGCGGTGAAGAAAGCTCTGCCCGCTGATGCAGCGATTATGGTGGCGGCTGTGTCCGATTGGCGCAGCAAGGATACGTCCGAAGAAAAGATCAAGAAGCGAGGCTCTGCGCCGCCGGCACTGATGTTGACCGAGAACCCTGACATTCTCGCGAACACCGCGGCAGGCGGAAAGCGCCCCGGGCTACTGATCGGTTTTGCAGCCGAAACCGAGGACGTTATCGAGAACGCCAAAGCCAAGCGCAAACGCAAGGGCGTAGACTGGATTGTCGCCAATGATGTTTCGTGGAGTGATGGCAAGAGTGTGATGGGCGGCGCGGATAATCGTGTGCATATCGTCACCGCTAACCGTGTCGAAAGCCTCGAAGAAATGCCAAAAGCCGATGTGGCGCGCGCGCTGATAGAGCGCGTGGCCGAGGCTTTGGAAAAAGAGGATGACGATGACTAATCCGGTTGGGGTACAGGTAAAACGGCTCCCGCATGGCGAGGGACTCGAACTGCCCGCCTATGCGACCTCGGGCGCAGCGGGAATGGATGTTCTGTCTGCCGAGGACGTGACGCTTGAACCGGGTATGCGGCATGCTGTTGCGACGGGCCTGTCAGTGGCGATCCCCGATGGGTACGAGATCCAGGTCCGTCCTCGCTCCGGCCTCGCGTTCAAATTTGGCGTCACGGTACCCAACACGCCCGGCACAATCGATTCCGATTATCGCGGTGAGCTCAAAGTGCTGATGATCAATCACGGCACGGACGCATTCCCGATCAAACGCGGCGATCGCGTGGCGCAATTGGTGCTGGCACCGGTGACGCAGGCGCAGTGGCATGAGGTCGCCGAACTGGATGACACCGAACGCGGCGCTGGCGGCTTCGGGTCGACGGGGCGCTAATGTTCGATCTTGGAGCGATGAGCGCGGGCGGCTTGCTTTTGCTTCTGCTGGGCTTACTCATCTGGATTGTTCTGCTTGTATGGCTGTCTGAACGTATCTTGCGCTTTATCGGCCTGCGGACAGCGTGGGGACCGCTCGATCCGCGCAATATGATCGGCGCGTTCCTGCTGTTGACCGGGGCTATTCATCTGGGAAATTATGGTCTGGATCTCATCGAGCAGAGCATGAGCGACGGCGCGAATACGGCCTCTCTCACATTCCCGAGCGCCTTCTTGATCGGTTCGGTCGCGATCGGTGTAGGCATTGCTGCCGTGCGCCATTGGCAGCGGCAGAAGAAATAGCAGGTTGGCACCATCACGGTTAGACGTGCTGATCGATCAGGATCGAATTTCCATCGGGATCAGTCAAAGCGATATGCGCCGGACCGGTTTCGCAAGGATCGGCTTCCCTGTCGAGATTGACGCCCGCTTCCTTGAGCGACGCCTGAATGACGCGAATGTCATCGAATGAATCGAGAATTTCGGCCTTTTGATCCCAACCGGGGTTGAAGGTTAGGACGTTGGACGGAAACATGTCTTGGAAAAGGCCAATCACCGTCTCCCCGTTTCTCAGCATGACCCAATTTTGACTCTCGTCGCCGTGAAATTTCTCGAAGCCGAGCTGCTCGTAAAACGCTTTGGAAGCGGCGATATCCTTGACGGCTAAGCTGATAGAAAAGGCACCTAGTTTCATAACGTACTCCTGGTTTTAGCGTGCGGGCAGAATCTTTGGATTTTGAAGAAGGGCGGCTGAGATCAATGAAATTATGAAACCGACCGGGAAGATTTCCATGAATGTCATCGGCAAGCGGTGGTGCGGCTTTGCGTACGAGGTTTTCAGCTCCTCCATTTCTGCGATGAATGAGGCCATGGTTCGCGCGTCAGCGCCGTTTGCCTGTTTCGCTTCGATCAATCCTGCAGTGTAATCATGTATGAATCTGAAATCGGTGCTTGCGAGATAGGCTTCCCAAACCGCGACATACATCACCGCTGCTATGGCAGAGATGCCCAAACCCATTCCGAAAGCTGGGAGGAAGCTGATCACTCCTCCGAACTCTAAATCGCGATGGCGTTTAATACCGACAAAGATCATCGACATGCCGACAATCATTATCAAATAGCCAAAATATTCGCTGGCGAAAAAGCTGGCATTACCGCCTGTGGTGATGCCAGCCAGCATCGCCAATATGACCAACACGCCAGACATGACGCCGTAAATTACCATTGCTCTCAACATCAGGCTTTCCTCGATTCGTCGTCTCTACCGATGGATGAGCCGTGACAGATCAACAATCACCCTCATGGGTGATTTGCCTCGAAATCGGCGAATTCAGGCGATTAGCTGCAACGATTTGGCTTTTTCGATTGCTCGCATACGCCGGTCGACTTCCAGTTTAGAGAACAGGCTGGCAACGTGAGTTTTGATGGTATTGGGCGAGATATCGAGTGCGCGCGCTATCTCTTTATTGGTTTTTCCGCTCGCAATTGCTTCCAACACTTCCAGCTCTCGGTCGGAAATTTTAAGCGAGCGGAGTGCAGCGTGATTGCGCTCGAAACCTTGTGGAGCGGCTTTTCGTGTCAGCCGATTGCCCACCCATACGCCGAGCGATATGAACGCGAGCGCAAGAAACGCGATATAAGCGTCTGTCCCGAACTTGCCGGTGAGATGGCCGTATTCGAACCAGTTAAGCGCGAAGGCTGCGACAGCAAAAAGAGCCGCATATAGTACTAGAGTGTGCCAATTTCTCGAGGACATGATTATGGAGCGTTTGCCACCGGCGCAAACAAAAGAAAAGGCGGGCCGTCTCCAGCCCGCCTTCCAAATCTTAATCTAAAGGCGCCGTCTCAATTCACGCGGCGAACTTTGGTTTCTTCCGGTTTGATCGAGATACGCAGTGTCTCGCCCGAATTTCCTGGGAAGTCGGTGAACATCGCCTCGACCAGATTGGGGACCAGGTACTGCAGGCGGTTGGAGGTCGAGACCGCTTCGGCCTTACCTTCAAACAGGCGGGTGCCGTCTGCTGCGTTGTCGATCTTCATATCCACGCCGCTGGTGTACACCGTGTAGCTACGTACTTCCGGCCCGCCGAACCAGGGATCATAGAAGCCGTAGCCCCATGCGCCTCCAAAACCGAGGCGGCTGCGGCGATAGAAGCGGTTGTGGTAACCGAGACGCGACCGGTAGAACGGCCGGTATGGCCCCCACGCGCTATAGAACGGATCTGCGAACCCGGTCGAGCGAACCCGCTCGCGGCCGTTATCGACCCCGTAATCGAAACGAACCAGCAGATTGGCGGTCTCGGGCGTGCCTTGCACATAACCAAGCCGTGCCATCTGTGCTTCAACCAGATCGGCGTAGAGCGAAAACTCGAGCCCGCCAGCGAGCGCCGGATCATCGGCGACAACGGCAAAGGTCTGGCCTTGCGGTGCCGGGAGTTGGCTCTGGAAACGCGATACATCGGCGTTGAAGCCACTTGTCGCACATGCGCCAAGGCTGACCAACAGCAATGGTACCATGGCCATTTTTGCGAAGCGTTTCTTCGTTGGTGTCTTATTCGACATGTGATGCGCCCTTTCGAATTCTGAGTGCCAGCGCGGCGTCCCCAGACACACTATGGCTGTCACTTACCGCCCATATTGTAAAGGCTGCGTCTGAACTGACTTTGAACAGTTTGGGCCAAAAAACGTTTACTTTTCAGTGCAGTCAGCCGCGAACAAGCCCCAATGCCTTGTATGTATTGTCGAGCGTCCTGGCGCCGCGCTCGCGTGCTTTGGCTGCACCGCGGGCGAGAATCGCGTCGAGCGATTCGCGGTCTTCCTTGAGCTCGCGGAAGCGGGCGGAGATGGGGCTGAGCGTTTCCACCAGCACTTCACCGAGCGCGGGCTTGAACTTTCCAAAGCCTTCGCCTCCGAACTGACCGAGTACCGCCTCTACGCTTTTGCCGGTGATCGCGGCATAGATAGTGACCAGATTGAGCGCTTCGGGACGGCCTTCCAGCCCGCCCGCTTCAGATGGCAACGCATCTGCATCGGATTTGGCCTTTTTGACCTTCTTCATGATCGTGTCGGCATCGTCGGACAGATTGATCCGGCTCATTTCCGACGGATCCGATTTGCTCATTTTCGCGCTGCCATCGCGCAGGCTCATGATCCGCGCAGCCTGCGGCGGGATATAGGGCTCGGGTAGAGTGAAGACTGGCGCGTCATCTTCACAGAAATCATTGTTGAATTTCTGTGCAATGTCGCGGGCCAGCTCGAGATGCTGTTTCTGATCGTCGCCCACAGGCACATGTGTCGCTTGATAGAGCAGGACATCGGCAGCTTGCAGCACGGGATAGCTGAACAGAGCAAGGCTCGCACCTTCGCGGTTCTTGCCGGACTTGTCCTTGAACTGCGTCATCCGGTTGAGCCAGCCCATCCGTGCGGTACCCGTCAGCAGCCATTGCAATTCGGCGTGGGCCGGAACCTGCGCCTGATTGAACAAGACCGATTTGTCCGGATCGATCCCGCACGCAACCAACGCCGCGACCATTTCCAAAGTACCAGCTTTCAGCTCGGCCGGATCATGCGGCATCGAGATCGCGTGGAGATCTGCGAGGAAGAACAGGCATTCGCTGCCCTCTTCTCCGCTGGCAGCAATATCATCCTGCATTTTCACCCAATTGCGAATCGCACCGAGGTAATTGCCGAGATGGAGGTTGCCTGTGGGTTGGATGCCAGAAACGACTCGCATTATCTGTCCTAAATGTTGGTGGGCGAAGCGGTGTGCTCAGCCCTGGCGCCGCATAAGCCGAGCAATCGTCGCGCGGTCAAGCACTCCCAATGCAATCGCGGCAATTCCAAAGGAGACGATGCCGGTCAGCACCACCGCTGCGATGCTACCGGCTTTCTCGACAGAGCTGCCCGAGAAGTAGGGATCGAGCACTGGCATAGTGAACCATAATGCCGCGCCCATGATTGCCGCCGCCGCCGCGATCCGGGCGAGCCTTCCGACAATTCGCCCAGTCAGATGGAAGTAGTCTCGTTTGACCAGAATGATGTAGAGCAACGTCACATTGCACCATGCGCCGACTGCTCCAGCAATTGCCAATGCGAGAACGCCGTAAGTTGGAACCAGTACGATATTCAGCCCGACTGTCACCACGAGCGACGCCGCTGCGGTGTAAACCGGCGTGCGCGTATCTTTCCGAGCGAAGAAATTCGGGGTGAGCACTTTGATTAAGACATAGGCGGGCAAACCAATGACCAGCCCCGAAACTACCGTGCCGGTGATGAGTGCATCCTCATTGGTGAAGGCGCCGCCACCGAAAAATACGCGGGTAAACGCGCTCCCCGTTATGAACAACGCCACTGCGGCAGGCACAGTCAACAGCATCGCCAATTCGACCGCGTTGGATTGCAGGCGCTGTGCCTCTTCACTTTCCTCGCGCGACAAATAGCGCGACAGAGCGGGCAAGATTGCTGTGCCGAGGGCAATTCCGATAATGCCGAGCGGTAACTGGTTCCAACGGTCCGCCATGGCGAGATAGGTGTAGCTTCCCACGGGCAAAGTTGAGAGGAAGAACAGGTCGATAAAGCGGCTGATCTGGTAAACGCCCGCGCCGAAGATTGCCGGGACCACCAGAATGCCCAATTCCTTCACACCGCTGGTTACCTTGGGCGCGACCAGACCGATCCGGAAGCCCGCTTTGCGCATCCATAGAATGAGCCACACCAATTGCAGAAAGCCCGATAGCGACAGCGCATAGGCCATGAATGTCGCGGTTTCGCGGCGCGCGGCAATACTGCCGTCGAGCGTTGCTCCATATGATAGCGCCGCAATCAGGCAGATATTGAGCAGGATCGGCGCAGCGGCGGCGGCCGCAAAGCGCGACAAGCTGTTGAGCACAGCGGCGAACACGGTCGCGAGGCTCATAAACAGCAGATAGGGGAAAGTGATCCGCGCCATCATTGTTGCGATAGCCAGGCTATCGCCGTCTTCAGCCAAGCCGTCAGGGGCGAAATATTCGACCACCCATGGCATCACCATCAGCGCAATTGCGCCGAAGACAATCAGGATTGGTAACAATACCGCCAGCACGTTTTCGGCAAAAGCGCGTGCCTCGCTGACATCGCCGTCTTCTTTCATCCGCCGGTTGAACAGCGGAACAAAAGCGCTGGCAAAGGCGCCTTCGGCAAATAAACGCCGGAAGATATTGGGCAGCATGAAGGCGAGCTGCCACGCATCGCCCATGGCAGTCGCACCCAGCACGCGCGCAACAAGAATGTCACGCACGAAGCCGAACAGGCGGCTGACCGCAGTCAGACCGCCGATAGTTCCGACGTTTTTGAGCAGGCTCATCGTCTAGCGCCCGCTACCATCCAGTCGCTTACGCGTTGCCTGCTGGCGCGCCGCCAGCTTCGGCGTCTTGCTGGGCCTTCTGCTGCAATTGCTGCACATACAGGCCGTTAAAGTCGATCGGATCGAGCGTCAGCGGCGGGAAACCGGCATCACGCGATGCATCGGCAATAACGCGGCGTGCAAACGGGAACATCAGGCGCGGAGCTTCGGCATACATGAACGCATGCATTTGCTCGTCCGGTAGATTGCGCATTCCGGCGAGGCCGCAATAGGACAGCTCGATCAGATAAGCGCTGCCTTTTTCGCATTTGGCAGTGACATTCACTTTCAGTTCGATCTCGTGGATTTCTTCATTGATCGGCTTTGCGCCGATGTTGAATTGGAGATCGATATGCGGCTGGTCTGTCCACTGGAAACTTTCCGGTGCGTGTGGATTTTCAACCGAAAGATCCTTCACATATTGCGAGATAATCCCGGCAACCGGGCTGGTATCTTCGCCATTGGGTGCAGGGTCCATATTCAGGTCGGTTAGTACGTCGCCTTCGTCGGCCATATCGTTTAGTCTTTCATTCTGGTTAGGTTGCTGCTCGCATGTTGCGAGCTTGGCCGCGCGCCTAGCATTCAAGCGCTGCCCCCGCAACGTGTCACGCACCTGGTCAGGCTATGCCCTCGCAAACAGCCCGTAAAAACCGCAAATTGGCGTTGTTCATTTGTATTCAGTCCCTATTTAAGGCAGGAATGGTAATAGATTAGGGATAAGAGCGCTTAGGCTCCGCCCCGAATGTCGCAAAACAGGTATTTATCGTGATTTTTGAAATCATTATCCTCGCTATGATCGCAGCCTTCTTGGGTCTGCGTCTTTATTCTGTGCTGGGCCGCCGTGCCGAGCATGAAGAGGAATCAATTCCCAACCGCTTCGATCCGGCGCAGCCACCGCCGCCAGCAGCGGTGCCGCAGCGCAATTCTGCACCCAATGCAGAATCGCAGTTTGACGGTATGCCCGATGTGATCCCCGCGGTAGAGCGCGGCGTTCGCGATATTGCGGCGGCGGATAGCCGGTTCGACATCACCGGCTTTCTTGAAGGCGCAAAGGGCGCTTACGGAATGGTTCTTGAAGCGTTCTGGAAAGGCGACCGTGAGACTCTGAAAGAGCTGTGCGACGATGATGTCTATGAAAGTTTCGACAGTGCGATCACTGCGCGCGAAGAAGCTGGTGAACGGCTCGACAACCGTTTGATCCGGATCGAGGAAGCGGTAATCGACCGCGCTTCGCTCGACGGAACAATGGCCCGCGTCGCTGTGCGTTTTGTTGCCGATATCGCAGCGGTCACGTATGACAAAGATGGCACTATGATCGCCGGTTCGCTCGATGATGCGGTTGAAAGCCGCGACATCTGGACCTTCATGCGCGATGTGAATTCCTCCGATCCGAACTGGCTGCTCGACGAAACCGACGAAGGCTGATCACGCCATGCAGTCACTGCCACGGGCCATTATAGCGTTCGGCTCTTTGGCTCTACTGGCAGCATGCGGAAGACTTGTTCCGGAAAGTACGCCGGATCCGATTGATATTACCAGCGCACGGCTCGCTGGTGTAAAGTCTGGTCCGGCAGTGAGTAGCTTTGGTTTGGGCATGAACGATGCCGAGGCTGGCCTACGGTCTTTCATAGAATCTTGCCCGGCTTTGCTTCGGCGCGAGGACAGGACTGGATTGACCCGGCCGAGCGATTGGCAGCCGGCATGTGATGCTGCGCCGGCCGCGACTGGCAGTGCGACGAATTTCTTCCAGACCTATTTCGAAACAGCGCGGATTGGTTCGGGCGAGGCTTTCGCAACGGGCTATTTCGAGCCCGAAATCCGCGGGTGCCGTACGCGCAAGCCGGGCTGTGAGGTGCCAGTTTATGCGTTGCCCGACGATCTGATCCGCAAATGGCCGGACAGCACGCCAGAGGCCGACCGCACCGGACGTCCACCACTCGGCCGGATCGATGATAATGGTGACTTTGTCCAATATTACGACCGCACCGCAATTGAAGAAGGCGCACTGGAAGGGCGCGGGTTGGAGATTGCCTATGCTGCTGATCCGGTGGAAATGTTCTTCTTGCAGATACAGGGCTCCGGGCGGCTACAACTGGACGATGGGTCTGTCATGCGGATAGGCTATGCCGGTCAGAACGGGCGCGGTTATACCGGTATCGGAGGCGTAATGCGCGAGCGAGGCCTGCTCGGCGAGGGGCCGGGGCAATATGCCGGTTCAATGCAGGGCATTATGCAATATATCCGCGAGAATCCTGAAGACGGCAAAGAACTGATGCGGCTCAACAAGAGTTGGATTTTCTTCCGCGAGCTGACCGGGGATGGTCCGCTCGGCTCGATCGGCGTGCCTGTGCGGCGCGAGAGTTCGGTCGCGGTCGATCCGCGCTTCGTACCTTACGGAGCGCCCGTATGGCTGGATCTGGACCGCGATGTTGCTGACGGATTGTGGATTGCGCAGGATACCGGCGGTGCAATCAAAGGGGCGAACCGTTTCGATACCTTCTGGGGGGCTGGCGAAGATGCGCGCATTATTGCCGGCGGGATGAGCGGGCGCGGAACAGCCTATATTCTGCTGCCCAAAGGCACCGTCAAACGTCTCAATAGCAAGTGAGATTGCCGCGCGGCCTGACTGCCGAGGAAGAAGCGGCTTGGGCGCATCTGGCATCCTCGGTTACCCCGCTTAATCCTCCCCGTTTCGGGGAGGGGGACCATGCGAAGCATGGTGGAGGGGCAAGGTCAGGCCTCCCGAGAAAAGCCAACGAAACTCCGCACGTTTCCCCGCGGCATGAATCGAATCCGTCAGAGTCTCAAAGTCGGCGGGTGCCTCTCCACCAGCCCCTCCACCAGCCTGCGGCTGGTCCCCCTCCCCCTCGAGCGGGAGGAAAGCGGAGTTTCGCGCATCGCAGCCTAGACTCCCATTGGGACAAGAAGCTGAAAGCGGGCAGTATCGCCCCGGACTACACGCTCGATCTGCACGATCACTTCGTCGACGCCGCCTATGAGCGGCTTGATCGCGGGATGCGGCAGGCGAGAGCGATGGAGGCAAGGCTGGTGCTCGTCATCACTGGCAGGCCGCGTCCGGTCGAGGCCGCAGACCGGGCCAACAAACGCGGTGTGATCCGCGCCAAAATCCTCGATTGGCTCGCGGCAGGGGATCACGCAGATTCCATCGCTGCTGTCCGCAAAGCCCACCGCAAACACGGCGGAGAGGGCGCGCTCTATATTGTGCTGCGGCGGAACCGGTAGCTAGCGGGCGGTCAACCGCATTGCGCGCGGTGGAGCATTTTGTGATCGGCCAGCACCAGTGCCATCATCGCTTCGACCACCGGCGTTCCGCGAATGCCGACGCAAGGGTCGTGGCGGCCCTTTGTGCGGATTTCGGTGTTATTGCCATCGCGGTCGATTGTGTCGACGGGAGTCAGGATTGAACTGGTCGGCTTGAAGGCGACGCGGCACACAACGGGTTGCCCGGTCGAGATGCCGCCCGAGATACCGCCCGCATGATTGGCTTCGAATTCGGGACCATTGTCGCCGGCGCGCATGGGATCGGCGTTTTGCTCGCCCGATAGTTTGGCCACGCCGAAACCGTCACCAATTTCCACGCCTTTGACTGCATTGATACTCATCATCCCGCCTGCGAGGTCCGCATCCAGCTTGGCATAGACGGGTGCGCCCCAGCCCGCGGGGACACTCTCAGCCACGCATTCGACCACCGCGCCGAGCGATGATCCGGCCTTGCGCGCATCGTCGACGAGTTTTTCCCAGCGCTTCGCCGCCGCGGCATCGGGACAAAAGAACGGATTGTTGCCAATCTCGGCAAAATCCATCGCCGAGCGGTCGATTTCATCGTCGCCGATCTGGCTGACATAGGCGGTGATTTTCACGTCGGGCAGGATCAGTCGCGCCACCGCACCCGCTGCAACGCGCGCCGCCGTTTCGCGGGCCGAGCTACGCCCGCCGCCGCGATAATCGCGGAAACCGTATTTCGCATCATAGGCGTAGTCTGCATGGCCCGGGCGATAGGCTTTCGCGACTTCGGAATAGTCTTTGCTGCGCTGATCGACATTCTCGATCATCAGGCTGATCGGGGTGCCGGTGGTCTGTCCCTCGAACACGCCCGAAAGGATTTTGACCTGGTCAGGCTCTTTGCGCTGCGTGGTAAATTTCGACTGGCCGGGTTTGCGCGCATCCATAAATGGCTGGATATCGCTTTCGCTCAGCGCCAATCCCGGCGGGCAACCGTCGAGCACCGCGCCCAGCGCGGGTCCGTGGCTTTCGCCCCAAGTCGTGAAGCGCAAAACGCGTCCAAAAGTGTTCCAGCTCATGCTGAAGCTTTGGCGAATCTTTGCGGGCATGTCCAATCGTTGAGAGTGTAGGAATTATTGGTTCGCGCAAAGGCGCCAAGGCGCGAAGATTGATTTCCCCGCGGCCAAGCCGTTTCCCATTTCCAACCTTGAGAGTGGCGGGTCAGTTTGCGTCTTGTGTGCGGCTACGCCGCGTTCGCGATCTCCTCGCGCCTTAGCGCCTTTGCGCGAACCGTAACCGCCCGGCACTTTCCTACACCCACCAAAATTGCGAAAAGCACCGCATGACTTTTTGCGGCAGATCAAGCACTTCAACAACCAGCACTAGCCCACACGCTGTGACGAATATTTCCAATCCAGACCCTGTTCCACATGTTCCAAGCATTCAGGCTTGGGGATGGAAGGCTGAACGATGCGGTTACCGCTGGCCAAATGATTCGCGGCAGGGCAGGAACAGAACGCGCTCAAATAGCGAAACGGTAGCGCAGAAAGTAACGTATGATTGCTAAGCTAAAAGGCCTGCTCGACGAAACCGGCACCGACTGGGCAGTGCTCGACGTTCACGGCGTCGGCTATCTGGTCCACTGCTCGGCCAAGACGCTGGCTGCCATGGGCGAAGTGGGCGAGGCGCGTACGATCTACACCGATCTGCAAGTCAGCGAGAACGATATGCGCTTGCTTGGCTTTGCCGAGGCATCGGAGCGGGACTGGTTCCGCTTGCTGACACAGGTGCAGGGCGTGGGCAGCAAAGTTGCGCTGGCGATCCTGTCGGCGCTTTCGACCGCAGAGGTCCAAACCGCCTGCGCCAATGGCGACGCTGCCATGGTCGCGCGCGCCAATGGCGTGGGGCCGAAGCTGGCCGGGCGGATCGTCAACGAGCTGAAAGACAAGGCCGGTGCGCTTCCTGTCGAAATGAGCGGAGACAGTGTCACAAGTGTCAACACCCGGGTGAGTAAAGCAAGTGCCGATGCGCTGAGCGCGCTGGAGAATCTCGGCTTCAAACCTCTGGTTGCGTCGCGCGCCGTGGCCGCTGCACAAGACGAATTGGGCGACGGCGCAAGCGAAAGCGATCTGATCCGGGTGGCGCTGAAAAAGGCGGCGGGATGATGGCAGCGCTCGGTCCATTGCGCTGGTCAATTATCACGGTTTATTCGCTAGGCTGTGCTCTTCTCCTCATCGCTACGGGTAGTATCGACGAGGTTTTCGGCGTGTTCTTCGGTCTCGTGGTTTGTGTTTGGATGATTGCTCCGATTGCCATGCTCGCTTTGAAGCGAGAGGGTGGCGCACTAACGGCGATTGGCGCAGTATTGTTGGGAGCAGTTGGCTTTTATATGTATTGGCGCGCGTTCTATGGACCAGACGTCGATGCGTTGTCAGGCTTAGCCTATGTGATCTTGCCCATTTATCAGTGCGTTGCTGCCGCAGGTGTTGTCCTGCTTGCTCATTTGATAAAAAAGAGTTCGTGAAGGAGGCGCGCGTAATGCGATACGTTATATTGGTCTTGGCAATGCTGGTTGCGGTTCCGGCTGCGGCGCAGGATTTGAGCAATTTCAAGACCGGCCCGGTGTTTGAAGATTTCGGGCCGCATGCGCCGATTGAGGGGATTGAGAATGTCCCTGCCGATACCGAATTTTCGGTCGCATTCGATGTGGCGAACCCGGCGGAAGAAGGCGCCCAAACTAAAGGCCGCAATCGCGGGTTTGAAAGCGCGGCGCGGTTCATCAATATGCATGTCGCCGCGGGCGTCGATCCGGACAATATCCGCATTGCGGTGGTGGTCCATGGCAAGGCGTCGATGGACTTGCTGAGCGATGCAGCATGGGCAGAAAAGGGCAAGGGGGATACTAACCCGTCCTCGTCCATGATCCGCGCAATGCTCGATCACGGTGTGCGCTTTATCCTCTGCGGCCAGAGCGGCGCGGCTTACGGGATCGAGCAAGCTGATCTGATCCCCGGCGTGGAAACCGCGCTATCAGCTATGACCGCGCATGCGCTGCTGCAACAGCGCGGCTATACGGTGAACCCGTTTTGAATAACCGTGCACGATCTTTGCAAATCGTCATCCTGAACTCGTTTCAGGACCCATTTGGCGGGTCGCGCGGGGTAATCGGTTCAAAGCCTAACCCCGGTCCCAGATCGTGCCAATCGGGGTTTTCGCTTTGAATCAAATTGATCTTCCATTGCCGATGCCAACGCTTCAACTGCTTTTCGCGAGAGATAGCCATTTGCATGTCATCAAACATTTCAAACCTCATAAGTTGCTTCACTCCGTAGCGACTGACGAAGCCGGATGCTGCCCCGTCTCGATGCTGGCCAAGGCGGGTAATCAGATCGGAAGTGACCCCAATATAGAGGGTGCCGTGCGGCTGGCTCGCCAGAATGTAGACGCAGGGCTGTTTGTCAAATTGCATACAGCGGAGATTGGCGAAAAATGGGTGCTGAAACAAGTTCAGCATGACAGTATAGGGCGCTTGTGACCGATAATTCCGACCTCTCCCCTGAGCGCCAGCCCGAGGATCAAGACGCAGCCCTGCGTCCAAAATCGCTGACCGAATTTATCGGGCAGGAGGCGGCGCGGGATAATTTGCGGGTGTTCGTCGAGGCCGCGAAATCGCGCGGTGAGGCGATGGATCATGTGCTGTTTTTTGGCCCTCCTGGCCTCGGCAAAACCACGCTGGCGCAGATCGTGGCCAAGGAATTGGGCGTCGGCTTTCGCGCCACATCGGGCCCGGTCATTGGCAAAGCGGGTGATCTGGCGGCGCTGCTGACCAATCTCGAAGAAGGCGATGTCCTGTTTATCGACGAGATTCACCGGCTTAATCCGGTGGTCGAGGAAGTGCTCTATCCGGCGATGGAGGACCGCGCGCTCGATCTGATTATCGGCGAAGGCCCGTCTGCGCGCAGCGTGCGGATTGATTTGCCGCCGTTTACGCTGGTTGGTGCGACCACGCGGCAGGGCTTACTAACCACGCCACTGCGCGACCGGTTCGGTATTCCGGTGCGGCTCAATTTCTATACCGAGGAGGAGCTTGAGCGCGTCGTCAAACGCGGCGCCAAGCTGCTCGACATGGCCATTGAGCCTGCGGGCGCGCGCGAGATTGCGCGCCGCGCGAGGGGCACTCCGCGCGTTGCCGGGCGTCTGATGCGTAGAGTCCGCGACTTTGCGCATGTCGCTGGTGATGGTGTGGTTTCGGCGAAGATTGCCGATGAAGCGCTCACCCGTTTGGAAGTCGATCGGTTGGGTCTGGATGCGATGGATCGGCGCTATCTAATGATGATTGCAGACATCTACAAAGGCGGTCCGGTCGGCGTTGAAACGCTTGCTGCCGGCCTCGCCGAACCGCGCGATACGATAGAGGAAGTGGTCGAGCCTTTCCTCATTCAGCTAGGTTTGGTTGCACGTACGGCACGCGGCCGCTGCCTCAATGATTTGGCCTGGAAGCATCTCGATATGGAGGCGCCCCCCAACTCCGGTAACCCTGCGAATCACGGCAAAAGTGATTCGGGGCCGGAGACGTCGCAAACGGGCTTGTTCGATGGAGAAAGTTAACAGTGCGGTAGGGTTTGGCACGATTTCGGTTCCATTGTGGGACAAGTCGCGGAATCGCGCCGTTCATCGCTCGGAAATTTTCCGAATCGGCGGTTTTTCATGGTTAATTTGATTGCCGGTTAAGGGGTCCAGGCGCTTGTTGTTGTGCGAGGGAATTGAATGGAGGCAGACCCGCTGCTCTCCAAACATCCCGAGAGTAACAAGAGAGTTTGCCCATGTCGGTAAAAATGGCCCTAGCGAAATTGTCTGCGACAGCAGCAGGCGGCGCGCTGTTAGCAGGTGGTGCGGTGCACGTCGCCGAAACCCCGGTTACGGATAACCCGACTTACAAATCGGTTAAGTCGCAGCCGCGCTCGGTCAAAGCGAAGCCCGTACGCTATATTAAAGAGCGTCCGACAACGCGCAAGCGCATCGTGCGCACCGAACCTCGCAAGCGCCGGATCGTGCGCCGCGAAGTCGAGTGCCAGCCGGTTGGCGGCATTGCTCATGGCGGCATCGTCGACGGTGCCTATACAGGAGGTGCCTATGCGGGCGGCACTGCCTACGTAGACGGACAAGTCGACGGCTGTGCGCCTGCCTATCAAATGGCTCTGGCAGCAATTCCGGCTCCTTATGCACCCCCGCCGCAGCCTCCTTTCCAAGGCGGTAGCAGCGGCGGCGTAACCGTAATCGGCGGAAGCGGCGGTTTTGGCGGCGGCTTCGGCGGCGGCTTCTTTGGCGGCTTCTTCGGTGGCGGCGGTAGCTCGGGCGGCAGCGTTGTCGTCAGCTCGACCACAACCACATCGGGCGGTATCAGCAGCGGTGGTAGCGGCGGCACATCGACCTCTACTTCGGGTGGCTCGACATCGACTTCGGGCGGTAATGGCACATCGGGCAGCTCCAGCGGTATCGTGATCGATATCGATATCGACAACACTAGCGGCGGCACCTCGACCTCGACCGGCGGTGTCACCAGCACCACGGGCGGCAGTACGACTGGCGGCATCAGCAGCACTTCGGGCAATGTCTCTTCGACATCAAGCTCGGGCGGCAGCAGCACGACCACTGGCGGTGTCAGCACCTCGACTGGCGGCGTTTCGACATCAACCGGCGGAATCAGCAGCACTAGCTCCTCCGGCAATGTCTCGTCCTCGACCGGCGGTGTATCCAGCTCTTCGGGCAATGTGTCCTCATCGACTGGCGGTGTATCCAGCTCCTCGGGTAACGTCTCCAGCTCTTCGGGTAACGTCTCCAGTTCGTCGGGTAATGTGTCGAGTTCTAGCGGTAACGTGTCGAGTTCTTCAGGCAACGTTTCCAGCTCAAGCGGCAACAACGCCTCATCGTCGAGCAGCAGTTCGTCCAGCTCCAGTTCCTCGTCGTCCTCTAGCTCTAGCTCGTCTTCGTCGGGCGGTAGCAACGGCGGCACCAACGGGGGCAACACTTCGGGCGGCCATCCCGGGACCACTACCGGCGGCACCAATGGCGGATCAACCGGTTCGAGCTCTAGCAGCTCTTCATCGTCAAGCAGTTCCAGCTCCTCAAGCTCGGGCGGAACCACCGGCGGCGCAACATCGAGCGGTTCTTCGTCGAGCAGTTCTTCCTCGTCGTCGAGCTCCAGCTCTTCCTCTTCGGGCGGTGCAACCAGCTCGGGCAACATGACCAGCTCGACCAGCAGCTCTTCGGGTAGCTCGTCATCAAGCAGCAGCTCTAGCTCATCGTCGTCAAGCAGTTCGTCTTCGTCCAGCTCTTCGACTACGGGCGGAACTCCGGTTCCAGCACCTCCGATGATGATCCTATTCGGGTTGGCTACTGCAGCAGTCCTCGGACGCAAGAAGTTCAAACTCACGAAAGCGGCCTAACCGCCGCTTCGGAACTCCAGACTAAGGGGCGGCTCCCAGCTTGAAAGAGCGACGGAGCTGCCCTTTTTCTATGTACCGGATGTTTGTTCTGGTTTTTCGGCACTGACCCAATCGAGTTCTGATGTTGGGATCACATCGGCCAGCTCCCACACATTGGTGTAGCCATATCCGTGCAGATTGATGAATGTCGGGATGTTTAGTGCCAGCGGTGCGCGCTTGCTGACGATTGGTCGGATGTTGTCGCTGAAGTTGTTGTTGCAATAAATGAAAATTGGGCGGGTTTGATCTGCGCCCAGAACGTTGGCCAGCTTCTCATCCGTGAAGTCGGAGAATGGCAGGTTGATGGCGCCTGCGATGTGACCTTCAGCGAAAGCTGCAGCGGATCGTGTGTCAAGCAAGATAGCTCGTTCGGCCTGCGATCGTTCGGTAAACTCTTTGAGCGGTAGCCTGTGTGCCTCACGCACCTCGGCCAGCTCGATCGTCAGTTTGACGAACGCATTATAATCGATTTGCGGGTCAGCCAGTTGCGCGACCACCGGTGTTGCGGAGATAATGGTTGCAACAATTGCCAAAGTTAGAGTGCGCATCGTGTTCTCCCATCAAAAGGAGAAGCTGCTCCGGCCTCACTGTATCCGCACTGAACGTCAATTATTCGGCTTCAGCCGGTTCAGGTATCGTCAGCAATCCAGCTTCCTGCCAAGCAAGGATACCACCTTCCAAGTGGCGGATCTTAACTTGGTGGTGGTCGGCGAGAATTGTCGCAGCACGACCAGATCTGCCACTTGAACGGCAATATAAGATCGTCTCGCGTTCAGCCTCCATCGGGATCGTCGCCGGGTCAAAGGTTTGCAGCGGCGCGTTGAGCGCGCCGTGCAATCTGGCCTCACCGAACTCGGCGGGCGTGCGAACATCGATAAGCACAACCTTGTTCTGCTCAATCAAATTAGCGAGCTCTGCCGGGCTGATGAAAGCGACCTCGGCCTCGCCCACCTCGCCTGCAACGGTTTTCGGCACCAGCGCATCACTGGCGTAGCCGCAACCCGACAGAACAAGCGTAGCAGCGATGATCGATGCCCGTATTTGCATGCTAAGCAGCCAGTTTGCGGAGCACGTAATGGAGAATGCCGCCATTGCGGTAATATTCCATCTCGTTCGCAGTATCGATCCGGCATTGTGCGGTAAAAGTGAACTCGCTGCCATCGGCGCGAGTCACAGCGACTTCGACATCCTGACCAGGAGTCAGATCCGCAAGGCCGAGGATGCTGAAGCTGTCATCGCCAGTCAAACCCAAAGTCTCGCGCGTATCGCCGTCTTTGAATTGCAGCGGCAGCACGCCCATGCCGACCAGGTTCGAGCGGTGAATACGCTCGAAGCTCTCAACGATCACGGCGCGAACGCCAAGAAGAATGGTACCTTTCGCAGCCCAGTCGCGGCTTGATCCGGTACCATATTCCTTACCGCCGACAACGATCAGCGGTGTGCCGTCTGCCTTGTGCTTCATCGCGGCATCGTAAATCGCCATCTGCTCGCCATTATACGTGGTGTAGCCACCCTCGACGCCGGGGACCATTTCGTTCTTGATGCGGATATTGGCGAACGTGCCGCGCATCATAACTTCGTGGTTACCGCGGCGCGATCCGTAGGAATTGAAGTCTGCCTTGGCGACCTGATTGCTCATCAAATATTCGCCAGCAGGGCTGTCTTCCTTGATCGCACCGGCAGGTGAGATGTGGTCGGTGGTGACCGAGTCGCCCAGAACAGCCAGCGGCTTGGCGCCATTGATATCGGTGATCGGGGCAGGAGTCATATCCATGCCTTCGAAATAGGGCGGGTTGGCAACATACGTGCTGCCTGGACGCCATTGATAGGTGTCCGAACCATCGACATTGATCGCCTGCCAATGCTCGTCACCCTTATACACGTCGGCATAGCGGGTTTCGAACATTTCGCGGTCGATCGAACTTGCACGCAGTTCAGCGATTTCGAGATTGCTGGGCCAAATATCTTTCAAGAATACGTCGTTGCCGTCCTGATCCTGACCTAGCGGGGTATCGACCATATCGGTGGTGACAGTGCCGCGCAAAGCATAGGCAACAACCAGCGGCGGCGAAGCGAGGAAGTTTGCTTGAACGTCCGGCGAGACGCGGCCTTCGAAGTTGCGGTTGCCCGACAGCACCGAAGCCGCAACAATGTTGTTGCCATTGATGGCCTTGCTGATCGGAGGTGCCAGCGGGCCGGAGTTTCCGATGCAGGTTGTGCAACCATAGCCGACCAGATCAAAACCCAGCGCATCAAGATCATCCTGCAGACCGGCTTTCTCGAGATAGTCGGTGACCACCTGTGATCCCGGTGCGAGGCTGGTCTTGACCCATGGCTTTGGCGCGAGGCCTTTTGCGCGCGCCTTACGCGCAACCAGACCGGCAGCGATCAGAACATCGGGATTCGATGTGTTGGTGCAGCTGGTAATCGCAGCGATAACAACGTCGCCATCGCCGATGTCGTGGTCTTTGCCGTCAACGTCAACGCGTTCTGCAGCGTCTTTCTTGAAGATCTTCTTGAGGTCGCCATTGAACAGCTCGTCGACATTGGGCAACGTGACCTTGTCTTGTGGACGCTTGGGGCCTGCGAGCGATGGGACAACGCCTGCCATATCGAGGCTGAGCGTTTTGGTGAAGACAGGCTCATTCGCCGGATCGAACCACATGCCTTGCTCTTTGGCATAGGCTTCGATCAGCGCAATTTGCTCTTCATCGCGGCCTGTTAGGCGCATATATTCGATGGTTTTGTCATCGATGCCGAAGAACCCGCATGTCGCGCCGTATTCGGGTGCCATATTGGCGATGGTCGCACGGTCGGCGAGGCTCAAATTAGCAACGCCGGGGCCGTAAAACTCTACGAAACTGCCGACAACGCCAACTTCGCGCAGCATTTGCACGCAGGTCAGCACGAGGTCAGTCGCGGTAACGCCTTCGGCCAGTGCGCCCTCGAGCTTGAAGCCGCAGACTTGCGGGACCAGCATCGAAACGGGCTGGCCAAGCATCGCTGCTTCGGCTTCAATCCCGCCAACGCCCCAGCCAAGTACGCCTAGGCCGTTGATCATGGTGGTGTGGCTGTCTGTGCCGACGCAAGTGTCTGGATACGCAACCATCATGCCGTCTGGACCAGCGGAGGACCACACGCCTTGGCCGATATGTTCAAGGTTCACCTGATGGCAAATGCCCGTGCCCGGAGGAACAGCTTTGAAATTGTCGAGGCTTTTCGCGCCCCATTTCAGGAAGTCGTAGCGCTCTGCATTGCGCTGATATTCCATTTCCACATTGTGCTCGAACGCTTTGGGATGGCCGAATTCATCGACCATTACCGAGTGGTCAATCACCAGGTGCACAGGGACCTGCGGGTTAATCTTCTGCGTATCACCGCCCAGCTTGCCGATCGCATCGCGCATCGCGGCAAGGTCAACCACGCAAGGAACGCCGGTGAAGTCTTGCAGCAGCACGCGCGCGGGGCGGTACTGGATCTCGCTTCCAGTCTTGGGGTCTTTTTGCCAGTCGGCGAGACCCTGAATATCGTCGGTCGAAACGGTGAACCCGCCATCTTCGAAACGCAGCAGGTTCTCCAGCAGGACTTTCATCGAGAACGGCAGCTTGCTGACATCACCGATTTTCTCCGCCGCTTTGGCGAGAGAGTAATAGGCGTATTCCTTGCCGCCTACAGTGAGAGTGCTGCGTGTGCCGAGTGTGTCCTTACCGACCTGCGTCATCCGGGTGTTTCCTTTCGAGTGTGAGGTTCGCTCAGCAACCCCGCGGTGAACGTGGGTGGCGGCGAACGAATATCTGTCGCGGCACCTGCTCTTTCAGGCCGCTTTGGTCAAGACTTCGCACTTGCAAAATCGGCCAAATCGCGCCGGAAAGGCTGAATTCCTTACTCAATCAAGCCGCTAGAGCGCGCTTTGTTCCGTTTGTGGTAGTTTGGGGCGTTGCTTTGCCGCTATCCAGCAGCCGATGACGATCAGGATCGTCCCTGCAATCGCCGTGATGGTGATGGTCTCTTTGAAGAACAGCCAGCCGAAGAGTGCGGCCCACAGGAAGCCGGAATATTCCATCGGGACCAATGCCTGCGTTTCTGCACGGGCATAAGCCCATGTTATCGCGAACGAACCGAGCAGAGTCAGGATTGCAGCTGCCGCAAGATCACCCATCACATGGAGTTCAGGCGTCGCAAAGAACCATGGCGCAAACACTGCAAGGACCAGCCCAGCGACACCGCTATGGAAGGTTGTGGCTTCCAACGGAGTCGAGACCTGCGCTTGTCGGCGGATTACGATGAAATTGTAAGCGTAAAGCAGCGCTGAAAACAGGATCGCTGCCAGGCCTTTCAGCGTTTCTGTGTCGTAATCGGCGGCACCCAGCCTTCCGCTGATGATGATCATAGTTCCGATCAGGCCCAGAAAAGATGCGATGATAGCTTTTCGCTGGATGCTCTCTCCCAGCAGGATTGCGGCCAGGTACAACGCAATCAGCGGCGCTATGAAAGATATCGCGATAGCTTCTGCAATGGGCAGCTTGGTGATTGCATAGAAAAAGCTCAGCGCCATGAAGCCTGACACAGTCCCGCGCAGGACGTGCAATTTGAGCACATGCCTCTCTGGCCAAGTGGGGCGCGTGCCCAGCCACACCGGCGCGATCAATCCAGCCGCTATGGTCGAGCGCAGCAGTGCAGCGCTGTAAGCACCGGCTGCCAATGCGGCGCTTTTCATGAACGCATCCATCAGCGACAAAAACCCGACACCCAATAAGGCTGCAATGAAGGGCAGGATCGCGTGCTGCTTGGGCATGATGCCGCGCATAGGCGCTGTGTGGCGCGGCGTCACCACTTTGCTGCGATTCAGCATCCAGTAAGCCACCATGGTTGATGAAGCGTCGATAGTGGGGCAAAATCGAATCGCGCGAAGGGTGCGATCCGGTCCGAAATTCGGAACAATCGCCCCTGGATAGAATTATGACTGTATGCACAGTCGACAATGATGGGACGCGACGTGACGACACAGAAGACTATCCGGATTTCCTTGTTGAGTGCCTTGGGTGCTGGTGCATATTTGGTGCCTGCAGGCCTTTCGGCACAGTCCGCCGGTCCCGAAAACCTGATTCCGGAGCCGACAGAAATCGTCGGCCAGCCGGTTGAAGTTGGAACTGATGCAGTTGCCGCAACTCCCGTCGAGCAGGCCATTGATGCAATGGCCGAGCCCGATCTTCCAGAAGTGCAGGTCTGGAGCATCGAAAACGCCCGCGCTCTCGCCGCGATTATCGAAGGTATCGGTGAAGAAGGCCTCTATCCGGAAGATTACAATCTTTCCGGCCTGCGCCAAGCGATTGCGATTGGACCCGATGGCGCGCTGAACGATGTTGCGCGCAAGAGCTTCCAGTTCCTGGTTGAAGATCTGCGCGACGGGCGCACACCGATGCAGGGCCGCAAGCAGTGGTTTGTGCTTGATCCCGATGTTGATCGCTATCCGACTGACAAGTTGATGGCTGATGCCGTCGCAACCGGCGATATCGCGGGCGTTCTAGCACGTATCATGCCCGAGCATCCCGACTATTTTCGCTTGAAGGACGAGCTGGCCAATACGCCGGAAACTGACGCCAAGCGGCGTAAGCTGATCATTGCCAATATGGATCGCTGGCGCTGGCTGGCGCGTGATCTGGGCAGCCAATATTTGATGACCAATGTGCCGGAGTACCAACTGCGCCTCACGGTCAACGACAAGATTATCCGGACCTACCGCACAGTGGTCGGAAAGCCCGGCCGGACTGCCACGCCGCAGATTGCCGAAAGCGTTGAGGGTGTAATTTTCAACCCGACCTGGACTGTGCCGCAATCGATTGTGAAAGGCGAGGGCCTCGGCGCGCGCGTGCTCGGCAATCCGGCATGGGCGCGGGCCAAAGGTTATAAGGCAACGAAACATGCCAATGGCTGGGTCAATGTTGTTCAGCAGCCGGGGCCTACGAACTCACTTGGCCTGATGAAGCTCGATATGCCCAATCGCCACGCGATTTTCTTCCATGACACACCGTCGCGCCACCTGTTCAAAAATGCGCGTCGCGCGCTAAGCCACGGATGTATCCGCACAGAACGCGCGACTGAGCTCGCAATTACATTGGCTATCCTGCAAGGCGGACTGACCGGTGATGAAGCGGCGGCGGTGTTGAAGACCGGTAAATATACCAAAATCCCCTTCGGAAAGACGATGCCAGCCTACATTACCTATTTCACCATGGCGCAGGATATCAACGGCGAGCTGCGGACGTTTCAGGACATCTACGGCCGCGACAAAGCGGTGCTCGACAGCTTCGAGCAACCACGCGTCCCGAACCGCAGCCGCGTTACCGGTGAGCAGGTTATTCCCATCGAGAACGATCCACGCGATATTGTTTGAGTTCGGTCCGGTTAAGCTTAGAAAACGCCGGGATTGAGCTGCTCTGCTCCGGTGGGATTCTCGGGCTGAAGCACTTCAACATTCTTCGGCATTTTCACCTCAGGCTGCGGCGGCGTTACAATCGACCCATCTTCAGCCCATCCGAAGCTGTCGGCGTGCAACACACGCCCGCCGCCTAGTTGCAAAAGTGCCAGCTTGAAGTCTGCATCACTCATCGCAAAGCACCCGTTCGACCTGCCTAGCACGCCCCATTTCTTGAGAAATTCGGGCTCTGCATATTTGGCGCGGTGCATCACAATGGCCCGGTCCAACGCATTATCGTTGGTTGGGTCTAGCCCTTCCAGCCTGATCGATGTGCCAAAACGGCCGGTATACCAGCCGAATGTCGCATAAGTGCCTTTGCTACTGCAATGCGACCCTTCGACATTGGAATAGTGATTGAGCCACCCGTCATGATCCGGATCGGAGCCGTCGCCGTGGCTGACTAGGTAGGATTGTACGGTCCCGGCACGCAGATTTACGAAGTGAAAGCGCGGTTCCGATGAACGCAAACCGTAATCTGCGATTCCGACAAAGTCGTCATGCCAGAGCATCTCACGCGCCCGCGCTTTCGCCTGCGCCATCTTGGCAATCTCAGCCAGCTTGGCATCGCGCGGCAAGCCCGCGCGTGGTTGCGCAGCAAGGCGTGCCGGTATGGCCAAAGCCGCTCCGGTGGCGATCGAGCTGCGAAGGAGGTCACGTCTGTTCATTTGGACTTCGATATCATAGCATTGTTGGATGCTTGCTGAATGCCACGAAAGTCTGGCCATTCCAAGCACGGAGGGATAATGGATATGCACACAGGGATTGACTTAAAATTAGCATTGGTCGCTGCGGTTTTGGGTATCGCCAGCGCGCCGCATGCCATTGCCGATGAACCTATCGCCTCGGAAGACGGCTCTGCTACCGGGCAATCCGAAAGGACATTGCAGCGTTTGCGGGCCAACTCTGGCATCACGCTCCAATGGATCGGTTGGGATTACCGCGGGCAAATGATGCTGCGCGAGCAAGGCGACACCGTCCATCTTTCGGGTGGCCAGATCGACCAGAGTGGCGGCGGTACACTGTGGCTGGATGGAGAAGTGGTTTCCTCTGGCGATGAGCATTTCATTTTCGAAGGGCTGATCCGCATCGCCAACACGCCTGACGATGGGCGGATTTGCCAAGATACCAAACGCTGGCGCTTCGCGATCACGCAGAACCGGAAATATTACCGCCTGCGCGAATTTGAATGGTGTGATGGTCTGACAGACTACATCGACATCTATTTGTGAGTAGGATTGAGCCGAATGAGTGCAAAGACGGTCCTTGCGGGTGAAGATGCCATTACGCTTTGGCGGCACGGGAAAGAGGCATGGAATGAATGGGTCGCTGACCACCCCAATGCCAGTGTCGATTTCAGCGATCATCACTTTCAAAGCCAAGACCAAGGCATTGTCGATTTTTCCGATGTGCAGTTCCCGAACGGAGGTGTAAGTTTCTCCGGATGCAATTTCGACAACAACCGTAGCGCAAGACCGTCTTTTGAGAATGCCCGCTTCGGAAATGGTCCAGTGAGCTTTTCAGATACTCGTTTTGGTGACCGAGGCGTGAATTTCGACAAAGCCCATTTTGGACGAGGCGATGTGAGTTTCGATGGCGCTCGCTTTAAAGGTGAAGTGCGTTTCATCGAGGCCAAGTTCAACAAAGGCGACATTACATTTCACAACGCATATTTCGGACTAGGGCATCGCTATTTTGACTATGCGAAATTTGGCATTGGCGATGTAAACTTCTTTGAATGCGTTTTCGAGGAGGGCGATGTAAGCTTTGATTACGCACGGTTTGGCAGAGGTGACGTATCCTTCGATCATGTGAAATTCGGCCAAGGTGATGTCAGCTTCGACGTGACCGAGTTTAACGAAGGCACTATCGGTTTCATGCATGCCGAATTCGAACCCGGCAATGTCTCCTTTGGGAGCGCCCAATTCACCAAGCGCACGACGCTCCGGCTCGACAACACACATTTCAAAGGGCGGGTGGAGTTTCCTGACCTTGAGCACGTCGGCAATATTGAACGCTTGTCTCTACAAGGTGCCATTTTTGAGAAGTCGCTGCACATTTCCGCAGAGGAAGCGTTTGGATGCGTGCTTGATCTGACCCAGACCAAGCTATCAAATCAAGTTACGTTGGAGAACGTTGAATGCTCGCTCTCGCGCGAGGGCGCACATTTCTTCGAACGAAAAGCAGCTGACAGAAAAGATGCTCAACGCTTCCGCCGCCTTAAGGAGATCGCGTTGCAGAACAAAAACTATGCCCAAGCGGTCGAGTTTCACGTGGGCGAGATGCAGGCGCGCCGCTGGTACTATAAAGGCAAGGCAGCGAATTGGAGTAACGCTACGCTTGAGTATTTTTATATGCTCTTTGGAGACTATGGCCGCTCTGTGGCTTGGCCTTTGATTTGGCTTGGCCTGCTGACGGTCAGTATGGCGATGAGCTTCGCAGCTTGGGCGACGTCTTCTGTTTTGGCTTGGTGGGAGAAATTGCCAACCGCCTTGGCTTTCTCATCTAGTCAAACGTTCAGCTTTGTTCCGATCAATGTCACAGCAAGAAAAGAAGTGGCCGAAAATTTGTTCGGCACGGGTGGTATACCCGAATGGGCGATAGCTATTGCGACAGGTCAAAGCCTGCTTTCTATTGTGCTCTTGTTTCTGCTGGGCCTAGGCCTACGCAACCGCTTCCGCGTTTAATCGTCTAACTGCCTTTCCAGACCATTTTGTCTTTCACGATTTCGACCGAGTCGATCTGCGCCAAGAAGGATTGGCCAAGTAGCGAGATTTCCAGGCCTTCGGGGATAATCACCGCGCGCACATTGCGCTGGGCTAGGCCGCCCACCTCAACTTGGTCGATTATCGTTGCAACACCATAGACTGCGCCGCTGGCTCCGGTGCCGATTGGCCGGATATCGGCATCGTTCCAGGTCAGTCCGGCTGCGCGCGCGTCATTGCCGGTCAGTGCGATGACGCTGGCACCGGTATCGACCAGGAATTCCGTCGAGGCTCCCTGAACGGTGCCATTGGCATAGAAATGACCATCGGATTGGCGCTTAAGCGAATGCCCGCTGCTATACCATTCGGAGCTGCCACCGGAGGTATTGCGGGCCTGCGACTGCGTATTACGCGCGATCCGGTTGCCGCTATCCGCCCAATCCGAAGTGTCGACGCCGCGAATTTCACCGTTTTTTATCTGCCCAGCCGCGTCTTCGTCTCCCTTGGGAAACATGGTCGCGACCGCGATTACTAAACCGCCGCTGAAGAACAAAGTCCGATACATTGGCGGAAATATAGGGGCAGGTGCTTAAGCGGCGGTAAAGCCGTTTAGCTCTTCATAAATTGCGTCTTCACTGCGGCTTGCAGCGTTGCGCCATGCCTTCGCAGTGTCGGCGTTGAGCAACTGGCCCAGTGGTGAGATAATCAACACGCTGGGTGTGCCCTCTATATCGGTCACGCCGAAGCGTTCACCGACCTCCAGATTATGACCGTCGCCTGTCTGCGGCATTCCGATATTCACATAGACCAGCTCATAATGGTCGGCGATCAATTTCTGAAAACGGGGTGTTTCCATCCATCCGGCAAAAGCGCGGCTATCGTGGCACCAGTTGGCTCCCATTACGATCATGACCAGGCGATCCTCGGCCTCGGCTTTGAGCAGAGCGGCATCTACCGCGACTTTGGTATTGATCGACGCATCGTATAGCCGGGCTTCGGGGTGGTCTGCTTTGCCTGCTTCAGTGGCAGCTGTGACCTCCGGTGCCTGTCCGACATGAGAGCAGGCGGACAAAGCTAAAACGCCTGATATCCACACTAGCAAGGCAGCTTTCATCGGTCTTCATGCTCCTCACGCGCGGCGACGGCCAAGCGTTGCAAACCGGGAATACCGACAGCAATTGCCTCTTGAAAACCGCCCATGGCCGCAAGCCGCGTGTCGCCTTCAGCCATCATTTTGGCGACAGTAGTGCCGGTCGGATCAAGCCTCGCTTTGGAGAGCCATGCCGAAATCTTCGGATTTTGCGACCAAGCCCCGCGGTTCATGAAATTGGTGAGCATTCCCAGCGGATAGGTGTTGGGCGTGTCGGTCAGCGGTGCCGGAATGCCGAGTTTATTTTTGGTCTCGTCATCCTCGAAATTGGCTTCGAGAAAGGCGGTCAGGGCGGAGCTGAAAGTGACCAGCGGCACGTGCAGTGGCTGCAGCACAATCGTATCGCCCCGGAACTGCGGACCGTGCACGCGTTGTTCTGTGAAGGGGACAGCCGTGGCGGTGCAATCGATAAACAGCGCGTCCTTAGCGACAGCTTCTTCCGTGTCGTTCTGGAAGACCATTTTGCCGGGTTCGAGCGAGGTTACGCGGCCATGGCGAACCACGTTCTTGATTTTGCGGAGCAGCTCGACCTCGCCTTCGGAAATCGTCGCGTAATGGAACATTTCCGGTTTCACGCTCTCATCGATACGGAGCATATAGCCGTCTTGTCCCAGCTTCTCGAACATTTCATCGCCAGTCGCGGACGCCCCAGCCGCCTTGAGCTGCGCAATCTGGTTAGCGATTACATCTTCGAAAAAGTCGGGGCCGGGCTGTGTGTATCGGCGATTGATCAGCCATGAATCGCGCGGGCAAATCCATGTGATTGCATCGGGATCGACCCCAGCTTCCAGCAACCAGACGCCTGTATCCATTGCAGTTTTACCCGCGCCGACAATGACATAGTGGCCAGGCAGATCATCACCGCGCATCCACAGATCGGGAAGCTCGCCGGGGATCGCAATCGGTGTGCCCTCGGCCACTCCATATTGGCGCTTATGCGTGGCCGGAACGGAGGTCTTGTAGAATGTCGCATCGACGGTCTTGCGCCGGATTTTGACAGTCGTTTCTTGACCGGAAAGGATCGATTTGAACTTCCCCTTGCCGAGATATTCGGACAGCGGGTGATAGCTAACCCGTCCGCTGGGGAGGAACCGGCGGTTTACCAGATGCGAAAAATAGGCCGAAATTTCCGCACCGTTGGCCAGCGGGAACAAGCCTTTGTTCGGTCCGTAACCGTCGACCACATCATCGCCGAAGCCCATTGAATTGACGCCGTAAAAAGCGCTTGGCTGGTGTAGCGCAACGAACGAATAGGCATCGTTCCAATGCCCGCCGGGCTTGTCATGCATATCGACGATAGTGATGTGGCAATCGGGATCTTCATCGAGCATCGTATCGACAAAGGCGAGGCCAACAGCGCCCGCGCCAATGACGAGATAATCGGTTTCAAAGTCAGCCATGAATGGGGTGTCCAATCTGAATGTGTTGCGCCCGCTGTATCACCGGGTAGCAGCTTTGGGCAGGGCGTTATTGTCGGGATCGGTCCAGCGGGAATTCTCGTCGGCCATAGCGAGCATCGAGCGGGCATGACGGTCCGCAACGATCCGTTGATCATCGCCATATCCGCCGCCCAATGCGCTGGCGATGGGAATCCCGCGTTGCCTCGCTTGCTGCACTACAAAGCGATCCCTTGCAGTGAGCCCGCCATCGCTCAAGTTTAACCTGCCGAGCTTGTCGTCCACATGCGGATCAACGCCGGCTTGGTAGAGCATAATATCGGGCCCAAAGTGTGAAATCACATCAGGCAGATGCCGCGCCAACTCGGCCATATAGCCATCATCATCGGTGCCATCGGCCAGCGCGATGTCCAGCGATGACCGCGCTTTTCTGACAGGGAAATTCTTTTCCGCATGGAGTGAAAGAGTGAAAATGTCTTGTCGGCCTGCGGTCAGGCTCGCCGTACCATCGCCTTGGTGGACATCAAGATCGACGATGAGCACTCGCTCTGCGTGACCCTCTGAAATCAAGCGGTTTGCCGCGACAGCCAGATCATTGAACACACAATATCCCGCCCCGGTATCGTGCAGGGCGTGGTGGCTGCCGGCTGCGCTATTGGCCGCATAGCCGTGCTCCATGGCAAGCTGCGCGGCCAGCCATGTCCCGCCATTGGTGTGGCGAACCCGAGACGCAATATGCTGCGTGACTGGAAATCCGATCCGCCGTTCTTTCTCGCGCGGCACAGTCTGGCTGAACACTTCCTCCACATAGGACGGGTCATGCACCGCCTCCAGCCATTCGCGCGGGCACGGATCGGGTGCATGTTCTGTTATCGCTGCGCCGCTATCGCGCAGCGCCGTCATGACCAGCTGGTATTTGTCGAATTTGAATGTGCCCCGCGCGGGCGGCGGGGCCATGTAATCGACGTGATGGACGACGTGGAGCAAGTTATTCGGCGGGTACGGCGTCTTCTGCATGCGGATCAAAGGCCGTGGCTTCACCGGCTTCGATTTGTGCTGCTTTCTTTTCGACCAGTTCGACTATGTGATCAAGCATATCGTCCGATTGTACGGTGTGGTCGGTCACGCCCGACAGATACACCATATGCTTGCCGTTTCCTCCACCGGTCAGACCGATATCGGTTTCACGCGCTTCGCCAGGGCCATTCACCACGCAGCCCAGCACCGAGAGCGAGAGCGGCGTTTTGATATGTTCGAGCCGCGCTTCGAGCGCCTCGACTGTGCGGATCACATCGAAGCCCTGGCGCGAGCAACTTGGGCAAGACACAACGCGTACACCGCGCGTGCGCAGGCCGAGCGCTTTGAGCATTTCGAAGCCGACTTTGACTTCCTGCTCGGGTTCTGCCGAGAGCGACACGCGGATCGTGTCGCCGATCCCGGCCCATAGCAGGCTGCCCATCCCGATCGAGCTCTTGACCGTTCCGCCTATAAGGCCGCCAGCCTCGGTAATGCCAAGATGCAGCGGGCAATCGACCGTTTCGGCCAGCGCGTGATAGGCCGCTACGGCTAGGAATACGTCGCTGGCTTTCACCGCGACTTTGAATTCGTGGAAGTCGTGATCCTGCAGCAGCTTGATATGATCGAGCGCGCTTTCTACCAGTGCCTCGGGGCAGGGCTCGCCGTATTTCTCGAGCAGATCTTTCTCGAGGCTACCCGCATTCACGCCGATGCGGATCGAGCAGCCGTTGGCCTTCGCCGCGCGGACGACTTCGGCCACCCGCTCGCTTGATCCGATATTACCCGGGTTGATCCGCAAACACGCCGCGCCTGCATCGGCGGCTTCAAGCGCGCGTTTATAGTGGAAGTGAATATCGGCAACGATGGGAATGCGCGATGCTTTAGTGATCTTGCCGAACGCGGCAGTAGCTTCTTTGGTCGGGCAGGAGACGCGGATAATATCGGCACCGGCATCTTCGCAGCGCCGGATCTGGTCTAGCGTGGCCACAGCATCTTCGGTCGGCGTATTGGTCATCGTCTGCACCGTGATCGGCGCATCACCGCCGACCGGCACATCACCCACCATGATCTGGCGGCATTTGCGGCGCTCGATTGTGCGCCAAGGGCGGATTGCGTTCATACTCACCAATCAAATCCTAAACGATGGAACACATGGAACAGGGTTCTATGCCATTAATTCATGCCGCGCCATGCGAGGTCCCAGTTCCACCTATATGGCTGCATTTCTGCAATTTTGCGACAGCAAAGATGGGAAGGGATGTAATCGGCTTATGGCCAGTAGGAAAGGCCAGGTTCAAACCGCAGGCACCGTATTGAGAGCCCATACCATAGTGTGGAACTTGTAACGAAACAAAACCCATAGGTTTTATCGATTGAGAATTGGCTGAACTTCCAATGAAACCGCAGCGTCTCCTGCTGGTTTCTTCATCAACGCCTCTTTGGCAAATAACCAGGATGGAAGAATAATGAAAACGCGTATTACTGCCCTCTCGACCGCCCTTGCGCTCGGTGCTGTCGCAATGGTTCCAGCAGCCGCCTCCGCTCAAGAAGCTGGCGACATCCAGATCCGGGCCTTCGTGACCGGCGTATTGCCCAGCGATGGAGAGATCACTGACGTCCGGGTCGACAATATCGGCGTCCCTGCCGGATCGCAGACAACGGTGTCGGACAGCGTAGTCCCGACAATCGCCGCAGAGTATTTTGTCGCCGACAATTTCTCGATCGAGACAATTTGCTGCATCACGCCGCATGATGTTAACGGCGCGGGCGCTTTGGCTGGTGCCGATATCATCGATGATGCAATCGTCTTGCCTGCCACTGTGACAGCGAAGTACCATTTCGATCTTGGCGGTATCAAACCGTATATCGGTGCTGGTCCGGCTTACTTCTTCATTTTCAGTGAAGACGTTGGAGCAGGTGCCGCTGGTCTGGGCATTACCGGAGCCGATCTGTCGGACGAATTCGGCGTAGCATTACAGGCCGGAGCAGACATCGATCTGAATGATAGCGGCCTGATGTTCAGCGTCGATGCCAAGAAATATTTCATCGATACAACGGCAACATTCACCGACAACACAGGCATCCTGCTGCAAACCGAACACCAGCTTGATCCGTGGGTTGTAAGCGCCGGACTTGGTTTCCGTTTCTAGATCCACATAGCTCTTGGACAATTCCCTCCTCCGTACAAGAGTGACTGGAGAAGGGCCGCGACACAATATGTGACGCGGCCCTTTTTTGTATCCATTGCTGACACGATCAAGGCTTTAGGAAAGTGTCAGGCGCGCAGTCTCAGCTCTGCGATGTCTTCGCCCTGCGACGGGTCTATCGGCTTTGCGGCAAATACTGTGTCCTCATCCACCATAATGCCTCGGTTCTGCATCAGCCACTGCTGGGACGCGATCACGGGCAGTGGTTTGCTGAAGAAATAACCCTGACCCATCGTAACGCCGAGTTCTTGTAGCGTATTACGCTCCTGTTCGTTTTCTATCCCTTCAGCGATCAGTTTGCAGCCGATCTCGTTTGAAAATGCGACCATCGCGGCGGCAAGCGCGCGGCGTGCCGGGTTGCGGTGGATGTCGCGCGTAAGGCTCATATCGAGTTTGAGGATGTCAGGCTCCAGATCGACAATATGGCGCAATCCGGCATAGCCAGCGCCAACGTCGTCGATCGCGATCTTCGCCTTTGGGCCGATCCAGCGGAGTGCATCGGCCAGCGCCTGGAAATCTTCAACCTGCTGGTGCTCGGTCACTTCGATGACCAGTCGGTCGCCATCGCTATCGCCCAGCGCCTGTTCGAGAGCGCCCGAGATGATGGTCGCTGGTGAGGCATTGACCGACATGTAATGGCCTTCCGGAACGTAGGGCAAAGTTGCTAGCGCGCTACGGACGGCGAGCATTTCAAGCTCGGTGCCCAAGCCAACTTCTTCTGCCTCATCGAACCACTGGTCGGGTCCGCGGCTGCCCGCGTCAGGGAAGCGTGCAAGGCATTCGACGCCGACAGGTTCGTTGCTGTCGAGCGAATGGATAGGCTGATGAACAATCGTCAGCCGGTCGCCGGAAATCAGCTGGCTGATGGTTTTGTGCAGCGTTGACCGTCTGGTGTCCTCTTCCAGCGTTGTCTCAATCTGCTCTGCCGCGAGTTGTGCAAAAGCCCGCACGACGCCAAGATCACGTTCGGTCATCGACCTGTCCGGCTTGCGGCTCAGCGCGCAAAAGCTGCCGTAAACAGAGCCATCGGCAAGCCGCAGAGGCACATTCAGGTGGCAGCCGACCGGCAGCATCTTGGTAATCGCGAATTCCTCGGTGAAAGGAAAATCGGCGGGATCTTGAATCAGCTCGGGCAAATTGCCCTGCAGCACATGCCAGCAATAGCCGTTCTCTTTCGGCTCCCGATATCCTGGACCCATCGGCAGGTCGAGATCGGACCGGACATTCATCAACTCGCGGTCCTCATCGATATAGCGCGAGACGAAGGCGATCTCGACACCCAGATGCTCACGCACCGCATCCAGAATACGGTCTACACGGTCATCCGGGCCGGTGTCGGGGTTTGGGTTGGGTAGCAGAGCGTTGGAAACAGAATTATCGTCAGGAGTCATCCCGCTTCACTAGCTGTAGTTTCCTAACAGCCTGTGAAGCGAACATGGTGGTGATCTGGTTAATCCGGCTTAAGTGCAAGCTCGTAATATTTTAATTTACCAGCGCAAAAGCGGTGGCAATGCATAGCGACCGATGACCGCACCGACGACAACCGGCGCAGCGTGCCACAGGCCGAGGTGGACAACACCGTCGATCGGGCAGGCTAAGCCGTAAGCGACTGAACCGAGCGCGGTCGAAGCCACACCAACATGCAATCCGGCAAGATTGGGCGAGACCGGAGCGCCTTTGCGCAGCCAGTAGATCAGTGCGCCCGCAGTGCCGACCGATGCCAGCAGGCCTGCGCCGAAGCAGGTCAGACCATAGGGATCGTCCAGCGCGGACATGCCGTGGTCATGACCCAGCAATGTGATGAAGGCCGCCAAAGGCAGAACGGCAGCCATTGCCATGGCCCATTTTGGGCCCTCATGAGAATTGCCGACGCGCGGTGCCGCCATTTTGAGCACGCTGTTGGCACTTGCGCAGCCGAGGATCAGCAGCAAACCATTGCCAATCACGAAGAAGGCAGAAGCCTGTCCCGCGAAAGCACCGCGCCATAGGCCGTCGATGAGTTCGACCGCCAGCACCGTGACCACAACGGCCAGAGCGACAAGAATAATCCCGTCGCGGAATTTGATCGACCGCACCGGCTGCAGATCCGCTGCCAATTGCTCAATCAAAGGATTGGGAGACTTATTCATCTCTATTCTGCCTTCTCGATTAGCGCGGAGAGTTTCTTCAAACCGCGATGTATATTTACTTTTACTGCAGACTCGGTTTGCCCGCTTCGTGTCGCGGCTTCCCGGATGGAAAGCCCTTCTATTTTCACCATCTCGATCACGTCGGATTGTTTGTCCGGGATATGGACGAACATCCGTTCGAGACTGAGCCGCGCCAAAACTGCTTCTTCGTCGCTGTCTTCGGGCGCATCATAATCTTCCAGACCTTCTTCAGCATTGCGGTAAACCTTCCGGAGATGGTCGACCCACCGGTAGCGCGCAATCGCCGCGAGCCATGGCAGGAAGGGCCGGTCCGTGTCGTATGTTGCGCGCTTATTGTGCACGGCCATCATAACTTCCTGGACCAGATCATCCAGCTGGGCCGGAGGGCAGCGGCGACGGAAATAGCGTTCCAGCCAAAGCTGCACCTCGGTCAACAGAACGGTATAGGCCTGCTGGTCTCCCTTTTGGGAGGAGACCATCAAGCGGGCCAATGTCTTTTCGTCTGCAATCATTGACCCTCTCCCATACCGGTCATGTTCAGTCTTTCGCTGCGCTGCGTACTTTGGTTACAAGCGCATCGAAAGAAAATATCCCGGCTCCGCGAGAGATCAGGATCATCGCGAGAGCAATGATCGTAATCGCCCATCCAAAGAAGTGCGCAGAGGTCGGGAATACCAGCAATTGAATGACCAGTGCCATGCCCATCAAAGCTGCGGCAGAGAAGCGCGTGAAGATGCCAAGACCGACCAGGATGGGAATGGCGAATTCGGCATAAGTTGTCACCGGCACCATTATGTCTGGCGAGAGTGGTAGGCCGAACTCCTCAAACAGGTAGTACTGCGTCTCGCCGATCTGGAACCACGTGCCTTCGACGACCTTTGTCTTGTAAGACCGCCAGAACACGCCCGCCAGAGCAAGGCGAGTGAGCAGCAAGGCAAGACTTTCAAAAAATCGCCCTGAAAGGAAGCCGGTTGCCCGGTCATATATCGTAGTGATGCGTCGCATTGCTCACTCCCCTTTTTCGATCATTGTGGCGTTCGCTGTGCTTGGCATTCAGGTGATGACGTGGCGAAAATGGTGAAGTTTCGTGCTTCCGGTGCGCAGCCTACTTGGTGAATAGGTGAGTACCGGAAGCATGGAAGTCCGCTATTTGCAGGCCGTCAGGGCTGAATGCCGAGTTTAGCTTAGCGCTTGATCGGCTTCAGCGAGCCGTTGCCTTTTGGCGTTTTGATGGAGGTGCAAGTTCCCTTGTCGACAAGCTTCCAGGCATTGCCTTGGTAGTCGCGGGTCGATGTGCCCGAGCAGCTTGTGCCGGGGCCAGCAGCGCAATCATTCTTGCCTGCCTTGGCGACGCCGTAGCATTTTTCTTTGCCACCGCTTTGGGCAGCAGCCGGGGTCATAGTGAGGCCAGCAGTAACGCCTGCGGCCAATGCAATACCTGCGATGCGGGCTACTGAGTTCTTGTTCATGTCTATTCTCCTTAAAATGCTCATCACGTCCTATGGGGACTATTTGTCAGGCCCCGCTGCTTGCGAGGTCTGGAAGGGAGTTCGGCGCAGAGAGACAGGAGGTTACAAACGGAAAAAGTTTTTTGTGTTGTAACCTTTGATGGGATGGGCGCGAATTGCCTCATGTCCAATGCGGACGCTTTTTAATTCCGCGACTACCCGAGAGAGGATTAATCACCATGACCAAGAACGCACTTTTCGCCGCTAGCGCAGCTGCACTCGCACTTTCTTCAGCAGCCGCCTTCGCAGCTGACGCACCCGCCGGCAGCAGCGGCCGCGCGCTCAACGCAAACGACACCGTCCACTGTTACGGTGTGCACGAATGTAAAGGTAACGCCGACTGCGCGACGACCGAGAACGCTTGTAAAGGCCAGAATGCCTGTAAAGGTCACGGCTTCAAAGCGATGAAAGCTGGTGAATGCCTGAGCGCTGGCGGCACTATCGGTGATCTCGGTTGATCCCGAGCACCTCATCAAAGTCTGTCAAATAGACTGAGTGATTGAGCAATCGCTCGATCACCTTTGGCGGCCCAACGGATTCCTACCCCCCTCCCCCAGGTCCGTTGGGTCGTCTATTTTCTAACTTCGAGACGACATTATGACCACGCCCGACCCACTTACCGGTGAACCGTTTTCCGGCTTCGGCTTGGGCCTGCGCCGAACGCATTATCAGGATTTCCTTGAGGGCGATGTTCCGGTTGATTTCGTCGAGGTGATTTCCGAAAACTATATGGTTGAAGGCGGCAACCCGTTGCGCATTCTGGAACAGGTGCGCACAAACATGCCCGTCATAATGCACGGCGTTTCGATGTCGATAGGCTCTGCCGATGGCCTCGACCGTAACTATCTCAAAAAATTGAAGCAGCTGGCTGACCGGATCGATCCGCTTTGGGTTTCCGATCACCTGTGCTGGACTCGCACCAGCGCGCATAACAGCCACGATTTGCTGCCGCTGCCCTATACGCATGAGGCGCTCGATCTGGTGTGCGACAATATCGATCATGCGCAGACCGCGCTGGGCCGCCCGATGCTGTTCGAGAACCCATCCAGCTATATGACATTCCCTGAAGACGAGATGACCGAGTGGGAATTTATCGCGGCGATGTCGATGCGCACTGGCTGCTATCTGCTGCTCGATGTGAACAACATCTATGTCAGCGCGCATAATCACGGTTTTTCGGCGGAGGCGTTTCTGGACGGTATGCCGCTCGACCGCGTGCGGCAAGTCCATCTTGCCGGGCATACCGATGGCGACATCAAGATCGATACGCATGATCAACCTATCTGTAACGGTGTGTGGGATCTCTATGCCAAGGCGATGGAGAAACTTGGTCCGGTCGCGACGATGATCGAGCGCGATGACGCAATTCCGCCGCTGCCGGAATTGCTCGACGAGCTGGATATGGCGGCCAAGATTGCCGAACGCAGCCGTGAGCTGGAGGCGGCCTAATGATGCCTTCGCAAACCCTGACACTCGCTGAAAGACAGCAGGAATTTATGGCGCAAGTGCTCGATGACGAACGCGTGCTGCCCGATGGCTGGACGCCGCGCCATGCCGCCGGAATGGATATCTATCGCAACGCCTATCGCGCGCGGCTGGTCGATGCGCTGCGCGACACCTATGAGCGGACTGCGAAGTGGGTGGGCGAGGATGCCTACCGCCAAGCCGCGGCGCATCATGTGATTACCCACCCGCCGAAAAGCTGGACGCTCGATCATGCGGCGGACGGTTTTCCCGATACGCTGCGCGAACTCTTCACCAACAATCCCGAAGTCGCTGAGCTCGGCTGGCTCGAATGGGCGATGCATCAGGCTTTTGTGGCCGCCGATGCCGAACCGATAGACGCCGCCAAATTCGGCGAAGTCGCAGCCAGCTTTGCAGAGGAGGATTGGGCCCATATGCGCCTGACTTTTCTGCCCGGAACGGTGCAATTGCGGATCGCACATGACATCGGCAAGCTATGGCGTGCATTGGGCGAAGAAGACGCCGAAACACCCGACTTCGCTCTGGAACATGCGCACCACTGCGTCGTCTGGCGCGAAGGGTTCAAGCCCGTCTTTATGCAAGTCGAACAGCATGAAGGCCGCGCACTAGAAATGATGCGCGGCGGCGCAAGCTACGGCGAAATGTGCGAAGCGCTAGTCGAAATGCTGGGCGAGGAGGAAGCGGTCGCACAGGCGGGCGCGATGCTAGGCCGGTGGCTGCATAATGGGCTGATTGCTTCGGTTTCGAAATAGAACCGACTTGACGCCCTCGCCCTAACCCGCTTCATCTCCCGCAAAGGGAGAACCGCATTGTCCGACACTTACGCCGAACTACGTTTCGCCAAGCCAAGCCTGCGCATGCGGCTGGGGGAGTGGATTGTCAGCAAGCAGCCCAGCGGGTTCGGTGATGCGGAGGCGATCAGGACGGGGGTGCCCAAGCGTGTGCTGCCCAAAGACGCGCCGATGCCGGATAAATTTCACCGCAAGTTTACGGTCGAGAATTGGGAAGCCGAGGGCCAGAAAGTCGTCACTGTCCACCCTAAGACGGGGAAGGGCGAATGGCACATCATCTATTTTCATGGTGGCGGCTATTTCATGCCGATATTCAAGGAGCATTGGCCGCTGGTTGAGGCGATGGTCTATGCCACCGGCGCCAGCATCACGGTGCCGCTCTATGATGTCATTCCCGAGAGCACATATCACCGCGCCAATGATCAGGCGGATGCGGTCTATGAGAAAATCGCGGCCGAGTGGGGCGATGACAAGTTGGCTCTATGCGGGGACAGTGCGGGCGGGAACATGACGCTCGCACTCGCTTTGCAGCGGCGCGATGCGGGTAAGTCCCTGCCTGCGCGGCTCATCCCGTTCTCCCCATGGTTTGACATGGCGATGAAGGACCCTGCTGCACAGGATATCCAGGAAAAGGATATTATGCTCAATATCGAGGCTATCCGTGTGCTCGGCGAATGGTGGGCGGGGGATCGCGGGGTCGATAATCCGATTGCCAGCCCGCTCTATGCCGATCTGAAGGGATTGCCGCCGATTGCAATCTTCCAAGGGCGGCACGATGTCTTCCTGCCCGATGCGCGGACTTTCGCCGCGAAAGCTCAGGAAGCGGGCGTGCCGACGAAGCTCTACGAATATGAGGGCGGTCCGCATGTCTATATGGCGTTGACTTTCACCCGCGAATCCAAAGACACTGTGCGATTGGTGAAAGATTTCCTCGACAACGGCTGAGCGCGACAAGAGCCAGCGAGCCCCCGGCGAAGACCAAAGAGAAAGGGCGCGGAACTCTCGTTCCGCGCCCCACTCCTTACGTTCAGTTTGCCTGATTAATTATGCGCCTGGTGGGAGCGGTTTATCGCTCTTAGGAGCCGCTTTCTTGCGCGGTGCGGCTTTCTTGACAGGGTTGCCGACATCGGTTGCATCCATCGCTTCCAGCTTCTTCGCAGCCCAGTCACGGCCACCAAGACCGAAGGCGAGAGCGCCTGCTACAGCGCCGCCGATAACAAGTGCACCGAACGCCATGCCGACGATTTCCTCGCCCACACCCATCTGACGCAGACCCATGAAAGTGAACAGCACGATGGTAGCATAGCGCACGACCGAGCTTGCCATTGTCCCTTCGCTGGCACCGCCAACAATGTTGGCCAGCAGATTGGCAATCAGGAAGCCGAGGCCGATAACCACTGCACCGAAGGCCACATCACCGCCTTGGCGAAGGACCTCATTGAGGATGTTCGTCAGTTCGGGAAAGCCGAGCAGTTTGGTTGCGGCAATCGCAAAGAACAGGATGATTGCGATTTGTGCGATGCGCGCGATCAGGTTCGATGCGGTTGTTCCCGATGGTAGCAGACCCATTGCATCGACCGAACGGTCAATACCGAGACCCGACAGCAGATCAGTCAGGATGCCAACCGCAAACTTGCTGATCAGATAACCGATGCCAAGCAGAATGCCCGCTGCGATGATGTTAGGAACAGCGCCCAAAATCATGCCCAGCATGTCTGTCGCCGGACCCGAAATCGAAGCGATGTTCAGCACACCAAGCGCGCCGATAGCTACCGGAATGGCGATCAGGACATAGATCACCGTGCCGATCGTTTTGCTGATCGCGTTGTTGCCAGTGACGTTATCAACGCCGCCCCTATTGGCCCATTTGTCGAGATCGACGGTCTGCATGGCGGTTACTGCTATATCGCGGATAATGCCCGCGATCATGAGGCCGACAAACAACAAGATGCCAGCGCCAATCAGGTTCGGCACAACGTCCATGATGTTGTTGAGCAGATTATTGATCGGTCCCGCTACGCCTTCCAGTTCGAAGACCTGCAAAACGCCGAGCAGGCCGAACAGCCACACCAGCAGCGACACGATTTTGCCAAGCGACATTCCGACGGACTCGCCCGTTGATGTGCCGCGCTGGAGCAGGGGGATCATGTCGACCAGCTTCGCGAAGGCCCATTTGGCCGCTTTCGCCAGCACCCACGTGACCACAAGGATCAATGCGGCCATCGCCACATCCTTGACGATCTCGACTGCCAGAGCCTGATCGAACCTATAATTCCCTAATTGCATTGAAATTTCCCCTATAAATGTAGCTATGCAGCATAGCATGGATGTCGCGCAAACCGAAATTCCCGTGCGTACACTCTTGTAAAACTCAGCATCAAATTTGCACTGGCGCGATGAGATGTGCCTGCTAGTCTTATGTCCATGCGCATTATCACATCTTTGCTCGCCCTGTTTGTTGCTATCGTGGCCACTCCTGCCACCGCCAATGATGGTGACGATGAACCGCAATGGTCGATCGCCATCCATGGCGGAGCCGGCACTATGGACCGCGACAAGATGACGCCCGAGCAGCAGGCTGAGTACAAGGCGGCACTACAAAACGCGCTGGATGCCGGAGCCGAAGTGCTCAAAAATGGCGGCACTGCCGTGGACGCAGTCAAGGCAGCGATTACGCCTATGGAAGACGATCCAAAATTCAATGCCGGTCGTGGCTCGGTATTCACGTGGGAAGGCGCCAATGAAATGGATGCGTCGATCATGGACGGGAAGACGCGCGAGGCAGGTGCGATCACTGGCGTGCGCACCATTCGCAATCCAATCCTGCTCGCCGATGCAGTTATGAAAGATGGCCGCCATGTATTTCTGAGCGGTTTGGGTGCCGAGGAGTTTGCCGGCGATGTCGGGCTGGAACGCGCAGGCCCCGAATGGTTCGCGACCGAACGTCGAAAAAAAGCGCTGGAGCGGATGAAGACACGCGAATTGAGCGCGATGGATGTCGATCATAAATTCGGCACCGTCGGCGCAGTGGTGCTCGATACCCATGGCAATCTGGCGGCGGGCACGTCTACCGGCGGCATGACCGGCAAGCGGTGGGGACGGATAGGCGATTCACCTATTATCGGTGCTGGCAATTATGCCGACAATCGCAGCTGCGCGGTATCGGCAACGGGTTCTGGCGAGTACTTTATCCGCGTGGGTGTGGCGCAGGAAATCTGTACGCGGTTGCGTTTGACCCATGATTTGCTTTTTGAAGGACTGGTAGTGCAGTTACCAGTAAATCCGAATGCAACCGGAATGTCACCAGAAGCTCTTGAGGCTTTTCGAAATAAGGCGACAGCGGATATTTGGCGGTCCTGGTCGGAAGAAGCGCAGCAGATCGCAGATGATGTCATGGAGGAAGTCAAAGAGCTGGGCGGTTCCGGCGGTGTTATCCTTGTCACACCGCACGGACAGTCAATCTTCAGTTTCAACACGCAGGGTATGTATCGCGGTCGTGCCAATAGCGATGGTCTCAATGAGGTAGCCATCTTCGCGGATCACGACACTGTAATTCACCCGAAAGAGCGATGAGCCTCAGAGCGTCCGGCTCATACAAAGGCTGAACTCGTCAGAGACGTAGTTGCCAAAGGGTTCGCATTCGGCAAATCCGTGTTTCTCATAGAGTTTCTGCGCAGGGAAGAACTCGGTCGGGCGTCCGGTTTCCAGTCCCAGCCAGTGATAACCCCTGCGCTCGGCCTCGGCGAGCAGATGAAGAAGGATTGCTTCACCCGCACCTTGGCCGCGAAACGCTGGCGAGGCCCGCATCGATTTGAGTTCCCCGCGCCCATCGCCAAGTTCTTTGAGCGCACCGCAGGCCGCCAGATCACCGCCCGACCACGCGGCATAGAAAGTCACATCCTCTTCCCGCAGACGCTCGACCGGCATCGCATGAACTTTGCAGGCCGGTGACCATTTGTGCATTTCCTCAAGATGCAGGGTCAGCAGCGCATTGATCGCTTCTCCCGACAGGTCATCCTCGATGATGTGCAATGTGCCGGTCATGAAAACTTGTCCGCCTTGCGCTTGCCGAAGCGCATATCGGATTCCAGCTTGGCCCGTAACTGCGCATAGAATGCTTCCAGAAATGCGCGCTCGTCGCCTGATCCCGCTTCCCAGCCAATCTTGCGGCAAATCGTTTCGGCCACCGCATCGATGGCGTCTTGACGTCCATCGCGCAGCACGCGTTCCAGCGTTTGCAGTTCATGTTCGCCATAGATCGAAAGTTCATCGTCACCGAATTTGTACGCCGCGCCAGTGACGGCACTTGATCCGTCAGCCGCAGCGCCTTCGGTGGATAGTGTCGCGGCGAGTTTCTGTTTAGGCGCATCGAGCACCCACGTGCCTGCAATCAAATCGCCCGCGCGCATCGAGTCTTTGTTAAAGAACGGGAAGAGCAGAAACACCAGAAACCACAGCAGCGCCGCCCAACCCGCAGCGCCGCCATCGCCAGATGGTGTCACCAACAGCATGACCAAGGGCAGGAACAGTTCGACATCGCGTAGCAAATTGCGCGCAACAATCGCTTCGGGTGTTAGCCGCCCGCCATCGCGCGAAGCCACTCGCAAGCCAACAATCCGTTTGCCCGGGGTGGCACCGCGGGGACCCATTTCAAAGAACATGAAATAGCCGTTCCACGCGAAAAACCACATCAGCGACCAGACTACAAACAGGAACTCGAGCGAGCCCGGCAGCCCTGCGAGTCCTTCTTCAATGCGCGTGCCCAGCGCGGTGCCGAATATTATCAAGCTCAGTGAAAGCGTGGCGATGCTCAGGATCAGCAGGTCGAGGATCAGCGCGCCCGCGCGTGCCCCACGTGAGCCGATGGAAAGTGGCAAGGCTACGCCCTCAGGCGTCACCATAATCCGCTGCCTGCGCGCGCGTCGGTCGCGGATTTGGGAGGGGAGCGAGGGCGAACTCATGCCGTATCCTCCGCCGTCTTGTCCCGCCCATAGACGAAGAAATACGCAAGCCAGAACAGCAGCATAAAGATGCCGATGATCGCGCGTGCTTCCTGTCCGGCCAATTGGCGCGGGAACGCCTCCAGCAATGCTGCGAAGACCAGCATCAGCACCACGCCGACCATCACTTGCGCACCGCGGCGACCGCCTTCTGCAGCTGCCGCCAAAATCGATTTGTGTCCGGGGAACGCCATTTTGCGGCCGATATGCATGCCCGCTGCGCCCGCGAGCAAAATCGCGAACAATTCGGTCGTGCCATGGACGCTGAGCCATGCTGCAAATTCCCACGTCAGATCTTGACTGGAGAATAGCCACAACATTGCGCCGAGGACCGCCATATTATAGATCAGCAGCAGCAGGGACGGGATGCCAAAGGCAAACCCCAATGCAAAAGCTAGGATCGATACCCCGGCATTGTTCGTGAAGAGCTGTGCGGCAAAAGCGGACATGCCGCTTGCGCTTTCTTCGACCTTCAGGCTTTCCATCAAGACTTCGCGGCTGGCGCCGGGAACACGGCTGTCAGTGAACTGCGTCGGGACCAGCGAATAATACCATTCCACGTCACGTGCGACGAGTAGCCATCCGGCAATTGTGCCCATCACCATCACGAACAGCGCGACGCAGATGTCGAGCCAGATTTCCCGAATTGCGCGGCTGAGATTACCGCCAAGGAACTGGCGCAGCCATGTGGTAAGGCCATAACGCGGACCATAGACTTGGAACCACGCGCGCTGCACCAGCGATTCCAGATAAGTGAGCGTGGCGGAATCAAGCGATGTCTCGCGCGCCACGGCCAGGCTGGATGCTGCCATTCGGTAGAGTGCTGGGAGTTCCAGAACGTCTTTATCCGACAGCTTGCGCAGCTTGCCCTTTTCAAGGCGGTGTAGGATGTCTTCCAGTCTTCGCCATTCGCCTTCACGTTGCAAACGGAAACGATCGGATCGCAAAGCCGCTGCCTCGATATCAGGCGTTGCCTCAATCTCGGCCTTGCGAGTGAACATACTGAGCGTAGGAGCTTTCATCCGATGGCTCCGCTGCGTTTGATGTCGAGATAGGAATCGATCAACCGGTATCCAATCTGGTCCCATGGTGCCTCGATAATATCGACACCCATCTGGCGCAGGCGTTGCAGCACGACGGCGCGCTGGCGGGATAGTGTATCTGCGGTCACTGCCGCAGCCAGATCGTCCAGCGTGTTGGGATCCGCCTGTGTCAGTGCCTGCAGCTCGGCGTCTTCGATGGTTACGAACAACACCAGATGTTTTTCGACCAGACGGCCAACGCTCTCGATCATCATTTCCGCGCCGGTCGGATCGGTAAAATCAGTGAACAGAACAATCAATGACCGGCGTTGCAAGCGCGCAGTCAGCGATGCCAGCGCCAAGGTAAAATTGGGTTCCTCCGCATGGTAATCGAGACCTGCAGCGGCAGACTGCAATTGGTAGAATGCGCGTGTGTCGCCGACGAACGGTGTCATCACCTCGGGGCGCTGGGCAAATCCGAAAAGCGACACCCGGTCACCGCCTTTCAGCGCCACATAGGATGCAGTGAGCGCGGCTGTAACAGCGCGGTCGATGCGTGGCAGTCCCTCGACCGGTTCGCACATCGCCTGCCCGCAATCGAAAGCAAAGATGATCTGGTTGTTGCGCTCGCTCTCATTCTCGCGCGCGTAAAGTTTGGTGTGGCGCGCGCTGGCCTTCCAATCGATCCGCCGGCGATCCATGCCCGCCTCATATTCGCTGAGCGCTTCAAACTGTGTGCCTTCGCCGCGAATACGCCGCGCGATCAGGCCGAACTGAGCGTCGCGCAGATAATTCTGCAATTCGGGCGAGCGGATAGGCGACAGGTCGGGCCAAATCCGCACTTCTTCTTTAAGCTCATGCGTAACCTGGCGCGCACCAAGACCCAGAGGGCCAGTCCAGCGCAGCCAGATCTGGCTGATTGGCGCAGTGCCGCGGCGCGATGGAACCAATTCGGCAACCCCCTGCCAGCTATCGGTTTCGGCATCGAAATCCAGCACGGCTTCGGCCCGTCCGTCATCACAGAGCCGCGGATCGACTTGGAGTGCGGCTTCCGGTTTCGATCCGGATGCTCTTCCGGCCATATCCGCTGTTATGAAGATGGAGAGTGGTTCGCCGACTTCGCTGTCGGCTGGCGCATGGACCCGCCAATCGACCAGGCGCCCTGCTACGGCTCCATCCAGCAATACCAACAGCAGCAAAGCCACCGCCGCTGCAGGCACGATCAGCCACGCATCCGGCGCGGTCGTTGCGATAACAATCGCCACTGGTGCGGCCAGAGCCGTCAGCCATGCCGCGCGGGCTGTTGGAAGGATGGAAAGTTTCAAATGCTATCCCTGATCCGGCGCCCTCAGCGCGGAGCCTCGGTATTCTCGACCAGATCGCTGACCAGGGTTTCAATCTCGCGCCCCTCAATCTCTGCTGCAGGGCTAAGCATCAACCGGTGCCGTAGAACCGCGACCGACAGCGCCTTAACGTCATCAGGGATCACATAGTCGCGGCCTTCCAAAGCGGCACGGGCACGGGCAGCATTGGCAAGCAGAACAGCAGCGCGCGGGCTAGCTCCGCTGGACAGGTCGGCATTTTCGCGCGTCGCGCGGATCAGACGGACGATATATTCCGTGATCTCGGCAGCGACTGTCACGTTGCTCAGCGCGGCGCTGGCTGCGGCAAGTTTGCTCGCGTCAGTGACTGCCTTGATACCGAAATCGGCGGCGCGTTGTGGCCCCTGTCTGTCGCCGAAGCGCGAGACGATCGCGATTTCCTCTTCAGCGCTGGGGTAGTCGACGAGTAGCTTGAACAGAAACCGGTCCAGTTGCGCCTCTGGAAGCGGATAGACCCCTTGGTTCTCGATGGGGTTCTGTGTAGCCACGACCATAAACCGGTCGGCGAGCGCGTGTGTTTCGCCATCCAGCGTGACGCGGCGCTCCTGCATTGCTTCCAGCAAAGCCGCCTGCGTTTTCGGCGGGGTCCGGTTGATTTCGTCAGCCAGCAGCATTTCACAGAAAATCGGACCGCGTGTCAGCGTGAACTCGCTGGTCTGGAAGTTGAACAGGTTCGAGCCCAGAATATCGCCGGGCAAGAGATCAGGCGTGAACTGGATGCGTCCGAATTCCAGGCCCAAGGCTGCGCTGAAGCATTGCGCGAGGAACGTCTTTGCCGTTCCCGGAGGGCCTTCGAGAAGTACATGCCCCTGGCTCATCAGCGCGATTAACAGATGATCGACCGTCTCGGTCTGGCCGACGACGGCTTTGCTCACTTGCTCGCGAATATTGCGCGCCAACTCGCGCACATCATTGAGCGTCATGGCGCCAGCAGCAGCCTCTGTTTTATCGGTCATTTGGAAAGCATCCTTTCAATCGCTTTTAGCGCAGCAGCGGTGCGCAAAATTTCGTTGGGTGATTTGGCGGCGCGCAATGCCTCTACGCTGCTCGAAAATTGTGGTGCATCCGGCGCGCGTTTCGACACAGCTGCGTCCAGCGTTTCATCATCGGGCTTTCTTAACGCGAGCAGTTTCGTAACCCGATCACGGGTCATATCGGCATACGGGCCGGAGAGCAGGTGCAGGCGCTTGCTGCGCTGGATAAATCCGGCGCTATTCTTGATGAGGCGGGCTTTGCCGAATGCAATCGAACGCCCTTCGGCCATTGGCGGACCAAACCGGCGAAACGCGCGCCAACCGACCACGAATAGCGCCAAGATCAGGCACAGTGTTGCAGCTAGAAACGGCGCGGTGAAAGCGAGTGTGAGCAGGTTTTTCGAGCTGCCAAACCCGTTAAATGTCAAATCGAACGTTACGGGAAGGTCTTCTCCCTCCATCGCCAGAGTAACGAGCGAATAGGCGAGGTCTCCGCGTGCGCGATCGGCAAAGCCGTAATTGTTCATCAGATCGGGCTCGATCACGAAGATCACGCCCCATTTGTCGGTTTCGAGATAGTCGCTGTCGCCAGCATTGACACCCGCAGCATCGGCGAGGACCGGATAATAGCCATCGTCAACTGCATATCCCGCCAAAGTCAGCCCATCGCGGGTTCTGACGAGCGGCACGATTGCTGTCATCTCGCCAGCGGGCGCGCCCATGACTTGTTCGGGGTCGGGCAGCGTGCCGGTTTGGCCAAGCCCGACCCAACCCGAATTCTCGGGGCCCAGTTCGGGTTTCAGGGGGAAATCGAGTTCTTCCGCCCAATCGGGAGTGATACTTTCATACAGCCTGACCCAACCGTCTTTGACATCGGAGCCGAAACCACCGCCTTGCGCTTGAAACGCCAGCCATTTGGGCAGGATCACCAAAGTTGGCCCAATATAGCGGCGATCTTGGATGGCTTTGGTGACTTCTTCCGGGTCGGCGGTTACCGGAGGAGTGAGAACGAGCAGGCCGTCGGTGTCGAGGCTGCCCTGACTGCGCGAAAGGGTGACATCATGGCCTTGTGCTTCCAGCATTCCCGCCAGCGCTGCGTAGCCGGTCAGGCCCTTTCCTGCGCCGTGCGCGGAACCGTCATTGGTATCGCCGCCGGTATTGCCTGTCCCGATGAAATAGAGCGTAGCGAGAAACGCCAGCGCGCCGAAGAGTACCAGCGCAAGCACCACTTTGGGATTGAACGGGTTTGCCGATGCGGTTCTGGCTTTGCTCATGAGCGCCCACCTGCAAGCTGTTGCAGGGCGAACTCGGCATAGGCTTTCCGCGCGACTTCCCAATCTTCTGCGCCCAGCTGTTTGAGCGCAAACAGACTGCGTTCGACCCGTTCGGCAATTGTCCCGAACGCGGTCCTCGCCGCTTCGGGCAGAGCAGGCAGCATAGCCAATTCGCGCGCGGTGCTGGACGGTTCCACCCAGGCAGGCTTGGCGGCGGCGATCTGGCTAACGCTGCGTTGAAGCAGCAAATGCGTTGCCTCATCATAGCGACCTTCCTGCGCCAGCTTGTCAGCCTCGTCGAGTAACGCGACCGCCTCACCTTCATCGGGCACCCACTCATCGTCGCCAACTTTGGACGTCTTTGGCGTAAGATCGAGTATCGGGGCGAGGAGCTTCCATAAAAGCAGCAGCGCCAGCCCCGCGGCCGCAGCGATAAGCACCCATTTCATAACCGGCCATGATACGCCAAAGAGTTGGCCCACCGGTTCGAACAGGCTGCCAAACCACCTAAACAGCTCATCCAGCCAGCTCAGGTCCGGCTGTTCGGGCTGTTCGACTTCAATCGGGGCAAATTGGATCGACTCATCGGCGCGCACTGCTTCCCAGCCGCCGCCAGACGCTTCTCCTTCATCCGTTTCAATCTGAACAGGCGGCGTAGTCACTTTATCGTGGTGGCAGAGGCGAACAACGCGTGCAAGCGTTCACGCCAGACAAATGCCTGATATCATTCGCCCGGAGCGAAGGGATAGGCTATCCGCGTGGCCTAGCTTGGAGGTAACTGCCCAATATGCGCAGTTCTTTGCAATGGAACGCCAGTTCGTCCAGCGCGCGGTCCACCGCAGGATCACCCGGCGTACCGACAATATCCGCGTAGAACGTGGTTGCCGAGAAACTCGCGCCCTTTTGATAGCTTTCCAGCTTGGTCATGTTGACGCCGTTGGTCGCGAAACCGCCCATCGCCTTATACAACGCCGCGGGAATATTTTTCACTTCAAACACGAAGGTTGTCATCGCGATTTGGCCGTTCAGGCTCGCAGGATCGAGCGGCTCACGAGCGAGCACTACGAAGCGAGTGGTGTTGTCCGCAGCATCCTCGACATTATTTTCGACGATTTTCAAGCCGTAGAGATCGGCCGCGAGAGCGGGCGCGATTGCCGCAAATGATGGATCGCCCATATCGGCCACATGTGCAGCGGCACCGGCCGTGTCGGCAAAGCTCAGTGGGGTCATTCCTCTTTCGCGCAAATAATGGCGGCTTTGGCTGAGCGCATGCGGATGACTGTAGGCCGCAGTGAAGGGGCCTTTCGTATTTGTCGCCATCAATGCGTGATGAATATCCATAAAATGCTCGCCAACGATGTACAGTCCGCTTTCGGGCAGCAAGAAGTGGATGTCCGCGACTCGGCCCGCTTGCGAATTATCAATCGGGATCATCGCGCAGGCTGCAACACCTTCCTTTACTGCATCAATCGCATCGGCGAAACTGAAGCACGGCAGCGGCAGATAATCGCTGGCGGCTTCGGTAGCGGCGCGGTGTGAATTTGCTCCGGGGCATCCTTGGAATGAGACCGCACGTTCAGGATCCGCATCTGCGGCCTTGCGCATCGTTTCAACCATTGCGAGAGCGGGTTCGGGAAAGCTGTGCATCGCGCAAACGCCTAACCGTGCCGCTGGCCGCATTCAATGGCAGAAAATGTCCAATGGTGAAATTTGGACAACATTTAGTGCGCACGGGGCTATTGCAGTCTGGTCAGCCTATGCCTAAAGCGGCGCCGAACCACTCAACTGCTAAAAAATCGTGGAATCACTAGCATGGATGATCGTTTTAACACTGCTGCCGGATGGGTCCTTTTCGCGGGAGTTATCGCACTTGGACTGTCGATCATCAGCGGCAAAGTGTTTCACACGGAGCGGCCTGAAACGCTGGGCTACCCGATCGAAGTCGCCGATGCCGGTGGCGCCGAAGAGACCGGCCCTGATCTCGGTACGCTATTGGCAGCTGCTGACGTTGCAGCTGGCGCGACTGCTGCGGCTGCGCGCTGCGGCACATGCCACAGTTTCGAATCGGGCGGCGCGAACGGCCAAGGTCCAAATCTTTGGAACACGATGGGCGCACCGCTCGCTGGTCACGCCGGTTTTGGCTACAGCTCGGCGCTGACTGAAAAAGGCGGAACCTGGACTTGGGACGCAATGAACGACTGGCTGCTTAATCCCAAGCGGTTCGCTCCAGGCACTTCGATGGGCTTTGCGGGTTTGAAGAACAACGAAGATCGCGCCAATATTTTGGTGTATCTGAACAGCCTTGGTTCGAATCTGCCACTTCCAGAGCCGAAAGCGGCTGAGGAGCCTGCAGCAGAAGAAGCTGCTGCAGATGCAGAAGCAGAAGGTGCGGCTGAAGAAGTGACTGAGCAAGATGCGGCTGCTGAAGTGGAAGAAGTTACCGAATAAGGGAATTTCGTCTGGGCCTAGTCCCGCCCTTTAAACCCCTGCGCAATCACGTACCATTCGGATGAACCCTTGCGGCTGGCCGGTGGTTTGGCGTGTTTGACAAGTTTGAAGTGCTTTTTCAGCAGATTCAACAATTCGGTATCGGTCCCGCCTGCCAGCACTTTGGCAATGAAAGTACCGCCTTCTGACAGATTCTCGGTCGCGAACCATGCGGCGGCTTCGACCAATCCCATAGTGCGCAAATGGTCGGTCTGTTTGTGGCCAACCGTATTGGCTGCCATGTCAGACATCACCAGATCGGGCGGGCCATCGAGCGCATTCTCCAGAACGGCTGGTGCCTTGTCATCCATGAAATCCATCTGGAAAATGGTGACGCCTTCTATCGGGTCAGTTTCCAACAAATCGATTCCGACAATTGCCGCTTTCGGGGCGATTTTGCGAACCACTTGGCTCCACCCTCCAGGGGTAATACCCAGGTCGACCACGCGCTGGACACCTTTGAGCAGTCCGAATTTTTCGTCTAGTTCGATCAGCTTATAGGCCGCACGGCTACGATAACCATCTGCTTTGGCTTGCTTCACATAGGGATCGTTAAGCTGCCGCTGCAGCCACAATGTCGATGACTGGCTACGCTTCTTCGCTGTCCGCACTTTGCGGTCGGGGTTTTTACCTGATCGGCTCACTATGCACCCCTGATTTCGCGGCGATGACGTTCGCCCTCTGCATCGGCGGCCATGAGGCTGCGCAAGATGCCCTCGCGAATTCCGCGATCAGCCACACCGAGCCGTTCCGACGGCCAGATATCGAGAATAGAATCGAGAATGGCGCAGCCGGCAACTACCAGATCGGCCCGGTCGTTACCGATGCAGGGCAGCTGGCTGCGTTCTTCCAGGGACATGCCTGACAAGCGCTCGCTGATATCGCGCATCGCTTGGGATCTGACGATCAAGCCGTCGACTTCCCTCCGGTCGTAATGCGGAAGCTCCAAATGTAAGCTGGCGAGAGTGGTTACAGTGCCGCTCGTACCGAGAAGACGGATCTCTTCTTCGCACTCCGCGCGCGGCGCGATGCGTTCGGCAAAGGGGGCAAAGCTTTCAGATACCACACGGCGCATGTCCGCATAACGGGCCAGGCGTTCATCGCGACTGCCAGTGCAGCGACCAACGGTGTCAGTGAGCGACACGACACCCCATGGCACGCTTTGCCAGTCGAGAATGCGAGGAACTTTGCCGCCGGGTTCAACCAGGATCAGTTCGGTTGAACCGCCGCCAATATCGAAGATGACTGCGGGCCCCTCGCCACCTTCAAGCAGTATGTGGCAGCCCAACACAGCAAGCCGCGCCTCTTCCTCGGCAGAGATAATGTCCAGCACGATGCCGGTTTCTTCGCGGACATGCTCGATGAAAGCAGGACCATTCGCGGCGCGCCGACATGCCTCTGTCGCAACAGAACGGGCAAGGTGAACATTGCGGCGGCGCAGCTTCTCTGCGCAGACCTTGAGCGCGCCCAAGGTCCGGTCCATCGCATCGTCGCTCAGCTTTCCGGACATCGCCAGCCCTTCGCCGAGCTTTACGACACGGCTGAAAGCATCAATGACGGTGAAGTTTTCACCCGATGGTCGCGCGATCAGCAGGCGGCAATTATTGGTGCCAAGATCAAGCGCAGCATAGGCTTGCTTGCGGTGATGATGCGAGGGCGCAGACCCCTGCGGCTTGGGTGAGGGAATTGACGTCTTACCGCCCCCGCGCTTCTTCGCGGAAGAGCCTGTGCCGCATTTTTGCGGCTTGGACTGCGAGGGGGGACGGTAGCGAAAATCTGCTACCCGGCCGGACTTCTCGGCCCCTCTTTGGCCAGTCCTTTTATTATCGTCCGGCGGAGAAAAATCCGCCATAGTCAGTACTTTCTTGTTCCTCTCGCGAACATATCACGAGGACCTGCGGGCAATGCTAACGATCAAGTGGCGTTTGGGCAAGCCGAACCGAATGACTGACCTTGACCAAAGCGCGGCACATACCTATTTGCCCGCCCTCGCTGAGCGTCGTACGCCGTGCCGAACACGCCTCAGATAATGCCCCGTCGTCTAATGGTAAGACTGCGGACTCTGACTCCGTCAATTGAGGTTCGAATCCTCACGGGGCATCCAGTTTTCCGGTGTATCTCCTGCTTGCCCGCCGCGCATGGGCGGCCTATCTGGCTCACATGACAGATAAAAAAGATGATCACGATCTCAGTGACCGCAAGTTCTATCCCGCTGAACAGGAACAGAAGTTCTATGAAGCCGGACCCAGAAGCACCCCGCAGACAGAGCACCCCGCTTACAAATTAGCGTTTCAGGACCGTGAATTCCTGCTGCGCGAAGAATTGCGCCCGGTGCGGTTCCAGTTGGAATTGCTGAAACCCGAAATGCTGCTTGATGAAGCGGGCGTTGGCTCGACATTGGTTATGTATGGCTCTGCGCGAATTCCTTCGCCTGATGCGGCCGAGGAGCTGGTCGCCAATGCGCCAGAGGACGGCAAGCAAGTCGCCAAGAACCTCGCGGCCAAGGCTAAATACTACCAGGAAGCCTATACGCTGGCGAAACTGGTCAGCGAGAAGGCGATTATCGAAAACGGCAAACGCCAGTTCGTCGTGACGTCAGGTGGCGGGCCGTCGATCATGGAAGCGGCCAATCGCGGTGCGTCAGAAGCGGGGGCGGAATCGATCGGCCTCAATATTATCCTGCCGCATGAGCAGGCACCCAACAGCTATGTGACGCCCTATCTCTCGCTCAACTTCCACTATTTTGCGCTACGCAAAATGCACTTTCTACTGCGCGCGAGGGCAGTGGCGGTGTTCCCGGGCGGGTTTGGTACGTTTGATGAATTCTTCGAGCTGCTCACCCTGATCCAGACGGGCAAAATGAAGCGCATTCCGATTGTCCTGTTCGGCAAGGATTTCTGGACGCGCGTCGTCAATTTCGAAGCCATCGCAGACGAAGGCACGATCAGCCATAAGGACTTGGAACTGATCCACTGGGCGGAAACCGCGGAAGATGCGTGGGCGCATATAGCTGAATTTTACGAGTTGGACCGGTAGGTAGCTAGCCTATCCGCCACGGCGGATACCGCCGGTCCTCGCCAGCTTGATAGAAACAAATCCGATTGCCACTCGGGTCCGTGGCCCAGCTTTCGCGCCAGTTCCAGCTTTGGTCTTCGGGCGCGAGGCAGGCGATGCCCCGTTCGCGCAATGTGTCGGTAAAGGCATCGACATCGAGGCATTCAAAATAGACCGATGCACCGCCGACTTCGCCGTGGCCGGTCGAGACTGATAGCGTTGTACCGCCGGGGCTTTCGAAGCGTGCATATCCGTTGGATGGGCTGTCGACCATTTGGGCGAGGCCGATGGCGCGATAGAACAGCACAGCTTCCTCGTAATTGCCGACTGCGAGCGTGATTTGGTTGAGGCGCGGTTCGCCGGTCAGGTCCATGCGGACGGCTTGGTGACCGAGCGGGCCAGACTGTGCCCCAAAGCCTGGCGCATCATGTAGGGCTAGACGCACGAATTCGCGGGCGCGAGCCACAGCATCTTCAAGCTCCAGTCCGAACCCCAAGAACGTTGCGATGGCGCTCGACAAGGTGCAGCCGGTGCCATGCGTATGGCGCGTTTCGATTTTGGAAGCCGACCAAATTACCTCAGAGCGCCTTGGTCGAACCAATCGGTCAATGGCTTGGTCGCTGTCGGTATCTCCGCCTTTTGCGAGATACGCGACTCCGCGTCGCGCCATTGTCACGTCGCCGCTTAATGCAGCCAGTTCCGCGATGTTGGGAGTGGTCAGCGTCGCGATTTTCATCAAGCGTTCGAATGCCACGATCGTGTCTTTGTCGGCGAGCACCGAGCCGCTCGTCGCGACCATTACTGGATCGAAGACGATTGGGATGTCGAGCTTCTCGAGCTGGCTGGCTACGACGTTCGCGATCTCTGGCGACCCAAGCATTCCGATCTTTACGGCATCCACCCCGATATCTGAGAGACAGGCGTCGATCTGCGCGCCAACGAAATCTGCCGAATGGGTCTCAACTGCATGCACGCCCAGCGTGTTCTGTGCGGTCACTGCTGTGATCGCGGTCATTGCATAACCGCCAAGCATAGTGATGGTTTTGATATCGGCCTGAATACCCGCGCCGCCTGAACTATCCGACCCGGCGATGGCAAGTATCCGCGGTGGCTTCTTCACCCTTTGAACTTCCGTTCGGTACTTGCCGGATATCTCTCTTGCAGTTTCTTAGAGCGGGTCGGACGGTCCATCAATTCACCGCCGCAATTGGGGCAGATATCATCGACGTCATCGGCGCATTCGGTGCAGAAAGTGCACTCGAAACTGCAAATAAATGCGCCCGGAGCATGAGCAAATGTATCTGCACCGCATCGCTCGCAATCGGGGCGCATTTCCAACATCAGGCCGCATCCCGGACGGCGTCACAAATACGGTCAACCACGCGTTCGACCTGAGCCTCATCGTCGCCTTCGGCCATCACACGAATGACCGGCTCCGTTCCCGATGGGCGGATCACCAGCCGGCCTCTGCCTTCAAGCTCCGCTTCAGCCTCTGCAATCACCGCTTTGACGTTGTCATTCTCGAGCGGTGCGCCGCCTTCATAGCGGACATTCTTCAGCAGTTGTGGCACCGGATCGAACAGATGCATCAGCTCGCTCGCCTTTTTGCCCGAGCGTACAAGGCTGGCGAGAATACGTAGAGCAGCGGTCGTGCCGTCACCCGTCGTGGCGTAGTCGAGCAAGATCACGTGACCTGACTGTTCACCGCCAACGTTAAAGCCACCTGCGCGCATTTTTTCCAGTACATAGCGATCGCCCACTTTGGCGCGTTCCAGCTTGAGGCCTTGCGATTCCATGTAGCGTTCGAGCCCAAGGTTGGACATGACCGTCGCAACCAAGCCTCCGCCGGTCAGCTCGCCCTTTTCCGCCATGCGTGTCGCGATGAGCGCCATGAGCTGGTCGCCATCGACCGTCTGGCCTTTCTCATCGACTACAATCAGTCGGTCCGCATCGCCATCCAGCGCAATTCCGATATCGGCGCCTTCTTCGACCACTTTGGCCTTAAGCGCATCAAGCGATGTCGAGCCAACGCCATCATTGATATTGGTGCCGTTCGGATTGACCCCGATCGCGATCACTTCCGCGCCCAGCTCCCAGATTGCCGAGGGTGCCACCTGATAGGCCGCGCCGTTTGCGCAATCGACAACGACTTTCAAACTATCGAAGCGAGTTTCGTCGGAGACCGATTGTTTGACAGCGTGAATATAGCGGCCCTGCGCATCATCGATGCGCCGTGCCCGGCCGACCTGCGGCGCGGGCGCGAGTTCTTGTTCACCCATGATTGCCGCCTCGATGGCCAGCTCGTCTTCGTCAGACAGTTTGAAACCGTCCGGGCCGAACAGCTTGATACCGTTATCTTCGTAGAGATTATGGCTGGCAGAAATCATCACGCCCATATCCGCGCGCATTTCCCGAGTGAGCAGCGCAATTGCGGGGGTCGGCAGCGGCCCGGTCATGATAACATCCATGCCGACGCTGGTGAACCCGGCGACAAGCGCGCTTTCCATCATATAGCCTGATAGCCGCGTATCTTTGCCGATCACCACCCGGTGCCGGTGATCGCCGCGCATAAAGTGGCGGCCCGCAGCCTGCCCCACGCGCATTGCGATTTCCGCCGTCATCACACCTTTGTTGGTGCGCCCGCGAATGCCATCAGTACCGAAAAATTTGCGTGCCATATCGTGATTCTAGCCCCATAGATTTGCCACAAGCTTCTGGCGCTATTACGCCGGAATGTGAAGGGCTTGAGACGAAAACGAGCCGAGAGGGGCAATCATTGACCGACACGACACGCGAACCGCTGGAGCTGGTCTCCATCAAGCTGCCAGTATGGTGGACCTTTGGGGGGTTGATTGCCGGTTTGACCGTGGGTCTGCTGCTCGCTGGCACCGAGTTCCTGGAATCGGTTGCAAAGCCGGTCAATCTGGTCGGCACACTGTGGCTGCGCGGCTTGCAAATGACAATCATTCCGCTGGTGGCTGCGCTGCTGGTACTGGGTATTTCGCAGATGGCACAGGCAGCGCGAGCCGGTGCGACTGCGCGGCGTATGCTGCTGCTGATCTGCAGCGTATTGCTCCTGAGCGGAATCGTGGCAGCGATCTTTATGCCGATGCTGCTAGCGGCATTCCCGATACCTGAAGCGGCCTCCGCAATGTTGGTCGCCGACCAAATCGAGAAGCAGCAAGTGCCGGAGATATGGCAATTCCTAGAATCGCTCATTGCGCCAAATCTCATTGCGGCAGCTGCCGAAACGGCAATGTTGCCGTTGACTCTATTTTTTGCACTGTTTGCGATAGCGATTGCCCGTTTGCCGGGGGCGCAGAAGGCCAATTTGATCGGTTTTTTTCACGCGCTTGCCAACGCAATGTTGACTATCATTGGGTGGGTGTTGTGGCTCGCGCCTATTGGTGTTTTTGCGCTTGCGGTAGGCGTCGCTGCGCGCAGCGGCGGAGGGGCGTTTGCGACATTGGCGCATTACATATTGGCAGTTTCGGCAATGGGTGCATTTGTGCTGGTCGGCGCTTACTTGCTGGCAGTACTTGGCGGGCGTATGTCGCCGGTCAAGTTCGCGCGCGAGATGATCCCGTCGCAGGCCGTCGCTATCTCAACGCAAAGCTCGCTCGCAAGCCTGCCGGCGATGCTTGCCAGCGCTAAGCGACTTGGCATTGGTGATGCGACGGCAGACTTCGTGCTGCCATTAGCCGTGGCCATTTTCCGTGCGACCAGCCCCGCGATGAACATCGCAGTGGTAATCTATGTTGCGACACTGGCGGGTGTGCCGCTTTCACCAGCTTTGTTGATTGCCGGTATCGCGGTGGCTTTCATTATCAGCGTTGGCTCAGTCAGTCTGCCGGGATCCATCAGCTTTGTCGTTTCTATTGGCCCCATTGCTTATGCTATGGGAGTCCCGGTCGAGCCACTGGCTTTGCTTGTCGCGGTCGAAATGCTGCCCGACATTATGCGTACACTGGCCAATGTGACGATGAATGTCGCGGTAACGGCTACTGTCGATCGAGGCGAAAATGACCGGCACGGCAAGCTCTAGGGAATTGTCTGCAACTCTTTCGCTTTCTGTGCGTTACATCATCAACCAATAACACCTGATACTGAATAGAGGGAAACATCATGGCTTTTTCACTACCCGCACTGCCTTTTGCAGATACCGCATTGGCCCCGGCCGTTTCGGCTGAGACGCTGTCTTACCACCACGGCAAGCACCATCAGGCATATGTCGACAAAATGAACGCCGCGATTGAAGGCACCGATCACGACAATGCGGCTTTGGAGGATGTGGTTGCAGCTGCACGTGGTTCGAACCAAGGGCTGTTTAACAATGCAGCCCAAACCTGGAACCACGCATTTTATTGGCATTCGATGGCACCGGAAAGCACGGCCGCGTCGGATGAGTTGCAAACGATGATCGGCGATGCCTTTGGCTCTCTTGATGGTCTGAAGGAAAAGCTTGCTGAGCGCGGCGCGGGTCATTTCGCTAGCGGTTGGGTTTGGCTTGCTGAAAAAGACGGCAAGCTATCAATTGAAGAGACGCATGACGGTGACACGCTTGCCGATAGCGAATTCAATCCTCTGCTGACCATCGATGTATGGGAACACGCCTATTATCTGGACCACCAGAACAAGCGTCCGGCTTATCTTGATGCGGTGATCAACGGTAAACTGAACCTTGCTTTTGCGTCGGAAAATCTGGCCCGCGGCACAACATGGAAATTTGCTGACGCATAAATCTTGGTGATATTTAAAAGAGCCCGCCCTGCGACAGTGTAGGGCGGGCTTTTTTGTGCGCTTTATGCGGCGTGGTCGGTAGCGTTCTCGTCCAGACCCAGCGCCATTAGATTGGTCGCAAATAAGGGCTCGCCAAATATGAAACCGACGAGGTTCGGTTTCCCGACATGATCGAAGAATGCCGTCAGCATCAGCAGGATTGGCACCGAAAGCAGCGCTCCGAATACACCCCAAATCCAGGAGAAATAGCTCAGCGCGATCAAGATCATTACCGGGTTCATCGTAAACCGCGCACCCAGAATGGAAGGGGTCAATACATTGGATTCGATAGTATGCAACGCGAGATAGGCAGCTGCCGGAATGAAACCGAGTACTAAAGTTTCAGCCGTCCCAATGCCGAAAAGAGTTAGCAGCGCTGTCATCAATAGTGGGCCGATATAGGGCAGGAAGTTGAGCAGTGCGGCAAGACCGCCCCACATCACCGGTGCCTCTACCCCCAGCATCCAAGCCCCGAATGCAACGACAATTCCTACGCAACCATTAATCCATGCGACTGTCAGAATATAGGCCGCCACGCGGTCTTGTATCTCGCGCATCACCCGCGCTGCCTTTATGCTGGTACCGTAAGAAGCGCGGTCGAATAGCAGGTGTCTGCGGAGGCGGACGCGCGCCTCGATCATAAAGAATGTCATTAGCAATGTGAGCAGCGTTTCAAGCAGTAGGCTCGGCGTCGCGAAAGCCAGCTGCTGGATTACCGAAGGGCTCGCGAGAACGACTTCTCGCGCGCCCGATTGCCCCATAAGCGCGGAGAGCTGCTCGTTGGCCATTGCCAGCCACGCAAACTCGTCCTGCAATTGGGAGAAGCGCTCGGCGACGGTTTTGGCCATCGCTGGCACACTGTCGAACAGAGCAACCGCCGGTTGCAATATAAGCGCCAGAGCGAGCAACAGAACTGCGAAAAATGTCAGCAAGGCGACGAGCGAGGCAAGGATATTGGGCACACCCCATCCAGCAAGCTTATCCGCCAGCGGCGATAGTATTATCGTGAGAATGATAGCCGTGGTGAGCGGCAGGAATACAACAGAGCCGATCGACAGGACGAAGGGCAGGGCCAAGAAGAGGCCGAGGCCGAGCAGCAAAACCAGGGCTGATATCAGCCGCAATTCTTGCTCTGCGAACGCCATACGGCGGCTCGACCGTGATCGGGTGCCGCCGGCACTGGTTGCCTGATTTGGTGTTTCCCCGCTCATCGGATCCCTATGTGATGCGGTTTACCCAATTGGGCAAGCAACTTCAGGGGTGCGCTGGCTTAACCCTATGCTTTTGCGGCAATTCCATTGCCAGCGGCTACGTTGTCCAATTCCTCGAGAATCGCGCGATGAGCACGCTGATCATTGACAGAGCGCTGCGGAATGTCTCCATCTTCGAGCATCGAATTGAGTGTAGCGCGTGCGCGCCCGACGCGGCTTTTGATAGTTCCGACAGCGCAGCCGCAAATGCTGGCCGCTTCTTCATAGGAAAACCCACCGGCACCTACCAGCAACAGGGCTTCTCGCCGTTCTGGCGGCAGTGTCAGCAATGCGCGGTGCATATCGGACAGGTGAAGCGGCTCTTCTTGTCCCGCTGGCGCAGTCAGGATGCGCTCGGCCACACCTTCGTCATACTCTCCGCGAAACCTGTTGCGGCGCATATCTGTCAGATAAGCGTTGCGCAGAATGACAAAGGTCCAAGCGCGCATTGACGTCCCGGGCTCGAAACGTTTCTGCGCGGCCCAAGCTTTGAGCATGGTTTCCTGCACGAGATCATCGGCCATATCCGGACGACCGCATAAACCGCGGGCAAAAGCACGCAGGTGCGGGACAACTTCGGTCAGTTCACGTTTGAAGTCGGCTTTTTCGGCAGCTGTTCGCTCTTGCATCGCCATTAGGAAGGGTCGTCCAGCTTCGCGAGAAGATCGTTGAAGCTGTCCGGCAGCGGTTCATCGAGCACTGAATCATAAATTTGGCGCAAACCGTCAGCCCATTCCGGCTTGGCTTTCCGCTTTTCTGCTGAAGCGCTGGTGCCCTCGGCATCCTGTGGTCGGGAAGTTTTACCAGATGTCATGAAATTGATCTAGCCTTTGGAAAAACGGTGATTGATTGCCCTGTAGCTGCATTCGCAGGGCTTGAAAATGGGAACGAAGAGTAAGCTCTTTGGTTCCCTGACTCACACGGTGTAACTGTCCTGGCCGTTTACGCTGGACAAGCGCACTGACTGTTCGTCCCCGCAATCTGCGGGATTGGTGGCATGGAACTTTGACCGGCAAGGAAAACATCTTGGTACAGGAAGCGCCTCGCGAACGCCGTGCACGCCGACTGTTGATGGATTATCCTCGGGCAGTTCCCGTAGCAATCTTCCTGTTGATCGCGGCGATTACCGGTCTGAGTGTGTTTGCAATCGAAAATGGCGAACAACAGCGCGAGCGCGCCGAGCTACGCGAGCGGGCCCAAGCGGTTGCGTCGGCTTTGGAACGGCGCGGCGGGACTACAGCGTCGTACTTGCGCGCGGGAGCAGCGTTCTTCAGCTCGGTTCCCGACGTAACGCGGCCTGAATTTGATCGCTTCGTCAGCAATTTGCGGGTAGATTCCGATTACAAAGGGTCTGAAGGCATTGGTTGGGCCGCGCGGTTGCGACCAAGCGAAGTTGCGCAGTTCCAGACCGATTTCGCTCAGGCAAGCGGCGGAACAATAGAGGTGTTTCCGGCTGTTCCGGAAGACCAATCCCAGATCGTGCCTGTCACCTTCTTTCGCCCTGATAACGAGAGGAACCGGCGCGCTATAGGCTTCGATATGTATTCTGATCCGGTGCGCCGCGCTGCAATGGACCAGTCCGTGCGCGCATCAGGGCCAATTGCGTCGGGCATGTTGGTGCTGCGGCAAGAAGGCGTCGGATCGGCCCCCGGGTTTATTATGTATATGCCGGTATTTCAGGATGGCCGGTCACCGCGCCGCTTGAAGGGCTTCATCTACAGTCCGTTCAATGCGGCAGAATTTCTCTCTTCAGCACTTGAGCTGGAGACCCGCGGTAAAAAGGGTCTGAGACTCTATGACCGCGACATCGCCCCGGGGCGTCTCTTGGCAGAGATTAAGCCTGCGACAGTCACTGGTATGACCGTTGAGGAAACTGTGACAGTTGCCAACCACGAATTTTTATTGGTCGTTGAGTCTGCCCGCGGCAATTCGCTGTCCAAGCTGTCCATGCTTACATTGCTGTTCGGGATATTGGTGGCTGCGCTGTTGATCGTGGTTGCGCGGCTCCTCACGCGCCAAGCGGTCGAAGACCGAGCGTCGTTGGAGTGGTTTCAGGAGCAAAGCTCAATCCGGAATGTGTTAACGCGTGAACTCAATCACCGGGTCAAGAATACGCTGGCCAATGTTTTATCGATCATTTCGCTGACGCGGCGGCGTGCGGAAACGTTGGACGAATTTGCTGACGGACTCGATGGCCGTATCCGCGCACTTTCGGCGACCCACGATCTTCTTACTCAGTCAGAATGGGGCGCCACACCGATCCGGTCTTTGGTAGAGGCGGAACTCGCACCCTATGCCAAGAATGCCGAAGGTATTTTGGTCCTGGATGGACCAGATGTGGAACTGGCGCCAAATGATGCGCTGTCTTTGGGACTTGCGATTCACGAACTTGCGACAAATGCCGCAAAATATGGCGCACTCAGTGAGGCAGGCGGAACGGTCAGCGTCCGCTGGTCGCTGCTCAGCGATGACCTTGCCGAGATCCGCTGGTGCGAAGAGGGCGGGCCAACCGTGCCGCAAGAGCGCTCCGCGGGCTTCGGGACGAATTTGATCGAAAAGATCGTGGCGCATGAACTGCGCAATCCAGTCGAACTCAATTTTCACCCGGAGGGTGTGACCTGCACAATGGTTGTGCCGCTCAGAAAACCAAGCGACTTTGCTATTCGCGCAGGGCGGTAAGCCTGTCTGCTAAGCTAGAGGTTCGCTGGAGTCGAAGAACAGCGCCTGACTAATGGCGGTGCGTACAGTGCTTTCTTGGAAGGGCTTTGTCACAAGATAGGTCGGCTCTGGGCGATCACCGGTCAATAGCCGCTCCGGATAAGCGGTAATAAAGATTACCGGCACGCTGCCCATGGCTTCCAGAATATCATCGACGGCATCAAGACCCGATGAGCCGTCAGCGAGTTGAATATCCGCCAAGACCAGTCCAGGCGTGTTCTCGGCGATGACTTCCTGAGCTTGTGTTCGGGTGGCGGCAGTCCCGCAAATTTCATGGCCCAATGACGACACAAGATCTTCCAGCTGCATTGAGATTAGCGGTTCGTCTTCAATGATGAGCACGCTGGTGGAGGATTCCTTGTCGATCTCAGTGATCGCCTCTTGAACAAGCTGTTCAACATCTGCTGGCGGGATATCCATAATCGCGCCGGCGTCAGCAACGCCAAAACCCTCAAGCGTGGTCAGAAGTAGAGCCTGACGGTTGAACGGCGTTACGCGGCGCAGCTTGTTCTGTGCTGCCGCTTCATGCTGGGTGTCTCCGTTTTTGGAATCGTCGACTTCCAGATAAGCACTGCTCCAGACTTTATTGAACGCTTGGTAGAGCGGGACGCGACCATCTTCGAGCGATTGCTTGGTCGCGTCATCTGCGAGAGCGGCTTCAAGCGTTGCCCGTACAAACGCATCCCCTGTCGATTGAGAGCCAGTCAGAGCACGTGCGTAGCGGCGCAGGAACGGTAAATTTTCAGCGACTTTTTGTCCGAGAGACATCAATACAGCTCCTGATTAGCAAGCCCGTATAACGCAGTGTGTGCCGGAATGTTCCAACCTCGCATTATACCATAAGAGACGAACCTATATGCGCGTCGAAGAATGAGTTCAACGTTTCAGTGCAGCAAATTTTGAAATTAAAATCCTTATAAAACAGTGGAATATGAAAAAGCACCCCTTTTCTGTTCGAGGCGCGGGAACTGCTTTTCAAGTTGAGCATTTTGCTAGTATCACCGCCGCAGACCCCCCCCTCCCGTCCAAGCGGCAGGTGATATGATCCCGAGAGGCCTCCGCTCTACCAGAGCGGAGGCCTTTCTAATTTCGGCGAGATATGAGCTTGCTGGTTCGAGCTTAGGCTTTGGCGGAGAAAAATGCTTTCAATCCGGTCTGCTTACGAGAAACCGCCTTTACCAGATCGTCCGGGCCATAGGGCTTCTCCAGCACGGTTCCGAGTCTGGCGACCTGCGGCGGAATGTCGTCCGGGGTACCTGTCGAGAACACGATCTTTGGAGCGTTCGGTTTAAGTGCCGCCACCAGCTCGGCAATTGAATATCCGTCATCGCGATCCGCCAAGTGCACATCGAGGACGAGCGCATCGGGGCGCATGGTTTTCAGCAATTGAACTGCTTCGGTGGTGGTCTGGCACACGCGTATTTCCGGCACTCCTGCATCCACCAATATTTGCTCGATTGACAATGAAAGAATAGCGTCATCTTCCACTACCAAAACGCGTTGTGGGACAGCCAATGGCTTGCGAGTGGCGGACACCTTGCCCATCGGAGTAGCTCTTTCTTTTTGTTGAGTTTCTGCTCATCGAACGGAGTGATGCCCAAGCAGTTCCGACGTGGGTGCAATTTAGGTGGATGCCGACTTTGGTGGAGGTCGGCCGAAAATCACAGGGATTTCTGATAGATCAGATATTCGCGGTTGATTGTGCTGCCAATCGCATCGGCTATGGCGACCATTCCCTGATTGTCATCCAATATCCAACCAATTTCCGCACGCTGCGTGTTGAATTTTTCAGTTGCGGCAAGCCGGATCCCGTCAATCAGCATAAAGGCAAGCTGGCTCGCCAGCCGCGAATTGTGGAATTCTTTCAGTACTCCCATCAACGGGACGCGCATGTCGCTATCGAGCGGTTTCTTCGACCAGCGCCACAGCTTGAACCATCCGAATGGTAGCATCTTGCCGTCGATTTCTTTTAGCACCTTATTCACGTCGGGCAGAGTGATCATAAAGGCTACCGGCCGCCCATCCAACTCCACTATCCGTACAATTTCCGGGTGGATTAGCGGTTTGAGTTTCTTGGCTGCATAGGCGATTTCGGAATCTGTGAAGGGGATGAATCCCCAATTATCCGACCAAGCGTCGTTGAGAATTGTCAGGATGATCCGAACCTCATCAGCGAACCGGCTTTTATCCGCGCCGCGCATCACGATTTTCGGATTGCGCTCGCAAGATTTCACAATCCGCTGGATCAGAGGAGAAAATTCTTTGGTGGTGTCTAGATCATAGGTCAGCAGCCTCTTTGCCGCGGTGTAGTCATAGTTCTCAATCCAGCCTTGATACTGGGCCGGATGATGTCCCATCATAATGGTCGGTGCATGATCATGGCCGAAAGTGAGGAGACCTGGCTCTTCCCAGATAGATAGTGAGATCGGGCCGATGACGCGGGTCATGCCTTGCTCGCGCAGCCATTGCTCCGCCGCCGCAAGCAGCGCATGGCCGGTCTCTTCATCTTCTGCATCGAAATAGCCGAACATGCCGGTTCCCGGCCCCATCCCCTGTTCCGGCGGTAGCTCGAGTGCGAGTTCGTCTATGTGGCCAGATATACGCCCAACCGCACGCCCTTCGCGATAAGCGATCATCAAACGTACCTGTGCATGTTCGAAGAACGGGTTTTTGTCCGGATCAATCAGTTCCAGCATTTCGCCGCGCAATTGCGGCACGCTGTACGGCGTTTGCGCGGCGAAATGCTGCCCCAGATCGACGAAAGCCTTCCGGTCAGCCTTGCTGGTTACTGGAGTGATCACTATTTGACTGTCGGTCACAATTCGGCCCCGCTTTGATATGGCCATTCAGGCTGGGTTAGCCCTGTGTGCGCTGATGCATATTTGTCAAGGAACCCCGCGTAACTGCAACGCATTGTGTACAGGACTGTTACCTGCGGTATTTCTGCGGTAAAGGTACTATCGGAATTAAGATTATGAATATGCAACGCACAATTGATCCCGCTGCACCGCAGGCCGCCAGCCCCACAAGGGGCAGGCTACAGTCGATCCGCGATGACATGGATATGCTGCGCGCTGCGCGCGATCTTACGAAGGATATTGCCGAGGCAAATCCGCGTATTTTTTGGACAGACATGCTGCTCTGCGCAGGCCTGGGCTATTCGGCACTGGCGGGTGCGATCTTGGTGGAAAGTGTTCCGCTGGCCGTAGCGCTCGGACTAGCGGCAGCATTGCTGCTCTACCGTGCGCTGCTGTTTATCCACGAGCTATCGCACATCCATAAAAATGCCCTGCCGGGATTCCGCACGGCGTGGAATTTGATTGTCGGTATTCCGATGCTGACGCCGTCCTTCATGTATGAAGGTGTCCACACGCTGCATCACAAACGAACGCAGTACGGCACGGTTGAGGATCCTGAATATCTGCCATTGGCTTTAATGAAGCCGTGGTCATTGCCGCTGTTTGTATTGATCGCTTTGCTGGCACCGCCTGCGCTGCTGTTGCGCTTTGCTGTGTTGGTGCCGCTAGGCGTGATTATCCCTCCAATACGTAAATTTGTGTGGGAACGTGTTTCCGCGCTGTCGATCAATCCAGATTTCCGCCGTCCGGCTCCTAAGAATGAACTGGTGAACCGTGTCCGCTGGCAGGAAGCGCTCGGCATGATTTGGGCATGGTGCCTGATCGGCAGTATCTTCGTGTTTGGCTGGAAGCCTATTCTCGTCGCGCTGGCAGTTTTTTCGCTAACCGCCACAATCAACCAATTGCGCACTTTGGTTGCGCATTTGTGGGAAAATGGTGGTGAAGCGATGACAGTGACTGCGCAATATCTGGATTCGGTCAATGTTCCGCCACCTGGCCTGCTCGCTGAGATATGGGCACCTGTTGGGCTGCGCTATCACGCGCTGCATCATTTGCTGCCTTCGGTTCCCTATCACTCGCTGCCAGAGGCGCACCGGCGTTTGCGTGGGGCTTTGGGTGAGGGGTCGACGATCGATGGTGCTGATCATCCTGGAATGTGGCATTTGGTGGGCCGGATCGCCAAGAGTACGATGCGCGCCCGCTGATCATTCTAATCGAAAAACTGGATCATTGCGCAGCGCCGCTCGCGCGGTAAACTGTGCGCTGCTTCTTTCTCCAATTCAGCCGCCAAGCGTGGGTGCGCCTCCAGATCCTCGATTTCCACAAAGCCGAGCCGACTGTAGAACGGGGCGTTCCATGCGACATCGCGAAATGTGGTAAGAGTTAGTGCGGTGAACCCGCTATTGTGAGCATCGATTTTGGCGGCGCGCATCAGGCCCGCTCCGATACCGCGCCCCTGATAGTCGGCGTGGACCGAGACTTCAACAATGTGGAGCTGGCGGCGGTGCGGTTCGCTCGCCAGAAAGCCGATGATTTCGTCGCCGGATAATGCGACAAGGCAGTGTCCTTTGCCGATCAGTCGCCTGTGCTGCTCCGGACAGATAGCGTGCTGACCAGCGGCATCGCCCAAGTCCGGATCAGAGGTGAAGAGCGTACCGGCAGATAATTCAATCGCAGGCAGGGCATCGGCATCATCAGGCCTGGCAAGCCGCAGTGACCAACCGTTCATTCCTCAGTCCGGATCAGGACGGTCTCACCGATAAGCAGGAACAGGAAGAACGGCGCCCACGCGGCCAAAAAGGGCGGATATCCGCCAAAGCTTCCCATTGCGAGCGCGGCATTATCGACCACAAAATAGGCGAAGCCGAGCGCCATGCCGATAATCGCGCGCACAAACAATTGCCCGGATCGGGCAAGGCCGAATGCGGCAACCGCGCCCAGCAGCGGCATCAGGAACGCGGAAAGCGGACCGCTGATTTTGTGCCACCATTTTGCTCGCAGTTCGGTCGTACGGCGGCCAACCGCTTCGTAGGCTTCAATCGATCGCCACAGCTCGAAGAAGTTTTGGCCTTCGGGATCGACACTCTCCAGTTCGATCTGTGCAGTTGTCAGTCCTTTGCCAACCACGACCGTATCGCTAGTGCTGGTGTTGGCTGCAGAGATGTCAAAACGCTCGACATTCTCCAACTTCCATCCTGGCGCGGCGTATGTTGCCCGCTCTGCACGCAACTGTTCGGACAGCATCCCTTGCGGATCGCGGCTATACCACGTGACATCTTCCATCAGCGTGTCATCGCCGGTGCCAGTCAGCGTGGTGGCCGTTAATATATCCGCGCCGTCGGTGAGATAGACATTGGTGCGAATGCCGGAATCCTCGGGCACAGGACCGTAATCGTTGTTCTCCCAGGCTTTCAGCGTCGCGGTTGCGCGCGTTACGACCCGCTCGTTGAAAGCGAAATTTGCGGCGGAAACCAGCGCGGCGGTAAGCAGCAGTGGTGCCAGCACTTGGTGGGCGGATAGGCCGGCTGCTTTCATCGCGACGACTTCACTGTTCTGATTAAGCGTGACCAATGTGATTAGTGTCGCGAGCAGCACCGAATAGGGAAGGAAACGCGCAATCAATTGCGGCGCTCGTAACCCGATATAGGTCAAAAGTTCTCCCTGCCCGTTACCGGGTGCTGCCAGAATATCACCAGTGCGACTCAGCAGATCGAGCGCCATCAACACGATCACCAGCACAGTGAGCATCGCCAAGATGCGCACGAAGAACATTTTCGCGAGATAAAGCGTCAGTGACCGCGAGGGAAAGAAATCAAGCTGCATATCTGTGCCGGGCCCTATTCCGCAGGTGCCAGTTCAGGCGCGCGCTTCTTCTTGCCGAACAGCTTGCCAATGCCTTTGCCGATTTTCGACATAGCGGTTTCAAGCGCGCCGATGGCTTGGCCGCCGGGGACATACGCGACGCGGTAGAACATCCATAATATCAACGCGGCAAAGATCGCGAACGGGGTCCATAATGCCACGGTCGGATCGACGCGGCCCAATGCAGCCACATCCTCTCCATATTGGTTCACCTTGTGATAGGACACCACCATAATAATGGCGACGAATACCCCGAGCGCGGAGGTTGATCGCTTGGGCGGTATCGCGAGTGCTACGGCGAGGAGAGGCATCAGCGCCATCATGACCACCTCGACAAGCCTGTAGTTAAAGCTCGCTTGGCTGGCGTCACGTTTGGCATCGGTTTCGTCCTCCGACCAGCCGATGCTCAGCAGTTCCGGTAGGATATATTCGCGCTCGGCGTCGCCGCGTTCACGGAACTCTTCGATCTGAGGCAGGTCGATCGGTAAGTCATGACGGGTGAAACTCAGAACCCGCGGCGTTTCGTCCCCTGCGCCTGTGTCTTGGACAATCGTCCCATCCGTCAGGCGAAGGATAATCGTATCAGGGCTATCGCTTGTAGCGAGGAAACTGCCCTCGCGGGCAGAGATCGACAGAACCTGCCCCTTGGTGTTCGCGACGCGTGCGAAAATGCCCTTCAATTGCCTGCCCTGATCTTCGCTTTCCTCAATCCGCAAAGCCATCCGGTCTTTCAGCGTAGTAAACTCACCAACTTTTATCGATGCACCCAATGCGCCGGACCGCAATTGATATTCAAGCTGCGCATAGGTGTAGCGCGCGACCGGCTGGACGTAGAACACCAGCGCGACATTCACCGCCATCAGGATACCAGCCAGAATGAATGGGACCCGCAACAAACGGCCATAACCAAGCCCGACTGCGCGAAATACGTCGAGTTCGCTGGATGTTGCAAGCTTACGGAATGCAAGCAATATTCCGAGCAGCAGTCCGAGCGGGATCGCGAGGCTGGCATATTCGGGAAAGATGCTCAGCAGCATTTTGAAGACGATACCAACCGGACCACCTTCGGTCGCGACAAAGTCGAACAGCCGCAGCATTTTCTCCAGCAGCAGCAGCGATGCGGCGAGGGCAAACACGCCGAGCATCGGTACGATCACGAGCCGGAAAATATAGCGGTCTATGGCTGGAATGAAATTGAACACGCTTACGCGGCCTGGCTCGCTTCAATGGATGTTCTGACTGCTCTAGCGCGAAAAGTGGCTGCGGTCATGCCCCGTTTTGCATTGCAATCAATACGGTGCTGGGTGGCGCGGGAGAGCTCAGGCTTTCTCAAGCGTACATTGCAGCGGGTGTTGGTTTTCTTTGGCGAAATCCATCACTTGGTTAACCTTGGTTTCAGCCACTTCGTAGGAATAAATTCCGCATACCCCGACGCCTTTTTGGTGGACATGCAGCATCACGCGGGTTGCTTGTTCCATATCCATCCGGAAGAAGCGCTTGAGGATGATCACCACGAATTCCATCGGAGTATAATCATCATTCAGCAGCAGCACTTTGTACTGGCTAGGCTTTTTGGTCTTGGCCTGCGTCTTCGTGACGACGCCCACATCGCTGTCACGTCCATCGTCGCCATCATCCGGTTTGCCATTCTCGGCAGCGCGGATCGTGATTGAGGTATCGTGAGCGGAAGGGAGAGTCGAAAACATTGAGGCTCTAATATCGGAAGGGGCGCGACATTCGCAAGGGCGGATTTCCCGTGCAGCGTCAGAAATAGGCAGCAATCACCAACGAAGGGGTAACAAAAAACGGGCCGGACGGGGATACCGTCCGACCCGTTTGTGCGTTTCACCGGGAAAGGGAGGGAGATTTCCGGTGAACTCTTCAGCTCAATGAACGCTTCGGTCCAGTAAGCCTTTAACTCAGGCAGCTTTGCGGACTTTGTCCATTGCAACACTTGCGCGGCTCGAAAGCGGTGCGAAAGCGTCGTTAGCAAGCTTAACCCATGCTTCGGTGTTTTTCGAAACCGCAGCAACAGTTGCGTCAACGTTACGACGAGCGATTTTGCCTTGCAGCTGAACGAAGTCAGTTGGCGACTTAACGGCAGCGACTTCCTTAACATCGGCAGTCATGGTTTCCACAGCGCCTTTCACGTCTTCGACATAGACTTTGCCCATGTCCTGCACGCCAGCGGCGAGGATCTTGCCCGATTCAACCACAGCTTCGACGTTGCCCTTGGTGAATTCGCCCATTTCAGAAGCGATTTCAGTGCCCTTGTCATAAGCAGTTTTCGCACGCTCTTGCAGGTCGGCGAAGCCTTCCTTGACTTGTGCGGTATAATCGGCGGCTTTAGTTTGTGCTTTGGTCATTACAGTGTCCTTTGCATTCAATTTCTTGGTTGTTTTGATTGCAGCAGGCTTGCGCTTGGCAGGAGCCTTCTTCGCCGCAGTCTTCTTGGCAGTAGCTTTTTTCGCAGGAGCAGCTTTCTTGGCTGCGACCTTTTTCTTGGCCGAAGTCTTCTTCGCAGCAGACTTTTTCTTAGCCGGAGCTTTCACTGCTTTTTTGACAGCTTCAACCTTCACAGGTGCAGTTTCATCCTGCTCAACTGCCTTCGCGATTGCAGCGACGCTGACATCTTTTTTGGCGTCGTCCGATGTCTTGTCAGCCTTCTTTGCAGCAGCTTCAGCATAGGCCTTTTCTGCGGCGGCATCGATTTTGCTGGCGTTGGTTGCCATGATAATAAACCTCTTTGCTTCGTGGGAGCCAATAGCTCGTTATGTTGCAGTGCACAAAATAGGCATTGCAGCTGCGAAGTCAAGAGTTTTTTGTGCAGTGCACAATAATATTGCAAACTGTTGATTTATCGTTTTTTTACGTACCTTCCGGGTGCATCCTCGATCACTTTATCGCCGCGTCCGCCGGGCTTCCTTTTGCCTTTTGCGGGCACTTTGGTGTTGTCTTGGCTCTGTAGCCACTCGATCCAGTCCGGCCACCAGCTGCCAGCAGTCTCGGTCGCGCCTGCTTTAAATTCTTCGAGCGATGAAACCTTGTTCTCGTTGGTCCAATATTGATATTTTCCGGAGGAAGGCGGATTGACCACGCCAGCAATATGGCCGGACCCGGCGAGCACAAAGCGCAGCGGACCCTCAAAGTGATCAGTAATGTGCCACACGCTTTCGGCGGGTGCGATATGGTCTTCTTTGCCCGCTTGAACATATGCTGGAGTTTTAACCTTGGTCAAATCTATCGGTGTGTTGTCCGCTGCCATTGCATCGGGCTGGACCAACTTGTTGTCGCGGTAGAGGTCCGTGAGATAATCCCGATGCCATTTGGCTGGCAGATTGGTGACATCGCCATTCCAGTGCAACAGATCAAAGGCGGGATAGTCTTCGCCGAGCAGATAATTGTTCACCCAGTAATTCCAGATCAGCCCCTCACCGCGCAGCAGGTTGAAGGCGGCGGCCATGTAGCGGCCATCAAGATAGCCCTTCGGTGTCAGCGTCTCGAGACCAGCCAATTGCTGGTCATCAATGAAGTGGAGCAATTCGCCCGCCTTGGAGAAATCCACTTGCGCAGTGAAGAAGGTAGCGCTTTTGACTTTCTTCTCTTCTTTACGGCGATGCAGAATGGCCAGTGTGGCGGCGAGAGTAGTTCCGGCGACGCAATATCCGATAGCATGAACCGACGGCACTTTCAGCCGCTCGCGAATGTGATTGATCGCATCGATCTGAGCGAGGATGTAATCGTCCCACACCACATCAGCCATGCTTTCATCAGCCGATTTCCAGCTGACCACAAAGGTGGTCACGCCTTGTTCGACCGCCCAGCGGATGAAGCTGTTTTTTGGATTGAGGTCGAGAATGTAAAAGCGATTAATCCACGGCGGGAAGATCACTAACGGCGTTTCGAGAACTTCTTCAGTCGTGGGGCTGTATTGGATCAGCTGATAAAGAGGTGTCTCGTAGACGACCTTGCCGGGCGTTGCGGCGATATTCTCCCCGAGCGTGAAAGCATCGGGATCCGTGTGGGTGAGCTGACCTTTCTTCAAGTCAGTGATCAGATGCTCCATCCCTCTGACCAGGTTTTCGCCCTTGGTCTCCATGGTGCGTTCGAGCACGATAGGGTTGGTCGCAGCGAAGTTTGCCGGGCTGCTCGCTTCGATCACTGCCCGTGTTGCAAAGCGGAGCTGCTCGCGCTTTGCGTCATCAAGCCCCTCCATCTCGTCGATCATCGCATCGAGGCGCTCGGCGATCAGCAGATAGGTCTGGTGGATCAGCGCGAAGGCAGGCTGGTCGCTCCAACGACGATCCTTGAACCGGCGGTCAGTGCGCGGTAGCTCGGTTTCAGTCTCGTTCATCGCCTCGGGGCCAATTCCATAGCGACCCAGCACGGTTTGCCACAATTGCAGGCTTTCTTCCCAAAGCTCCTTCTGCTTTTCAGGTTCGGTGAGTGGCATCTGGCCGAACCAGTCCTGCATTGCACCCGCCCATTGCATCGGGTCGACCACCGCGATGGGCGCTTCTACCGAAAGTCTTTGATCGTTTTGGAAGTCGAGCCACATCTTTTGTAACTTCGCGCTGACTTCTGCCCAACCTTTTATGTTTTGGCGCATATCTTGCGGCGCGTCCATTCCGGCTAATGACGAAGGATCGAACATCGGCGGCGTTTGCATCCGGCCGCTGGACATGAACGTGCCGAACAATTTCTGCATCATCTCTGTCTGCTTGCCGATTGCATCTTGGAAGAGATCATTTGGGTCGCTTTTGTCAGCCATGATGGTCCTGTAGGTCGAAGATGAGTCGATACTGCAACTTCACTATAATGAAGCGGATGCACGATTGCACCTGACTCTGGAATGCGTCACAACCGTGAATGGGTCCAATTGAATTCGAAATTCTCAGGATAGACAATGAACACCGACTTCTACCGCATGAAACGCTTGCCTCCTTATGTGATAGCAGAAGTGAATGCGATGCGCGCGGCCGCGCGGCAAGAAGGCCGCGACATTATCGATCTGGGCATGGGCAATCCCGACCAACCGCCTCCGCAGCATGTAATCGATAAGCTCTGCGAAGTGGCGCAAAAGCCGACTGCGCATGGCTATTCGCAATCAAAAGGCATTCCCGGATTGCGCAAAGCCAAGGCCAATTATTACGAGCGGCGGTTTGGCGTTGACCTGGATCCCGAGACCGAGATTGTCGTGACAATGGGATCGAAGGAAGGGCTAGCCAGCCTCGCAAACGCGATCACTGCGCCGGGCGACGTGATCCTCGCGCCAAACCCGTCCTATCCGATCCATACATTCGGCTTCATCATTGCCGGAGCGACGATCCGCGCGGTGCCGACAACGCCGGATGAAGAATATTGGCGTGCGCTTGAGAACGCGATGGCTTTCACGGTACCGCGTCCGAGTGTATTGGTGGTCAATTACCCATCCAACCCGACTGCTGAAGTTGTCGATCTGGCGTTCTATGAGCGGCTGGTCGCCTGGGCCAAGGAGAACGAAGTCTGGATTTTGTCCGACCTCGCTTATTCCGAGCTGTATTATGACGGCAAGCCCACTCCTTCCATCATGCAGGTGCCCGGGGCAAAAGATGTCGCGGTCGAGTTCACGTCCATGTCGAAAACATATTCGATGGCGGGTTGGCGTATGGGCTTTGCGGTTGGCAACAAACAGCTGATCGCGGCGATGACGCGCGTGAAGTCCTATCTCGATTACGGCGCGTTTACCCCGATCCAAGCAGCAGCCTGTGCTGCGCTCAATGGCCCGCAAGACATCGTCGAAACCAATCGCCAGCTCTATCAAAAGCGCCGTGATGTTATGGTCGACGCCTTTTCGCGTACCGGCTGGGACATTCCTCCGCCGCCAGCATCGATGTTCGCATGGGCGCCATTGCCGCCCGCGCTGAAGGACATGGGCAGCCTCGAATTCTCCAAGCAGCTCCTGACTCACGCCGAGGTCGCCGTGGCACCAGGCGTCGGATATGGTGAATTGGGCGAAGGCTATGTGCGCATCGCTATGGTCGAAAACGAGCAGCGTATCCGCCAGGCTGCTCGTAATGTGAAGCGCTATCTGACGTCGCTCGGGATCAATGGCAGTTGAAGCGAATCGCCATAATTTGGTTCATTTAGGACCTATTTGCCGCCACTTTCGTTGATTCAGGGCGCGCAATAACTTACCGTTCAGCCTGATGAGGCTCAGGAGAATGCGATGGCGCGGGCAGCCAGAAAGCCGCTGACGGAAAAACAGCGCGCCGTTATGGAGCGCGTAGATCGCCGCGTCCCGATTGCAATAATCGCGGACGAAATGGGTGTTTCCGAAACCCGAATTAACCAGCATATACGTTCACTTAAGGATCGTTTTGGGGTCGAGAATCTGAATGCTCTGGTGGAGCAATATCGCCTCTCAGCTGACTATACGGACGGACCTGAAGACCCCTTAAGGAAAGCTCAATACAGTTTTTCTCAGGCTGCCAAAGGTCCGATTTTCCCCGATCAGCAGAGCCGGGTCGACCCTGGTGAGATCGTCCTCTCTGATTCGCATCACGTCCTCATCGATGCGCCTTGGACAGGATCCCGGGAACCAGTGGTCGTCCCAACCAAACTCGATGGCGATCAGGCCGTCTTGTACCGCTCCATGGCGATGCTGGGCATTGCTGTTGGCATAACTGCCGCAGTCATTCTTACAGTTTCAGCCGCGCTTACGGTCAGCGAAGTACTCGACGGCAAAGCCGAGATACGAACCGATAATCAAGGCTCCTAGCAGACCGCTTCACGGGCCTTGGCCCGCTGGAGATAAACTATGAGCGATATGATCTACACTGACGCGCTGAAGCTGAAAAAACTGATCCGTGAGGCAGAAGCTCTTTCGGATGAGGCAATGCTGGCCTGCTCTAAACTGAAACAGGCAATGCTAAAGGCTCGCCAGAATCCCGAAGTGCCAGTGGATACTGGGCAGCGAGCTATCTTGCGTCTCACGCAAGCCGAGCAACAAGCGATGTCGATGTCTACGAGCCTGTTGCGCGTGCACGACGAGTTGAGCAAAGTGGCTAGGGTGCATGCTGGACTTGATGGTGATATTCCTACGGATATTCCGACCGTTGCGACTTTGGAATCGGCAACCGAAGAGATTGTTGAAACCACTTAGGAGGTATTGGCTCTGGCTGTTCTGGATTTATGGAACGAGTATCGCGCTTTCGCGCAGGGCGGTATGATAATCTTGCTGTTTCTATTGGCTATTCGCTTCGGCCGTGAACCAGAGAAATTGTCAGCTGGTGCTTTTGTTTGGCTGTTGGTTTCTTCGAGCGTCTACCGTTGGCTGTCTGACCAACAGGCATCTTTACAGTCTCTCGATATCGGATTTTTTCTTATCGATGTGTCCGTCGCGGCGATCATGATTGTGATCGCTTTGCGGGCCAACCGAATGTATACATTATGGCTTGCAGGTTTTCAGATCATAGCAACATTCGCCCACCTCGCGAGAGGCTTGACCGATGCGATTTCGCCAATTGCGTATGCGATAATGTACATCGCACCGTCCTATTTTCAGATCATCATTCTGGCGTTCGGGATATGGTTCCATCACAAGCGCGTAAAACGCCACGGCAGTTACAGGTCATGGCGGACCTCCTCGCCCCCTTCGCGGGACCAGCGGCCCCTCAGCTAGCGTCACAGCTGCGCAGCCAATTCGGCTCACTCGCTCGGGCCTTGTCCGCACCGCGCTCGCAATGGCGTCCAATCGAAGAAGGTTATGGCCAGGTTTGCGACCTGATTTTTGCAGCGCGCGACTTAGTTGATGCTGCCCGGCACGAACAGCTGCAAAGCACAGTTATTAATTCGCGCGACCCTGAATTCTTGACCTATCTGAGAACCTGCCTTTGTCGAAGTTCGGGTGAAAGCTTGCTGGTTGTCTTCTGCGATAATGAGGGCAAATATCTTATCGACGAGAAGATGGGTTGGGGCAGCGCGCATAATATCCGTCTGGATATGGCGCATCTGTTCCGCCGTGCGCTGGCGCTCGACGCAGCGTCGCTCGTTTTGGCGCACAACCACCCTTCTGGAAACTGCCAACCAAGCGAAGACGATATCGTCGCGACGCGGAAGCTTGCGGAGGTCGGGCATGTGCTCGGTGTTGAAGTTGTCGATCATCTTATTGTCACGCGCGACAAAGCTTATAGCATGCGTGCTGGCGGTAAGTTTTGAGCGTCGGGCACACTATGTCGTGCTGCATGGGCGGGTTGGTATGAAAATCGCGCGCTCATCGCAGTGATCTCGCCTGCAACTCCTAAACTGCAGGCTTCCGCTCTCACTGCTGACGGAATGCTGCCACGCTTTTTGAAGGCCGGAGATATTCGCTTGGACCTGTTCCACCGGGATGCTTCGGTCGGTGGGAGCTGGATCGGTTTACACCCGCGTGAGTTCGAGGTTCTCTGGCGGCTCGCGGAAACTCCGGACGTTGTCGTTTCGCGTACGCGTTTGCTGAAAGATGTTTGGCGCCTGAACCACGACCCTGAGACCAATCGGGTCGAAGTAAATATCTCGCGTATCCGATCTAAACTGCACCCGTTTAGGCTATCTTGGATGGTCCGCACGAGCGATGCGGGCGGCTATTTTCTGACGACGGAACCGTTATCCGTCGACATTTGACCCGCACCATAATGCGCAGATGACAGCTGCTAGCGGTATCGCTACGTGAAGAGTAGACATCGCAACTGTCATACAGCGAAATTTGGTGAGGCTTATGCAATTTCAGGAAAATGATCGGGTCGCAATACAACTTGGTCGCGACGGTGTCGCACAGGTCAGGCTTACCCGCCCCGACAAGATGAATGCGCTTGACCCTGAAATGTTCGAACGGATCATTCAGGCGGGACAGGCCCTGCATGACATGAAGGGCTTGCGTGCAGTCGTTCTTTCTGGCGAAGGCAAAAGCTTCTGCGCCGGCCTTGATACATCAAGCTTTGGACGTGAGCCCGCTGACGACGAGCCAGCGCTGACCGAGCGTACTTACGGCAATTCCAACAAGTTTCAGCAGGTTGCGACGCAATGGCGCAAATTACCCGTCCCGGTCATCGCTGCAGTGCACGGCGTATGTTTCGGCGGCGGAATGCAAATTGCGAGCGGAGCAGACGTCCGTGTTGTCGCGCCTGATGCGCGGATGGCGATAATGGAGCTTAAATGGGGACTGGTGCCCGATATGGGCGGTTATGCTCTATGGCGCGGGCTTGTACGCGACGATGTCTTGCGTGAACTGATCTACACTAACCGTCAGTTCAGCGGTGAAGAAGCTAGGGAATACGGTCTTGCTACATTCGTCGACGCTGACCCGCTGACTAAAGCAACAGCCATTGCCACCGAGATCGCTAATCGCAATCCGCATGCTATTCGCGGCGCAAAGCGACTGGCCAATGGTATGACCGAACTGGACGGCGATGCGATCCTGATGGAAGAAAGCATAGAACAGCACGCCATTATGCGGACTAAAAACCAGATCGAGGCGGTTATGGCTGGGATGGCCAAGCGTGCTCCGAAGTTTGAGGACGTGTAGGCGGCAGTCAGCCGAAGATCGCTACTGCCTGAATACCCGACAGCATTTGCTTGCCGTCGGCATTCCACAGCTTGAGGCGCTCGCTTGAATACCCCTGATCGGCATGGTCGCTGGCAGTTTCCGCCAGCCACCAGCCATCGCGTGTCACCGGTGCAGGATCGAGCAAGTTGAACGACCAGTTGATCGAACTGATCGGCCCCGGACGCTGCATAATCCTTGCCGCTGATGGAGGCAGCGTGTCGCCCATTAGGATGAGTTCGGACACCGGATCAATGCCCGAAGGCTCCTTCAGCCTTACCCATCGGCGGATAATAGGCTCGTCCTTTGCTGTGCGTTCGTGCGGGTAGTTGACGTCATAATTGTTTCTCAAAAACGCTGGTCCTCCTCCAGGTTCTACAGCAGTCGAGTCTTCGGGTTTTCCCGGACTGGGCTCTACTGATGCGGCAGGATGTACAGCATTGGCATCGCGGCTGGTTCCGAAGAGCCAGAATGCCGTCAAAGCAACCTTTCCATCTGAAACAATCTCGCTGCGCAGCTGCGCAACGTTGCGGCCCTGCCGAACGATCTCGCTCCTTAGCTCGAACTCGTCACCAACGGGCGCGACGAAGCCGACTTGCCCGGCTCGAAAAGGCGGCAAATCGGTAAATTTTCTGATCGCGTGTGTATAGGCGATCAGCGCGGATGCACCGCCATACAGGGTGCGGCCTTGCATCCAGGTATCGGCGGTTGGCAATGTCACAGCGCCGTCTGCGGCACCGATGGGTTCAATCAAATCGCTCACACTCATTGGAAGTTTCATAGCGAAACTATTGCTGCTTGCCAGCCCAATGCGCATGACAGGCAAAACGCAGGATTGCGCTAGCGAAAATTTGCAGCTAGTTGCGCTGCTCCGCAAGGGGTGAGGCCCGATGGCGGAGTGGTGACGCAGCGGTTTGCAAAACCGTGCACGCCGGTTCGATTCCGGCTCGGGCCTCCATAGTCTTGGGCACATATTTGCCGATCGCGGATTGCATCACCACTGCAACACCATCCGATCTGCAAAACGCCGCTTTAGCTCAGGTGGTAGAGCACATCATTCGTAATGATGGGGTCAGAGGTTCGAGTCCTCTAAGCGGCACCATTTTCGTCAAGAAAAACAGTATGGTGAAGTGTTGTGCGGTCTAGGTGAACTGCTTAAATCGCGCTGCTTGTGGGAGGATCTAAACGATTGCAAGCGCGGCCACCTGCGCTAAATTTGCCACAAGCTGACGAGAGTGCAGTCGGTCATTCTGGGCCACGACCACCATCGGATGAGGTCGAAGCCGGTATCCCCACGCAGCGGCATCGCCGGGTTTTAAGTTAGCGCGTGGGTACCGAGAGCACCACGACGCCACCGACCGAGTGTACGCGCTGGCCTTTCAACGCCTTGGCCGAAGCTTCGTCAGGACAACCAACGAGATCGGCCGCATCGTCGAGCCATTCACGCGTCAGGTCGTTCTCCCCGAGCCTGCGACAGGGATCACCAGCGTCAGGATAGCCGTCGCCGAATGGGGACAGGTCTGCCGAGATCGTTGCCTTGGTCGCCTTTCGATGGCCGGTGGTCGTAGAATCTGTTTTCGTGTCGGTGCGGGTCAGGGCAGGCGTAGCTTCCTTGTCCTCGTTCGTGCCGATGTCATCGGTTGCCGCGCCGCTTATCGCCCCGTCGTTCGCCGCCGTGTCGCTCGCCGCAACATCGGTCATGCTTGTGTCTTCCTTTTCAGCCGGTGCCTCGGCACAGGCCGCAAGTGTGGCGAGGGTAAAAATCGGGGCTGCGAAATATTTCATGGTGTCCAAATCCTCATTCTGGCTGGTTTTGCGCCGTTTACGGCCAGCGATATGAGGGGACATAACGTCGGAGCAGGGAATTATTTCCCCTTTTTTAACGTCTTAACGCGACGCTTTGTTTCTCGACTACAGGAACCGATGCTCGGCGAAGGGTTGTCCATCGCCCGTTTAACCATCGAGACCTGCAGGCTTTGATGACTTCTAGGGGAATTAGCTACGGGAACCCGAACCATGGTGAAAAGTTGTAGCGATTATGAACACAAAGCTCGTCGCAGCAAGCGCTGCATCCGCCCTCATCGGAACACTCCTGACCGCTTGCGGTTCAGGCGAAACCGTAGCGCCAGACAGCGAAGCCAAACAAAATCCTCAGACCGGCGATGCTGTCACCGGTTCAGCGACAAATGAAGTGCGCGGTGGCCCTGCCGCCTTAGAGACTAGTCCGGTAGGTGATCCCAACGCGCCGGATGTTGCGGGTGAAAACTGCATCAAGCAATTGGCCAGTACAGCCAATCAGCCGGCTTCCATGATCTCGATCCAGCGCGTGGAAGTGGACGAAACCGGGCCGACGCATTTCCTCACTATCAAAGGGGGCGATGCGCCATGGCTATGCAAGACAATGCCCGATGGCACTGTGACTGAGGTGATGTACACGCAAGAAGGATGATCGGTCTGCGCGTAACGTAGCTGGAACAAGATCTGCCATCACGTTCTACAGACTTCGTAACAACGCGACCAGAGGTTCGGCTCACGCAAGCGGCCCCATTTCCTTCATCTGAAAACTGCTGGCATCAAAGCGCTGTTGGCAAGCAGGACAATGCCGATGGCTGCGATCGCCAGCGCTGGCTGGCGTAGGCCAAGCACTTTGAAACCGTACAGTGATCTCACTGCGACTATCCGCATCGCCGCCAGAACCAACATTGCCGTGGCGAAGCCGATTGCCGCTCCAAGCGCGCCATATTGAGTTGCCAAGATCCACACGAGCACAACCTCGATGGCTAATGCTGCAAGCGCCATTCGCGGCGGCCACGCCGGGTGACGATAGACCATCGGCAGTTCGCACAGGCCAAAGCTACCATCGAGCAACTCGCCGACTAATATGGCAAGCACGACAAACAACCCGAAGGCGAAGCCGGTGCCAAACCATGATAGCAGCGGCTCTCCGAAGATCGCAAACAAGACAATGATCGCTGTCTGTGCAGCGAAAATGAACCAGCCCAGACGCCTCAGATGCTCGCCGATGGTATCGAGCGATTTGCTCTGGGCGATTATGGGTGCGAGTACGGGTTCGAACAGATAGCGGACTTTTTCGACAACGGTCGCGATTTGCTGCGCGAGGTAATAAATTCCTGTCGCTTTTGGTCCAGCTACGACCGCCAGGATAATGATGTCAATCCGGCGAAAGGCGTAGACGCTGGTATCGTTAAGCGCGATCGGAAAGCTGAGTTTGGCGAGGTTAAATATCCCGCGAAACGTTGGTCGTGACCGCCCTGCGAAGAAACCGCGACCGAAGGAGGCGCTGGTTGCCAACAATGCCGCGCAGGCGGTCAAAGCCAAAGATCCGATATAAGCGCCAAGCAAAGCCTGTTCGGACGATATCACTTTGCCCGATGGTAATGTGGTTCCGGCAAGCCAATAGTAAGCAGCCACTGCGAGAATGAGGAAACTCCATGGTTTCACTAGTGCCTTAACCAAGGTGTCCCACAAAGCGGTGCGGAAATGGCGTGTTGCGGTGGTGGCGATTTCAGACAGTGCGATCAGCGGGATGCCGAACAATACAAATTCGGAGCCGGCCATCGATTGTGAGGCCAGCAGCGGCCACGCGACCCAGAGAATTGCTGTCATCGAGAATGACAGGATGGCTACCAACCCAGCGGCCTCGGCGATCCGCGTGGCCGCGTGCTGCTCTTGTCCTTCTTCGCTGAGCCTGCCGAGCAGGACCTTCGCCAGTCCGAATGTCGCGAATGTTGCGAGCAGCTCGACGACCGCGACAATCTCGCCCAGACGTCCGAAATCCTCGATTCCGTACATTCGCGCGACGAATACGATCAGCAGGATGCGCGCTGCCATACGGACGCCAAACCCGCTCAGGATTTGCAATGCCCCCTTGCGCAGGTCCCGCTTTTCACCCGCTATCGGGTGGGAGTCAGCGCTCATGGTGAGGGTCTTTCGCGGGGGTTATGGTGGGCACTCGATAGCCCGACTATAGTGGTTTGCACGGTTTTTCAAATATCTGCCCGCATGTGACTTTACGCATTAGGCTAGCTATATGAGAAGTTAACCCAAAAAGCCTTTACCTTCAGCAAGCGAAATCCCATGCCAAACCACCTGAAAGTGGGCTTCCTCTACAACCATGACGAGCTGCATCAGGTAGCGCATACTGCGCCGATTATCTCTGCGCTGCGCAAGCAATGCCCGTATATGGCGGTGGAAGTTTTATCCTCAAGCGATGCCCAGACCGCAGTCGTGAAGCGGCATCTCGATCCTGATCTCGAAAATCCGCCTATACGTGCTCTTAAGCCGAGCAAAGCATATAGCTTGGCTGAGCGAGTGATTGGCGGTGCTGCTCCGCTCGGACGTATCGGATTTCTCGCGGCAAATCTCGATCTGTTTCGCAGCTATGACGCGCTTGTCGTGCCAGAAACGACATCGACCATGCTGAAAACCAAATTTGGCCTGACTGGTACTAAACTCATTATGTTTCCGCATGGAGCGGGCGATCGTTCTGTAGGGTTCTCGCCCGAGTTTGCGCATTTCGACTTTGTCATGCTGCCTGGGAATAAGACGCGCGAGCGGATGCTCGAAGCCGGCTTGATCCGCGAGGAAGACTCGGCAGTCGTGGGCTATCCGAAGTTTGACTCGCGCGTCGCAGCTGGAGACGCGCCGATATTCGGTAATGACCGGCCGATTGTTTTCTACAATCCGCATTTCGATCCGAAGCTGTCGTCGTGGTATGATTTCGGATTGCCGCTGCTGGAGCATTTTGCGGAGCAGTCGCGGTACAATCTGGTGGTCGCGCCGCATGTGATGCTGTTCCGCCGCAAGCTGCTCGCCTCGGTCGAACATCGCGTTTTACGGTGGCGAAAGGAGATACCGGCGCGTTTCAAGCGGCTCGATAATATCCATATTGACCAGGGCAGTCTGAATAGCGTCGACATGACGTATACCCGAATGGCTGATGTCTATATCGGCGATGTCAGCAGCCAGGTGTATGAGTTTATCGCACAGCCGCGCCCGGCGATTTTTCTCAATTCTCACGGGGCCCATTGGAAGGACAACCCAAATTATGCCTTCTGGAAGTTCGGTCCGGTGGTCGATCATGCCGGCGGTCTAGACGACGCATTGCAGCAAGCAGTTCCGCTGCTGGATAATTACCGTGAGGCGCAGGAAAAGGCACTGCGCCAGACCTTTGATCTTGACCCGGATCGCAGTTCCGCTGATCGGGCAGCAATGGCGATAGCGAAGTTTCTGGGTCGTGAGTGAAGCGCAGCCTGACGGTTGTACAGCGATTGTGCTGGCGGGCCAGCGCCCGGGCGTCGACCCGATGGCTGAGGCGACCGGCCAGACGTACAAGGCGCTGATCCCGGTATGCGGTCAGTCAATGTTAGCTCGTGTTTGCTCTACACTTCTGGGGAGCGCTGGCGTCGCGCGCGTCATCATTCTGGCGCAAGAACCGAACCAGCTGCTGATCGGTGACACGGCTCAATTGGCTGACAATCCGAGAGTTAGTCTTGCCCCGAGCGGCATGGGAATTGCATCAAGCATCGCCAAGATAGCTGGTACACACGCCGCGCCTTGGCCTGTGCTGGTAACGACTGCCGATCATGCATTGCTGACAAGCGCGATGGTCGAAGAGTTTCTTGGAGGTGTCGGCGAAGCTGATCTTGCTATCGGGGTTGGTGAGCGGCGCATTGTTGAATCCGCATATCCCGATACCAAACGGACGTGGTTGAAGTTTTCTGACGGGCATTATTCGGGCGCAAACCTGTTTGCGTTGCGCAACGCACAAGTGGCTGATGCTTTAGAGCTGTGGTCCGGCGTCGAACAGGATCGCAAGAAAAGCCTTTCGATTATGTCGCGCTTTGGACCCCTGCTATTGCTGCGGGCTTTGACGCGAACAATTGCATTTCCAGAAGCCTTGCACCACGCTGGTAAGCGACTGGGGATAGTGGCAAAGCCGGTGGTTCTGTCGCAGCCTGAGGCAGTGATTGACGTCGACAAGCCGGAGGATTTGGCGCTGGTTGAAGGAATTTTGACCAATGGACGGTGAGACCACTTCGACGAGCGCGAGACCTATAGTCCACTTTCTATTCGAGCCGGGTAATGGTGGCTTGGACCGGGTGGCGATTTTGCTGGCCAATGGCATGGCTGCGCGTGGTCTTAACAGCGAGCTCTGGTTGACAGAGAGCGAAGGGCCACTCGCGTCATTGATCTCGGACGTAGTGACCGTTCGTATGGTCCCGTCGGTTTCGTTTGGCGGACGCGGCGTGAAGCTTTTCCAGCAAATTCCGGCGCTCTCGCGGATGATCAAACAGCATCGACCTGCTGCCATTTTCTCTGCAGGCAATCAGAGCAATCTGACAATTGCACTCGCGCGGAAAATGGCTGGAACGAGAGATACCAAAATCATCCAGAAAATCACCAATCCGATTTCCCGGCCTGGCATGAGTGGTCTCGTCACTGCAATCCGCACGGCGCGCTTCAAACGGACTGTGGCGAGGGGTGATATCTGTCTGACTTTGAGCGAGGCCGATGCGAAAGCCTACGCGCAGTTGATGCCGGAAGTTGGAAACAAGTTCCGTCCGGTCAAGAATGCCTATGTGACTAATGCGATGCTCGATCTGGGGAAGGAAGCTCGGACGCGTCGGTCAAGCGCGCCGTGCAAATTGCTCTGTGTTGGAAGGCTCGAATATCAGAAGGATCATGCCAATCTGATCAAAGCGCTAGCGCGGATCAAGAACTTGCCTTGGCAGATGCACATCCTTGGTGATGGTTCGTTGGAGGCCGAGTTGAAAGCTCTCGCTAGTCAGTTGGGTGTGGCGGACCGGTTGGAGTTTGCTGGCTTCGTCGATGATCCGACATCCGCATATGCCGCGAGCGATATTATGGTGCTCTCGTCCCGATGGGAGGGTTTGCCAGCGGCTCCACTGGAGGCAATGGCAGCAGGCTGCGATGTTGTAACAACCGATTGCTCGGACGGATTGACCGAAATGTTCGCAGCACTCGGGCGCCCTGCGGTTCCGGTAGAGAACGATGCAGCACTGGCAGATGCTATTGCCAGTGCGATGCGGAACAGCGCCACGCGCTCCGCAATGCGGGCGATTGCACAACAATACTCGGTTGAAGCATCGGTCACCGATCATTTGCGGATTGCTGGCTTGGGCTAAGGTGGGACGCGCTTTAGTGTAGCCAAGCATTTCTGAACTTCGCTGTTCGATGGCCTATGCTAATGAGCAGACATGGACGATTCCGGGTTCGATATAACTACGCTGGGCAAACGCGCCAAAACGGCAGCGCGCGACCTTGCTGCGGCGAGCACAGACGCAAAGAACAACGCGCTGACCGCTGCCGCCGATGCCCTGCGGATGGGAACGCCGATACTGCTCGAAGCAAACCGGCAGGATGTCGATAGCGTTCGAAACGCAAAGCCGGAATCTTTCATTGACCGGTTGTTGCTTACCAAGGATCGCATTGAGGGCATGGCTGCGGCGCTGGAGCAGATTGCCGAATTGCCTGATCCTGTTGGGCCCAAACTGGCTGAGTTCGACCGACCCAACGGGTTGAGGATTGAACGTGTCGCGGTGCCCATTGGCGTAATCGGGATGATTTATGAGTCCCGCCCCAATGTAGGTGCGGATGCCAGCGCTTTGTGCCTGAAATCGGGCAATGCAATCATCTTGCGCGGCGGATCTGAGAGCCAACATTCTACGCGTGAGATCGTTGCTTGCATGCAAGCTGGCTTGCGGACTGGGGGTTTGCCGGAGGATGCTGTCCAGACAGTTGGCACAACCCACCGTAAAGCCGTCACCGAATTGCTCCGGGCGGTGGATTTTATCGATCTCGTAATTCCACGCGGCGGGCGAGGACTTGTTGAGCTGGTGCGTGATCAAGCGAAAGTTCCCACACTGCTGCATCTCGATGGAAACTGTCACAGCTATGTCCATGAGGATGCTGATCTGGAGAAGGCCGTCTCGATCATCCGTAATGCCAAACTGCGCCGAACTGGTGTGTGCGGGGCGACGGAGAGCATTGTGATTGATCGCAGCATCGCCGTGCGTTTCGTGCCGATGCTGGCCGATGCAATGCCCGATTGCGAATTGCGCGGTGATGCAGAGGCAGTAGTAATTGATGACCGGCTGAAGCGCGCAACTGACGAAGATTTCGGCACCGAATTTCTCGACGCCATCGCTTCGGTTACACTGGCTGATGGCTTGGACGATGCGATTGCTTGCGTGGCCGAACACTCGTCGGGTCACACCGATGCGATCATCACCGAGAATGACAATGCCGCCCGCCGGTTCATGACCGCAATCGACAGCGCGATTGTGATGCACAACGCCTCCACCCAATTTGCCGATGGCGGAGAGTTTGGGATGGGTGCGGAGATCGGCATCGCCACCGGCAAGATGCATGCGCGTGGCCCTGTCGGATTGGAACAGCTTACCAGCTTCAAATATCTGGTGCACGGTTCCGGCCAAATCCGACCTTAGTTGCAGTTGGCCCCTCAATCCTGCCACGGGCTGCTTGCCCAACGCCTGCATTCTTGGGATAGGTATGCGCAAAAATAGAGAGGGAACCTATGACAGAGCGCAAAGCGCGCTACCGGATTACGTCGTTCGACGTCGCCGAGCTTGCCGGCGTGAGCCAATCGACTGTGTCGCGTGCGCTTGCTGGCTCCACAGCGATTACTGAACCGACGCGTGCCAAGGTAATGATGGCGGCCGAAGAGCTTGGTTATGTGGTCGACGAGCGTGCCGCGCGTTTGCGGCGCGGTAAAACGGGTACATTGGCCGTGGTCGTAATAGGCCGACCCGATGAATCGGCCAGTGGCTTGAACCCGTTCCACTTCTCTTTGCTCGGCAGCGTTTGCGCCGCTGGGGCGAAGCAGGGTTATGAAACACTGGTTTCGTTTCAATCTGAAGAAGGCCGGTTTTTCGGCAAATATGAAGAGCGCGGTCAAGCCGACGCGATGATTGTCATCGGTACCGGTGTAAACCATGCTGCATGGGACTATTTCCGCGAATTGAGCGGTAACGGACGGTCGGTAGCCTATTGGAGTTCTCCGTTTGACGAGCTGGAATGGGTACGCTCCGACAATTATGAAGGCGGCATTTTGGCCACGACTGAATTGCTTGATGCCGGGTGCCAGAATGTAGTTCATATCGGTTCGGCAGATTCGCCGCAGAAGCAGTTTGGCGAACGCAATGATGGCTATGCCAAAACGATGACTGACCGCGGTCTGGAGCCGGTATTGTTCGCGGTCGATGAGAGTCTTGATCGTGAAGAGCAAGGCCGCAAAGCCGCTCGGCAATTGATCGCTTCGGGACAGCCTTTCGACGGTGTGTTTATCAGCACGGATACGATTGCGCTGGGTGTGCTGGAAGTATTCAACGCTGAAGGTATTTCGGTTCCAGATGATTGCTCGATTATCGGTTTCGACGGGCTTCGGGCGGGGCAATATTCGAACCCGCCTTTGACCACAGTCGAGCCGGATATTGATGTCGCGGGCGCATTACTCGTGCGCGCTGCCTTGGGCGGTGAAGAAGCCACCGAGCGGCGCGTTCCTGTTTGCTTGCTGAACCGGCGCAGTGTGAAGCGGCGTTAATTCTCCCCACAAACGCTGACTTCCAAATCATGCTTCGGCATACCGAATATGCCGGTGACAGGATGCGGCACGTAAGAAGCCTCGAGCGCTTTTATTTCATCCTTTGATAAATCGACATCCAGCGCCGCCACCGCGTCTTCGATATGCTTCGCTTTGGTCGCGCCGATGATCGGTGACGTTACTTCGGATTTGTGTAATACCCATGCGAGCGCGATTTGCGCCATGGGTAGTCCGCGCTTTTCCGCCAGTTCCGCCACTGCATCCACTACCGCACGGTCATTCTCATCTGCCTGTGAATACAGCGCTTTGCCGACCAAATCTGTTTGCGAACGATTGGTCTCAACATCCCATGGACGGGTCAACTTACCGCGCGCCATTGGACTCCACGGCATTACGGCCACACCCTGATCGGCACACAGCGGCAGCATCTCACGCTCTTCCTCGCGGTACAGCAAATTGACGTAATTCTGCATCGAGATGAAGCGTTTCAGGCCCTTCAGCTCGGAAATATGCAGCATTTTCATCAGTTGCCACGCATACATCGAAGACGCACCGATATAGCGGACTTTGCCAGAGCGGACGATCGCATCAAGCGTTTCAAGAATTTCCTCCATCGGCGTGTCCAGATCGAGCCGGTGAATCTGATAGAGATCGATATAGTCGGTGCCGAGCCGCCGCAAACTGTCATCGACCGCGTGCATCAGGGCTTTGGCTGACAAGCCGCCGGTGTTGGGTGCGCGGCGCCAGGGAAAGAATGCTTTGGTCGCGATCACAACTTCGTCGCGCCGCGACATTTCCTTCAGCAACCTCCCCGTTATTTCTTCCGAGGTTCCGCCTGAGTAAGAATTGGCGATATCGAAGAAATTGATGCCTGCTTCCAACGCTTGCCGGATCATCGGGCGCGAGGCGTCTTCATCCATCGCCCAATCATGGCCGTCTGCGGCGGCATCGCCGAAGCTCATGCAGCCGAGGCATAAGCGTGAGACGGTGAGACCGCTATTACCGAATTTGGTATATTTCATGACGCACTTTCACGGGGATTGGTTGATGAAACACATCCTATCGGCGGTTTGCAGAGTAGGAAAGTTTCGTATCCACTTGCAGATATAACGATATCTTTATATGCCCTCCTGCATGAGGATTGAAACCACTATGCGCGCGCTTGCCGATCCGACGCGTCTCCGCATTATGCGGCTGCTGTCGGCGATGGAGCTTGCGGTCGGTGAACTGGCGCAGGTACTCGGCCAAAGTCAGCCGCGTGTTTCGCGCCATGTGGCGATATTGTGCGATGCCGGTCTTGCCGAGCGTCACCGCGAGGGAAGCTGGGTATTCCTGCGCGCCTCCGTCGGCAATGAACGCGGCGATCCGGTGGGCGAAGCAGTGTCACGTTTGCTGGCAACGGCAGAACGTGAGGATGAAGCCTTTGCCGCGATGTGCGCCGATGACCGGCGGCAGCTTCAGAATATTCGCGGCGCGCGCGAAGAGAATGCTGCATCCTATTTTGCGCGTCATGCCGACCAGTGGGACGAACTGCGGCAACTCCACAGCCCTGACCAACTGGTTGAGGAGCGCCTGCTGACAGCGTTGGGCGAAGAACCATTGGGCCAAGTGCTCGATATCGGCACAGGCAGCGGGCGCATGGCCGAATTGTTCGCACCGAAGGCTGATCATATCGTTGCGCTTGATAAGAGCCTCGACATGCTTCGCGTCGCGCGGGCCAAGCTACAAAATCTGCCGAGCGATGGCATTGAACTGGTGCAGGGCGACTTTATCGCGCTGCCATTCCAGGCGCATCGGTTCGATACTGTGCTGCTGCACCAAGTGCTCCATTTCGCGCAAGATCCGGCGGCGGCATTGGCTGAGGCTGCGCGCGTTACACGCCCCGCCGGCAGGATCGCAATCGTCGATTTCGCAGCGCATGATCACGAAGAATTACGCGACCGCCATGCGCATGTCCGCCTTGGTTTTACCGACAAGGCGATCCACGATTTGCTGCGCGAGGCTGGTTATCAGCCCGCCAGACCGATTGCGCTCGATGAAGGCGAATTGACTGTGAAAATCTGGCTTGGAACCCGTTTGGGTATGCCGGCTTCCAGCGATGCACGAAAGGCAGTCCGATGAACCCCACATTGAATCAAATGCATGAGGCGCGCACTGCGTTGGATAGTCCGCTGTTTGAGGGACTGGCGGGCGATATCGACGTGTCGTTCGAATTCTTTCCGCCCAAGACGGACAAAATGGGCGAAACATTATGGCAGAGTGTCGAAACGCTCAAACCTCTCGGTCCGCGCTTTGCCTCTGTTACCTATGGTGCGGGTGGTTCCACGCGTGCCCGCACGCATGAGCAGGTTGCGCGGATCCAGAATGAAGCGGGTATTCCCGCCGCCGCGCACCTCACATGCGTTGCTGCCACGCGCGACGAAGTGAACGAGGTTGCTCGGCATTATTGGGAAGAAGGCATTCGTCATATCGTTGCTTTGCGCGGCGATGCCCCTGACGGAAGCGGCACATACGCGCCGCATCCGGGCGGCTATGCCAATGCGGTCGAGCTCATCGCGGGTCTCAAAGAAATCGCCGATTTCGAAATTTCGGTTGCGGCCTATCCTGAAGTGCACCCCGACAGCCCGGATGCGCAGGCCGATATCGACAATCTCAAAGCCAAATTCGACGCTGGGGCGACGCGCGCGATCACCCAGTTTTTCTTCGATCCGCAATGCTTCTTTGAATTCCGCGACCAGGCGGCAGCGGCGGGGATCAAGGGCGAGATCGTACCGGGAATTATGCCGGTGGTCAGTTTTGCCGCGGTTCAGCGCATGTCGGGCCTATGCGGCACAGCAATCCCGACCTGGATGGAAGGCTTGTTTGACGGTCTCGACGAGCGCCCCGCCGCGCGCCAGTTGGTAAGCGCCACGATCACCGCCGAACTGTGCCGCCGTCTCTATGCGGGCGGTGTGCGCCAGTTTCATTTCTACACGCTCAACCGAGCCGAGCTAAGCTATGCGATTTGCCATATGCTTGGCATGCGGCCGAAGGATAATGGCCAATGACACCGAGAGAGAAGCTTCAGGCCGAAGCGGCCAAGCGCGTCCTGATCTCCGATGGCGCGTTCGGCACGCAAATCCAGAACCGCAAATTATCCGAAGAAGATTATGCGGGCGACCTGGGTCTGAAAGCAGACCAGAAGGGTAATAATGACATCCTTGCGCTGACGCGCCCTGATGTGATTGAGGACATAACGCGCGCTTATTTGGATGCCGGTTCGGATGTGATCGCGACCAACACGTTCTCGGGCAATGTTATCAGTCAGGCCGATTATGCCGCAGAAGCGCTGGTTCGCGAGATCAATGTCGAGAGCGGCATAATCGCGCGCAACCTGGCCGACGAGTTTGAAGAAATGGACGGCCGCCCGCGCTTTGTCGCTGGCGCTATCGGGCCGACTAACAAGACGTTGTCGCTGTCTCCCGATGTCGAAGACCCAGGCTTTCGTGAGATCGACTTCGATTACTTGACATCTGTGTATCACGAACAGGCAGCGGCGCTGATCGAGGGCGGCTGCGACTTCATTCTGATCGAAACCATCTTCGATACGCTCAATGCCAAAGCGGGCATCATGGCGGTCAAGCAGCTCGAGCGTGAGCTTGGCCATGATGTGCCGATCATGTTGTCGATGACGTTGACCGATTTGTCGGGCCGGAACCTGTCGGGCCATACGGTTGAGGCGTTCTGGTATACCGTGCGCCACGCCAATCCCGTCACCATCGGGTTGAACTGCAGCTTCGGCGCTGAGCAATTGCGCCCGCATGTCCAGATGCTCAGCAAAATCGCGGATTGTTTGCTGATGGCTTACCCGAATGCTGGTCTGCCCAACGAACTCGGCGAATATGACGAGCTGCCTGCAACAACCGCCTCTCTGGTCCGCGAATGGGCAGAGAATGGCCAAGTCAACATTCTTGGCGGATGCTGCGGTTCCAGCCCCGATCATATCGCTGCGATTGCTGATGCCGTCGAAGATCTGACCCCGCGCAAAGTGCCAGTCCGCGACACGCAGATGCGCTTGGCCGGGCTTGAACCTTTTACGATTGCCGCGTGATATGACTTCAGACAATTTCATCGAACTTGTACAAGTTTTGACAGCTGTCGGTGCGCTGTTCGTGGCGGTTTGGTCTTTTCGTACATCTCGCAAGCTATTGTCTCAGCAGCGAGAGCATAATCGCAAAAGCTTCCAGCCCATTGCATACCTCCGGTTGGGAAATTTCTCTGGCGGTTTCAAGATCGAAATAGCTAATGAAGGTGTTGGACCACTGATAATTGACAAGGTTTCGATAAGGTGGGCGAAGCAGGACAAAACCGGCCCTGATCTAGTTTCGTTACTAGATCAGCAACAAGAACCAGTTCTTTGGGATCGATATGCTCAACGCCTGCGCGGTCGTACGATTCCACCTCTAAAATCGATCACTCTCCTGTCGTTGTTTGAGGAAAAGCGTGAGGGCGACTCAGAGTACGCCAGAAAGTACAAAGAGTTCTCAGAAAAGGCTTTGAAAGACATTTCTGAGATGCTGTTCAGTTTGGAGTACAAGGACATTTACGGCGGCAAGTTTGTTTACCGACAGGAGTTTGACTGGATGGATCCGAAGAACGCGGGTTTGCCTCAGAGCGGCGCATTGGAAGATAGTCGAGATGAGGTTGGCAGCGATCTCAGTTCTGGCTCTGGTGCGATTTTACGGGACTCAGAAGCAGGTAGTGACTTGGCTCGATGACCAATCAACCCCAAACAGCCAATTTCGTCAACATCGGCGAGCGTACCAATGTGACCGGCTCTGCCCGGTTTAAAAAGCTCATCATGGCGGATGATTACGACACCGCTGTCGAGGTTGCTCGTCAGCAGGTGGAGAACGGCGCGCAAGTGATTGACGTCAATATGGATGAGGGACTGCTCGACGCGGTCCACGCCATGACGACCTTCTTGAAACTGATCGCTGCCGAACCCGATATTGCGCGCGTTCCGCTGATGATCGACTCTTCCAAATGGGACGTGATCGAAGCGGGTCTGAAATGCGTTTCGGGCAAGCCCATCGTCAATTCGATCTCGATGAAAGAGGGCGAGGAACAGTTCCTCGAGCAAGCGCGCAAATGCATGGATTACGGTGCTGCTGTGGTCGTGATGGCGTTTGACGAAACAGGCCAAGCGGATACCAAAGAGCGCAAAATTGAAATTTGTTCGCGCGCCTATGAATTGCTTGTGGGGATTGGCTTCCCGCCGGAAGATATCATCTTCGATCCCAATATTTTTGCGGTGGCGACGGGTATTGAGGAGCATGATCGTTACGGTCTCGATTTCATCGAGGCGGTTCGCGAGATTAAGGCCAACTGCCCGCATGCCAAGACATCGGGCGGACTATCCAATCTGAGCTTCAGCTTCCGCGGTAACGAGACTGTGCGCCGTGCGATGCATTCGGTGTTTCTCTATCATGCGATCCCGGCGGGCCTCGATATGGCGATCGTCAATGCGGGGCAGCTCGACGTCTATGACCAGATTGATCCCACTTTGCGCGATGCCTGCGAAGATGTAATTCTGATGCGTCCGGTTGAGGGCGATGAAAGCGCGACCGAGCGGCTGATCAACCTGGCTGAAAGCTACAAAGGCACAGACGCCAAAGCCGAAAAAGAAGCCGAGGAATGGCGCGGCTGGGCGGTCGAGAAACGGCTCGAGCATGCGCTGGTCAAAGGCATCGACGCGGATATCGTGTCCGATACCGAAGAAATGCGCGCCGCCACCGAAGCGCGCGGCGGGCGGCCGATCGAAGTCATCGAAGGCCCGCTGATGGACGGCATGAACGTCGTCGGCGATCTGTTCGGCAGCGGCAAAATGTTCCTGCCCCAAGTGGTGAAATCTGCGCGCGTGATGAAGAAGGCTGTCGCGCATCTGATTCCCTATATCGAAGCAGAGAAAGACCTGCTCGCGCCGGAAGACCGCAAGTCCAAGGGCAAGATTATCATGGCCACCGTGAAAGGCGATGTGCACGATATCGGCAAGAATATCGTCGGCGTGGTTCTGCAGTGTAACGGCTATGATGTGGTCGATTTGGGTGTGATGGTGCCGTGGACCAAAATCCTTGAGGTGGCCAAGGAAGAGAAAGCCGATATGATCGGCCTATCGGGTCTGATCACGCCGTCGCTCGATGAAATGGTTACGGTTGCCGAGGAGATGCAGCGTGCAGGTATGACGATGCCGCTGCTGATTGGCGGCGCGACGACCAGCAAGGTTCACACTGCGCTGAAGATCGATGAAGCCTATGACGGGCCGGTGATCCATGTGCTCGATGCAAGCCGTGCGGTGGGTGTGGCGAGTAAGCTACTATCCGACACTTTGCGCGACGAGTTCGTAACCGAGACGGCTGATGATTATATCCATGTCCGCGATGTCCGTGCGGGCCGGGCGCAAAGCGCGCTGCTGACATTGGATGAAGCGCGCGCCAATTATTACGATGCTTACCTCAGCGACAAAGCCGCCCCGCCTGACAAGCCTGGCGTTCATGTGTTCGAGGATTGGGATTTGGCCGATCTGCGCGAGTATATCGACTGGACGCCATTTTTCCGCGCATGGGAATTACATGGCAATTATCCGGCGATTCTGCAGGATGATGTCGTGGGCGAAGCCGCGCGGCCTCTGTTTGAAGATGCCCAAGCGATGCTCGATCGCATTGTCAGCGAGAAATGGCTGACTGCGCGTGGCGTGTGCGGTTTCTGGCCCTGTGCGCGTGATGGCGACGATGTGACCATCCACCGGGTGAATCGCGAAGAGCATGTCGTGCTTCCGTTTCTTCGCCAGCAAGTGAAGAAAAGCCGCGACCGCGCCAATATGTGCCTCGCCGACTTTATCGATCCGGCCGGCGACTGGATCGGCGGATTCGCGGTCGGCATTCACGGCATTGAGCCGCACAGCGCGCGGTTCCAGGCGGATAAGGATGACTACTCGGATATCTTGCTGAAAGCGCTGGCGGACCGCTTCGCGGAGGCTTTTGCCGAGCGTCTGCACCAGCATACCCGGACCGATCTGTGGGGCTATGCGCCCGGCGAGCAACTGACCAACCCGGCTCTGATCAAGGAACAATATCGCGGTATTCGACCGGCGCCGGGCTATCCTGCCTGTCCCGATCACAGCCTCAAGCCGATTCTGTTCGAGCTGCTTGAAGCGGAGAAGAATGTCGGACTGGAACTGACCGAGAGCTTCGCGATGTTCCCCACCGCAGCGGTCAGCGGCTTCTATTTCGGGCATCCGGAAAGCCAGTATTTTGGCGTTGCACGCATTGGCCGCGACCAGTTGGAAGACTACGCACAGCGCCGCGGGGTCGATCTATCCACCGCCGAACGCTGGCTGAGGCCCAATCTTGATTGACCGAAGCGCGGTATTCGCGCAGTGAAATATCCGTCGCCAAGGAAGTGATTCTTTGGCCGATGCGCGGGAGAGATCGCAGCTTGCAGGAGTTGCGGCACCGAAGGAGCAACCGCCCCGGAAACTCTCAGGTATAACGGACCGCGCGTTGGCAGACACTCTGGAAAGCGCTTCATGCGAATGGAGCCACCGAAGGGGTAAGCGCGCAAGACCCAGTAATGGGCGGCGCGTTAAAACTCTCAGGTAGTCCCGACAGAGGGGGTGCAGAATTGACGGGCCTTCGGGCGCGTCTGCACTTTGCCGGGGACTGTAATGAGCGACGAAACTGATATCCATCCAGACGACATGCCGGAGGAGCAAGTGCTTCCGCTCGACGATTGGCACCGCAAAATGGGCGGCCGGATGGTCGAATTTGCCGGCTATCAAATGCCGATCCAATATACGGGCGATCATCTGAAGCATGGCGGCGGCATTGTCGGCGAACACACTTGGACGCGCACCCATGCGGGTCTGTTCGATGTCAGCCATATGGGCCAGCTGCTGATTTCGGGCGAAGGTGCTGACGCTGCACTGGAAGCATTGCTGCCGATTGATCTTTCCACGCTGGAAGTGGGGATGCAGCGTTACTCGCTGCTGCTTAATGAAGAAGGCGGCGTACTTGATGATCTGATGGTCTCCCGCTGGCCGAACGCTCTCTATCTGGTGGTGAATGGCGCAACCAAATGGGAAGATATCGCCCATCTGCGCGAGCATTTGCCCGACGATGTAACGCTCAACCATCTCGAAGACCGCGCTTTGCTGGCATTGCAGGGACCAAAGGCTTTCGCGGCGCTGGACCGGCATGTGACGGGCGAATATCCGCTGTCCTCGCTTGTGTTCATGACCTTCGGCCATTTCGAAATTGATGGTGTCGAGATGAGCGTGAGCCGCTCGGGCTATACAGGTGAGGACGGGTTTGAAATTTCGCTGCCCGCTAAAGATGCGGAGAAAATCGCTACGCTGCTTTGCAATGAACCCGAGGTCGAACCCATCGGCCTGGGCGCGCGGGATTCGCTGCGTTTGGAAGCGGGGCTGCCGCTTTACGGGCATGATCTGGACACGGAGACCGATCCTGTGTCTGCGCGCCTATTGTTCGGCCTCGCCAAAAGCCGCCGCGAAACCGGCGGATGGATGGGCCATGTAACCTGCGCGAAAATGCTGGCCGAAGGATCACCGACCAAGCGCGTTGGCCTGAAAGTCGAGGGCCGGATGCCTGCGCGCGAAGGCGCTCTAGTGTTCGCCGGAGATAAGGAAATTGGTCGTGTGACCAGTGGCGGTTTCTCGCCGACGCTCGGCTATCCGATTGCAATGGCTTACGTCGCGTCGGACTACGCCAAAAAAGATGCGGCTTTGCAGATCGAAGTGCGGAACAAGCGGCTTGATGCAACCGTTACCCCAATGCCCTTCGTGCCCAATAATTACTACCGAGGAGACTGAACCGATGGCCCGTTACTTCACCGATGAACATGAATGGATCGACGTGGAAGGCGATACCGCGACAGTCGGCATCACCGATTACGCGCAAGAGCAATTGGGCGACATCGTCTTCGTCGAAACCCCCGAAGTGGGATCGATGGTCGATAAGGGCGGCGATGCGGCTGTGGTGGAATCGGTCAAAGCAGCAAGTGATGTTTATGCGCCGATCAGCGGCGAAGTGGTCGAAGGCAATGCGGCGCTCGAAGAAGACCCTGCGCTCGTCAATACCTCACCCGAGGAAGACGGCTGGTTCTTCAAAATGACCATCGGCGACAAGGACGAACTTGAGGGCCTGATGGATGCGAAGGCTTACGAGGCGTTTGTCGCGGGGCTTTGATTTTAAATGCTCCCTCTCTTCTTTAGAGGAGGGGGATTGGGGGGTGGTGGCGACCGACAGGTCGCGCGTGCCACGGACCACCCCGCTGCGACTAGGCTTTGCTGCGCAACGCCAAGTCTCACTGCCCCTCCTCTAAAGAAGAGGGGGTCTAGGAGTTGATATGCGTTACCTACCTCTAACTGATACAGATCGTTCGGCGATGCTCGACACTATCGGCGCTGCCTCGGTCGATGATCTGTTTGTCGATGTACCCGAAGTGGCGCGGCTGGATGGGCCGATCCGCGATCTGCCGATGCATGCAGGCGAGATGGCGGTCGAAAAGCATATGCGCGGCCTGTCGAAGCAGAATTTGGCCGCAGCGGATGCGGCATTTTTCCTCGGTGCGGGCGCATATCGCCATCATGTTCCGGCTTCGGTCGATCACATCATCCAGCGCGGCGAATTTTTGACGGCTTATACGCCGTATCAGCCCGAAATCGCGCAGGGCACGCTGCAAATGCTGTTCGAGTTCCAGAGCCAGGTGGCACGCCTCTATGGCTGCGCGGTAGCCAATGCATCGATGTATGATGGCTCGACCGCGTGCTGGGAAGCGGTTGCGATGGCGCACCGCGTGACCAAACGGAAACGCGTGGTTCTCTCCGGCGCATTGCATCCGCATTACGCCGAAGTCGTTCGCACGATGGCCAAATTTACTGATGACGAGATTGCGGGCGCTCAGCCAGCGATCGGCGCTCAACCCGATAATGAAGGCCTGATCGCGCGGATTGATGACAATACCTCCTGCGTGGTCGTGCAATATCCCGATATTCTGGGCCGCCTGCCGGACCTCGAAGAAATCGCGGAGGCTGCCCATGCCAAGGGTGCCTTGCTGATTGCGGTCAACACAGAGCCGGTGGCTTTGGGCGCGATCAAATCGCCTGGCGAGCTGGGCGCAGATATTGTCGTTGGCGAGGGCCAGTCGATTGGCGTCGGCCTACAATTTGGCGGGCCCTATCTTGGTCTGTTTGCGGTGCGCGATAAAAAGCACGTTCGCCAGATGCCGGGTCGGTTATGCGGTGAGACCGTGGATGCCGATGGCAAGCGCGGCTTTGTGCTGACACTCTCGACGCGCGAGCAACATATCCGCCGCGAAAAAGCGACTTCCAACATCTGCACCAATAGCGGGCTCTGCGCGCTGGCATTCAGTGTTCACATGACGCTGCTGGGCGAGAAAGGGTTGCGCCAATTGGCGGCAGAGAACCACCGCCTTGCCTGCATCGCAGCGGACAAGCTCGCGGCGGTTCCCGGTGTGACGGTGCTTAATGACAGTTTCTTCAACGAGTTTACGATAATGTTTGATGCGGACGCACGGCAGGTTGTGCGCGACTTGGCTGAAGATAAGATTCTGGCGGGCGTATCGCTTGGCCGGCTCTATCCCGATGTCGACGCATTTTCCGGTGGGTTGCTGGTTGCCGTGACTGAGACGACGACCGAGGAAGATATCGAAACCCTCTGCTCCGCTCTAAAGGAGAAACTCTCGTGAGAAATTCTCTTAATCCGTTCGGCCTGAGCCTGTCGAAGGGCTGTCCTTCTTCTTTGAACGTATATCTACAAGAAAAGTGCAGGGCTTCGACAAGCTCAGCCCAAGCGGAGTGTGGCCAATGAACGCGCCTAACAAGAGCGGCTGGAAGCCGACCACACCTGCTGGCACAGATGGCGCATTCGGCGGACCGGCCACGACCACCGGCAACAAAGCGCTGATGCTGGAAGAACCGCTGATCTTCGAAATCGCGGACAACCAGACAACCGGCGTCGATCTACCCCAAGTTGATCCGTCAGCCGCTAGCCGCCTAGGCGGCATGGCGCGCGATGCGGATATCGGTCTGCCCGGCCTCGCAGAGCCCGAAGCGGTGCGGCATTATACCCGCCTCAGCCGCCAGAATTACGGGATTGATCTGGGGTTCTTCCCGCTTGGTTCCTGCACCATGAAGCACAATCCGCGGCTGAACGAGAAAGTCGCGCGGATGCCGGGCTTTGCTGATGTCCATCCGCTGGCCCCGACCGATACGGTTCAGGGCGCGCTGGGAGTGATTAACGAGCTTGCGGAATGGCTTATCAAGCTGACCGGCATGCACGGTGTCGCGATGAGCCCCAAAGCTGGCGCGCATGGCGAGCTATGCGGTATTCTATGTATTCGTGCCGCTTTGGAAGCACGCGGCGATGCCCGCGAAGTCGTGCTCGTGCCCGAAAGCGCGCATGGCACCAATCCTGCGACTGCAGCGTTTGCGGGCTATAAGGTCGAGAACATCCCTGCGAACGAAGCGGGCCGGGTTGATCTGGATGCGCTGAAAGCGCGCCTCGGCCCCGACGTTGCCGCAGTGATGATCACCAATCCCAACACCTGCGGATTGTTCGAGCCGGATATGCGCGCGATTTCGGATGCGGTGCATGAGGCTGGCGGTTTCGTCTATTGCGATGGTGCAAACTTCAATGCGATTGTCGGGCGGGTTCGTCCGGGCGATCTTGGCGTTGATGCGATGCATATCAATTTGCATAAGACGTTCTCCACCCCGCATGGCGGCGGAGGTCCGGGCAGCGGTCCGGTCGTGCTGTCCGAAGCGCTTAGCCCTTATGGCCCGCTGCCGTTCACCGCGCGCACCGACGATGGCTATATCCATCTGGTCGAGGAAGAGGGGGCTGCCGATTACGGGCATACGCAGGCGTTTGGCCGGATGACGGCATTCCATGGCCAGATGGGCATGTTCACCCGTGCGCTGACTTACATGCTTAGCCACGGGGCGGACGGGCTCAAGCAAGTCGCCGAAGATGCGGTGCTCAATGCCAACTACATCCTGCGCTCCATGGAGGATGTACTCTACGCACCCTATGCAGACAGTGGACCGTGCATGCATGAGGCTCTGTTTGGCGATAAGGACTTCGCCGACGGGCTGTCGACCATGGATCTTGCAAAGGGTCTGATCGACGAAGGCTATCACCCGATGACGATGTACTTCCCGCTGGTGGTGCACGGCGCGATGCTGGTCGAACCGACCGAGACCGAGAGCAAGGCGACAATAGATCAGTTTATCACTGCTTTCCGCAGTGTGGTCGAGCGGGCAAAGGCTGGCGACCAAACGCTAGCGACCGCGCCGCATTATGCACCGCGCAGCAGGCTCGATGAGACGATGGCAGCGCGCAAACCACTGCTCAGCTTTATCGATCCTGATTAGACGAACCACTTGACCGCCCGTGCCTGAGCGTCTCTCCTGAATGGAGGGGAGGGCGTGATGGCGTCTGCGCGTTCAGTAAGTTTCATCCAGCGCGGCTGGCGCAATGTGCGCGAGGCCGGCACAAGGCGGCTGGGCCTGACCATGCTGCTGGTGGTGCTTGCGCTGATCGTCGCTAGGTTTGGCTGGTCAGTACCGATCGTCAACCAGGCCGAGACCGGCCTTTATGATTTCCGCGCCTACCAAACCGCCAGCATGCAAGCGGTCGAGCAGGATCCGCGTATCATCATGGTCGTTTATGACGAGCAGACGCTGATCAAAGCGCGCAAACGCTCACCGCTCGATCGGGGGATGCTGGCCGCAGCATTGCGCAATCTCGACAAGCTTGGCGTCAAATCCATCGGTATCGATATTCTGTTCGATCAACCGCAAGATGAAGATGACGAGTTGGTCGAAACGCTGCGTAATATGCAGACGCCGGTCTCGGTCGCTTATGTGCTGCAAGAAGCGAATGAAGGCGACATCAAATATGAGCAGCAGCTCTATCTCGAAGAGTTTCTCGCCCAGTTGGAGGGCAGCAATGCGGTTCCCGCAAGCATACAGCTTGATAATGCATTCGATGTTACCCGCCGGTGGCCACAGCCCGATGAGCGTTTGCCGCCAACGCTGACCCGATCGATGCTGGTTGGAGCAGGCGAGGCGGACAAATCACTACCGGCATATGCCGGAGCGATCCGTTACCGCCTCTCGTCGCGCGATGGTCAGAACGACACCATCGAAAGCGGTCAGGAGGCTGTTGCCGAAACGCTTTTCCCGATAATTCCGATCGATTCGCTTGCGGATGAAGAGGTTTTTGCCATTCCCGCAGTGATCGAAGAATATCGGCCTCTGTTCGAAGGTAAATATATTCTGATTGGCGGCGATCTGGTGGATTTTGACCGCGTGCCAACCAGCCTGTCAGACGGGACAGGCTTCGATCCTCCCGGCCTTCAGGTGCATGCCGAAATGTTGGCGCAGATGCTTGATGGCGCCAGTCTGTCCAAGCCGTTGTCCGTTACCCTGTGGATGCTGGCCATTCTGGTCATTGCGATGGCGGTGCTGACCGGCTTACTCGAATGGGGC